>JAJQGU010000015.1 GCA_021200315.1 Akkermansiaceae bacterium
TGGCAGGGGATGAAATTCATGCTATCGTGCAGCCAGCGGTCATGGCCAGAATACGCAAATCCGAACAGAAGAGACGGCAGCGATGGAAAAAGCACCTGCTGTACGGGGCAGGGGGGCTGGTTACTCTGGCACTGGCCTTGCTGGCCGGAGGGTACTGCTGGCTGGTCGGCTACATTTCAGGCGATGCGTTTCGGACGGACGCGGAGAACGGCCTGGCGGAAAGCCTGGGCCGGGAGGGGCGGGTCTCCATTCCGCAGCCCTTCGAGCTCGAAGGCGCCTCTTTGGGGCTGCCCCGGCTGGAGCTGGCCATGGCGGACGGGAGCTGCCGGCTGAATGTGGAAAAAGCCCGCGCCGAATTCGAATTATGGCCGTTGGCCAACCGCTGCCTCTCCATCCCCCGGATGACTGTAGCTCGGCTGGAGCTGCAAACCCAGCCCGGCTTTTTCACCATCCCCTTTTCCGAACTGTTCAAGACGGGAACGCGGCGCGGCGCATTTACGCCGGAAAACTTCCTCATCGGCCCGATCGCAATTGAACGCGGCGACTTCATCTTCGAGAACGGGGAGGACACTTACAGCATCTGCGGAACGCGTGTGGAGCTCGCACCCCTGGCGAAGGATTATGCAGACTGGTCGGCCTCATTCCGGAGCGGAAAGTGGAAATCCCCCTATCCGCTCATTCGCGACGCGCCCCTTCATTCAGCCGTTCTGTCCTCCCAAAAGGGAGTATTGAAGCTGACGAATGCCCGTTTTCTCTGCACGCCGGGAGAAGTGCGACTTCAAGCCTTCTTTTCCCCAGACAAAAGGAAATGGAGCGTCCAGTCTCGGGTGGACAACGCCGATGTGGAGCAACTGCTGACGGAGGACTGGGTGAAGCGCCTCAGCGGCCGCCTGTACGGGAAGGCGCTCTTTCAGGGAGACTTGGACGGCCTGAGGAAAGCGGAGGGAGACCTGACGCTCCACGAAGGGAAACTAACCGCGCTGCCCGTCCTCGACAAGCTGAGCATCCCGGGAGCCGGACGATTCCGCGACATACCCCTGAACCGCGCCTCCGCCGCGTTTTCCTATCCATACAGCGACCGCGCAATGCAGATAGAAAACGCCGTGCTGATCGACCCTCTGGCCGCGGAGAGCAACGGGCTGTTCCGCATGCGGGGGCGCATCATCGTAGGCGAAGGCGGCAGGTTGAAGGGGACATTGCTCGTGGGGATCGCCGACGAGGTTTTCAGAGGCTTTCCTCAAGCGGCTCTCTCGGCGCTCGACTCCCTGTTCAATGCCAAGGGCGAAGCCGGCTTCCGCTGGGTGAATGTAAACCTCAGCGGCACAATCGATTCTCCCCAAGAAGATTTCAGCGTGCGCGCGCTCAGCCTGCTCGGCAGGGGAACTCTGCGCTCGATTGAAGACACGGCGGGCGACCTCCTGAAAACCGTGGCGCCGTCACTCTCCCCCGACGGCGCGGCTCCGAAAGAGGAAGCGAAACCCTCCCTCTTGGAAGAGGCGGCCGACGAAGCATCCGGAATTTTGAAAAAAGGGCTGAAAAGTTTCTTCTGACGCGATGACCGACGCGCACCAACCACCAAAATTCATTCATTGCGAAGGCGTCCTTGAGCAAGAAGTCTCGCGGGGCGCGTTCCGCGCCCGCCTGCCCAACGGGAAGCCGGTAATCGCCTTCGTGGAGAAAGGAGAGCTGTGCCTGCGGGAGCGCCTGCGCCCCGGGAAGCGGGTTTCGCTGACACTCTGCCCCGCTGATTTTGAACGCGCCCGCATCACCGCCATGATCGGGGAAGAGGGATGATGACGTACCGCGATTTGACGTCGCTCGAATCCGGCGCCTTGTTCCGCGCCCGAGACGGGGCATTGTACTGCGGAACGGCTCCTTTCCGGGCTCTCGAAACCGCACCGGCAGGGGAACCGGCCTTTTACACGAACACATACGGATTGGAAGACCCATGCCCGTGGAAAGTCCCCGCCCGTCTGGAACGGGTTTCGGAGGAAGGAGAGCTGCCCCCCGCTCCGGAAATCGCATGGGAGCCGCCTCCGCAAGCCGCCTTCGCCGAAGTATTCCGGGAAATCAAGGCGATGCTGGCCTCGAAAAGATTGAAGAAAACCGTGCCCGCCATGGCGGAACAAGGAAGACTCGTCCGGCGGACGGATGCGCGCCTGCTGGCCGTGCGCGCTTGTCTGGATCTGCCGGGAGCGCGCACTTACGCCTTCTGGAGCGCGGATGAAGGATTCGCCGGCCTGAGTCCGGAAGCGCTCTTCACGCTACAGGGGCGGCGCCTGGAGACCATGGCGCTGGCGGGAACCGCCGCCCGAGGCGAAAGCGGGCGTTTGACGGCCGACCGAAAAGAATTGACCGAACACAGAATTGTCGTCGATGCCGTGCGGGAACGACTCGCTTCTTGCGGAAGGTTCGTCCAAGGCCGGCGGCGCGTGCGCACGGTGGGTGCTCTGGCACACCTCTACACGCCGATCTCACTGGAAGCGGACGAGGAACACCCGCCCGAATTCTGGCTGAAACGTCTTCACCCCACACCGGCTCTGGGTCCCTATCCCCGCACCCCGGAAACACTGAAAACCCTCGCGCAATGGCGCCGCCGTCTCCACTGCCCGGACACTTTCGGGGCGCCATTCGGGCTCTTGAGGGAAGGATCGCTGGAAATGTTCACCGTTCTTCGAGGCGTTTCGTGGAAAGGGCAACTCGTCAGCCTGACCTCTGGAGGCGGGATTGTGGCCGCTTCGGACGCCGGCCGGGAATGGGCCGAATTCTCACTGAAACGGAGAAGCATCGCCCAGACGCTTGGGCTGCTCCCGGCTTCTTCATACAATTAAAACTTGCCCGGGCGCACGGATGTAATATAATTTCCGCGTTCATTTCAATGGATACTTAACTTTCTATGTATACAAACAGCACAGCTCGGCGGCACATCTTCCAAATGCTCGACGCCTTACTCATTTTCGTGTGCCTTTATGCCGCGAAATGTCTTTCCGCGCTCGCAGCCTCTTCAGCGGGAGGCAGGCTTGCGGACACCTTCTCTTTCACGGATCTGATCTCTGCGTCTGCCACAGCCTTGATCATTCTCGTACTGCTGGATCACAGCGGCTTTTACAGAAAAGGAAGCCTGCAGCGTCCCCTGCGTGCCTTCCAGCAGATCACGGGGGCATGGATAGCGCCGCTGTTCGCCCTCTGCCTGTACCAGATATCCAGCGACGCCTCTCCCGAGTTCCGATGTTTTCTCTGGGCGAGCGCCCTGTCGATTCCTCTCGTCATTTTCATCCGCCACATATCCATCTACTATTACCTTTCGTGCGTCGACTGCTCCCCGAAGCAGCTGAAAAGCGTAATACTCATGGGAGAAAGAGATTACGTGACCGCCGTCTGGGACAGGCTGCCCCACACGTGGAAACGCTCCTTCGCCCTGGCGGGGGTATACGACCCGAATGAAAGCAGCACCCATGATCTGCAAAATCTACTCGTGGAGAACAGCGTCAGCCACGTGCTGCTCTTCGGCGGCTTTGAAGACACGTACCGCATGCGCGACGCCGTCCGCCTTTGCATGCTTCTGGGGGTGGACATTTACATGGGGGAGACTCCGTCGCACCCCTTCACCGGCAACATCCGCTTCGAGCGCGTGGCCGATTGCCACTTCTGCGTGTACCGCAACGCCCCGATTCTCTCGTGGGGCTACATTTTCAAGAGCATTTTCGACCGGCTCGCGGCAGCCGCCCTCATGCTGCTGAGCTCTCCCTTCTGGCTTCTGGCGGCGTGCCTCATCAAGGCGGGGGATCGCAACGGCCCTGTGTTCTACAAGCAGAAACGCTCGGGCATGTACGGAAAGGAATTCACCATGTGGAAATTCCGCTCCATGTATTCCGACGCCGAGCAGCGCCTCAATAAAGTGAAAGAGGAATACGGCAACGACATGAACGGCCCCGTCTTCAAACTGGAGCACGACCCCCGCATCATTCCTTTCGGTCATTTCCTGCGCAAGACTTCCATCGACGAGCTGCCGCAGCTCATCAACGTGCTGAAGGGGGACATGAGCCTCGTGGGGCCGCGTCCCCTGCCCGTCTACGAAACGGCGGCATTTCCCGATCTGGAGAGCCGCCGCCGCCTGACGGTCAAACCGGGACTGACCTGCTACTGGCAGATCGAGGGACGTTCCAACACAACCGATTTCAAGGATCTCATCGAGAAGGACATGAAATACATCGACAACTGGAGCTTCTGGCTGGACCTCTGGCTGCTGCTCCGCACCATCCCCGCCGTCTTCTGCATGAGGGGAGCCAAATAGGAACATGTTTCATCTCGTTCTTTATCACCCTGAAATACCTCACAACACCGGCGCGGCCGGACGGCTGGCCGTGGCGACGGGCAGCCGGCTTCACCTGATCCGGCCGCTGGGCTTCAGCCTGGATGAAAAGCACGTGAGGCGCTGCGGCCTCGACTACTGGCAGCATGTCGACCTGCACGAGTGGGCTTCGCTGGAGGAGCTCCAAGCCACGGCGGCTCCCTCAAGCCGCTTCTGGCTCTTTTCGACAAAAGCCGGCGAATGCCTGTGGGACGCGCCGCTTCGCGACGGAGACTATTTCGTCTTCGGTCCCGAGACCCGGGGACTTCCCGCATCATTGCTTCGGCGAAACGCCGCCTCCGCGCTGCGGATACCGATGCCGGGCGAGCACGCCCGCAGCCTCAATCTCTCCACCTCCGCGGCCATCGTTCTCTACGAAGGCATGCGCCGCCTCCATTCACCCGTCACTGCATGAACATCGTTTATTTCGATCTGGAAACCCGCCGTTCGGCCGCCGAAGTGGGCGGCTGGCATGAAACGGGGAAAATGGGCGTCTCCGTGGCCGTCACCTACTCGACGGCCGCAGGCGCCTATCACATCTACACCGAGGATCAGGCAGGCGAACTCATCGCCGAATTGCAGGGAGCCGACCTCGTGGTCGGCTACAATCACGTGGGATTCGACTACGGCGTGCTTCAGCCATTCACCTTCTGGGACATCAAAGAAATAACCCGCAATCTGGATCTTTGCACCTACCTTTCCGAACGCATCGGGCACCGCCTCAAGCTCGATTCCGTGGCCACGGCCAGCCTCGGCCATTCGAAAACCGCCGATGGCATCCAGGCTCTGAAGTGGTGGGCCGAGTACGAGAAGACGGGCAATGTGGAAAAACTCATGGAGATAGCCCGCTATTGCTGCTATGACGTAAAAGTGACCATGGCAGTCCACCGTTTCGGCATGAAAAACGGGTTCGTGCGCTATGACGACAAGAACGGCGATATCATCACTCAACCGGTGGACTGGGATCGGCTGACGCCCGCATGAGCACCCGCACGGAGAATGCCGTGTCAGGGCGCGTCCGGCTGGGCGAGCATATCCGCAGTCACTTGGTACACCGCCGCGCAACGGGGACAGGCGACGTCGACGCGGCCCTCTTCCGAAAGAATATCGGCCAAGTCAGCCTTCATCGCCTTGAGAGCAGGCAGAATCTTCCCGACCGTGCAGCCGCAGTGAAAGCGAAAACGGCGCGTTTCGAGCAGCCGTGTCTCTTCCCGCTCTTCGATGCCCGCCACAAGGGCTGCGTCCGCTTCCAGCAGCCAGTCGCGATCGGCGCCCGGCTGGGCGGACAGCAGAGCAAAGCGATCGCCGCCGAGATCAAAACAGCGGCCGAGCCGCTGCTCGCTCTGTCGATAGTAATTCTCCACCCATTCTTCCGGCGTGGCGCCATGCAGCACGATGACGGAAGTCTGCGGCTGGCTTCCGTCGCGGATCGTCTGCGCGTAGAGCATGTTCTCCTCGGGCACGCGGATGTCTTCGGTGAAGGAACGCCCCACGACAGACTCCGTGAGCGATGAACCGCACACGAAAAGATTGGCTTGGAAGGGTGTGCACAAATTCAGCGTCCAGGCATGATACTCGGCCCATGGGCGGGTCGCCATGTGCAGGGTAAAGAGCGCGAGCGTCTTCTTCAAGTCGAGATCGATCTCCGGCTCATTGCGCAGGCCATGCTGCATGAGGTGCAGATAATAATCCGTGTAGACGGGGGTAAAGTTCCCCCGGAGCAGAAGACAATTGCGGCGGCGCACGAAAACGGACTCCAAAACGGCGAAGTCAGGCTGGAAAGGTTCCTGTTCCATGGCGGCGGGAATGCTACAGAGCTCTGGGCTGCTTTTCCGGAGAGGGATGCGCATAGGGAGGGGGCGGTTCCACCCCGGGGGGGAGCGTCGTCTTTTTCATGTAGACAACGGGGCGCTCCGGGTACCGATTGCCCTGGTCATCCACATAAATATGCATCCAGCACAGGCGCACGAGGTCTCCCGGAGCCAGCGCGGCGATATCCTCGAGTGCGCGGGCGTACTGTCCCGGCGGGGGCTGATCCATGTCCGCCATGAAACGGGGCTCCCGTGCATCGCCATATTTTCCAAGTCTGTTATACGCATTCCACGAGACGATCGTGAACACGGCCGCGCGTCCCTCGGCAGGCGAAGCGAAGTCTCCTACGGGGCGCCAGCGAGGCACGGGAAACACACCGTCGAACCGCGCCACCACGTCGGCCGTCATCAGTATTTCATAGGGAGGAAGCGCGTTTTCGCGGGACGGCGAGGACTGCGCCGAAGGCACCAGCGCGAAAATGGCACAGACCGCCATCCCCCACCTTGGAACAAACGTGAGTCTGATCATGTCTTCATCCTAATTCAACGAACCGGGAAGGCAAGGAAAAAGCGGGTAATTCTGCACCATCCTCTCAAGGCGCATAGGTGCGGCAGCGGTTGAGCCAGCCGGCAAGCCAGCGGGCTTCCCCCCGCGAAGGCGGGCTGTTGCTCACGCGCCGCTTCAACACCACGGAGGCTGCGCGGGAGAATTCGCGGCAAGCGGCGTCTCCCGAAGGGAAGCCATCCATCTCCTCAAGCACCTGAAGCAGCCCCCAGCCCCGCCCCTTGTAGCGTTCTCCCGCCTTGGTGCCTTCGCCCTTGAAATTCACGTAATCCACCAGCGCATAGCACCCTTTCGGCGTGGCGCGGAGAGCATTGTAACGGGTCTCCACCTCCTGCGGCCGGGAAGATGCGGCCAGCATGCGCCCCAAAGAACGGCGCGAACGTTCGACGAGATATGCCGCCTGAAGCTCCACGTGCGCGGCCAGCCAGTCCCGCATGGCCTCCGTCTGCCGGGACTGCGCCGCCGACAAAAACCGGCCGCGGTCTCTCCACGGTGCGCTCCCCCGGAAAAAGGAGGGCACAGAAGCTCCGCGCCGGGCCGCGTAGACCATCAGCTGCGGGAAACTCTCCTCAAAAGGTCCGGCGACTCCTTCCGGGTACCAGATGAAATGCCCTATGCCCAGCGAAGGGAACGCCTCTCCCGCATTCCATGTAACCAAACCTTCGCGGGTGCCTCCGCATTCATTGCGCCAGATCCTTCTGCCGAGCTCGGCCACGTCAGAACGGCGGATCACAGGCGCGTGGGCGGGCGCGGATGCGCTCGGATCGGCGGCGCAGCCCAGCGCAAAGACCGTCGTCAACAGAAAGATTCTCTTCATTCCGTCTGTTATGCATGAACCGCACGCCCTCTGTCAAGCGCACCGCGAGGCATGACGCAGCCGAACGGAGGCTTCGCTATTTTTCAAAACAACTCATCATAATATCCATACACTGCTGAAAACAAGAGAACAAAAACTGAGAAACCATGACCGGGCATTGCCGCCGATTACCATCGTCTTGACGGAGGAAGTCCAAGTGCGCAGGCATCCCTTCACTTTGCGATTGCTCCCGCCTTCCGCTTCCTGTAGAATGGTGGTCTCATGCCGCCTTTTCGTCTTCCCGCTCTTCTCTTACCCATCATGTGGGCAACGGGGATCGTTTCCCCCGATTGTCCGGCTCAACATATGCAGGATGAAGACGCCATACCCATTGCCCAAGAAGTGGAAGAGGACATTGTGGAAACAGTCAAGCTGGGCGGAGAACGGGGCAATACCAGCGGCACGGGCGAACAGGAAGGAGTGAGCTACACCCCCGACTCTCAAGAAAGCACGGGAACATCCCCGGCGCGCATTCCCGCTCCCCCGCTGATTCTGCCGCCTTCAGACGATTCGAAACCTCTCGACTCTTCCGCTTTCGATCCCTCGCGGGAAACATTTTCAACGACGCGCAGGAACGCCCGTACCATGTCCATGACCATCCCGGCGCCGCCCGGACAGATCACCGATCGAAACGGCATCAGCCTCGCCCATTCGATCGTAGCCTTCCAGCCGGCCATTCGCTTCGGACAGCTGGACGACGAAAGTGACGAACACATCCTCTCCCTTGCCCGAACCTGTCTGAACGGCATGAAGCGGCTCGGCGTCGCCGTGTTCGACTTTGAGGACGAACAGCTGCTCTCTCAATACAAAAACCGCCGCTGGCTCGCCCTGCCCGCAGCTCCTGTGATGCATGCAAAAGAGGCTGAAAAGCTGCGGAAGAAATTAACGCAAATCCCGGCAGCCGAATTGCAGGCTCTCTATCTGCGCTCCTATCCAGAAAAGGAAAGCGTAGCGCACATCATCGGCTACAGAGGCGTGCAAAGCAAACTGCCTACCGGCCCCATCAACCACAATGACCCGATTTTCGAAGCGACGGAGGGACGCTCCGGCCTAGAAAAGGAATTCGATGCTCAGCTCACAGGGAGACCCGGCATATGGCGTCTCATGTTCAACGAAGAAGGAGAAAAAATCTTGGATGAGCTGCAGGTGCACCCCAAGCCGGGCGGCACCGTGGTGACCACCCTGAACCAGAAATGGCAAAGGCAGGCGCAGAGCGCTCTTTCTAAGCTGACCCGGCGAGGCGCCTTCGTCGTGATTGATTGCCGTACAGGCGAAGTCCTGGTGCTGGCATCGAACCCGAGCTTCGACCCCAACATCTTCATTCCTTATATTACACAGAAAGATTACAACTCTCTGCGCGACGATCCCGGCACACCTCTTGTCTCCCGAGCATTCGCCGGCGTCTACCCCCCCGCCTCCACGTTCAAGCCCATCACAGTGGCTTCCGCATTGCGAGCGGGCACCATTCACGAAGATACGCTCATCGAGTGCCCCTACATTGTGCGAATTGGCAATCACGACTTCCGCAACCACAGCAAAACCCCCGTTGGCAGCATCAATTGTGTACGCGCGCTGGCGCTTTCCAACAACCCGTTCATGTACAAAACAGCTGTAAAGATGGGCGCCAATACGCTCATGGACACGGCCCGCCGCTATGGATACGGCAAAAAGACGGGGCTTCCCCTGCCCGACAAGCCGGGCAACGCACCGGACGAAGCGTGGATGCGCCGCGTCTTCGGGCGCGGATTTATGGATGGGGACGCCGCTAACCTCGCCATCGGCCAAGGGCCTCTGCTCGCCACACCACTGCAAGTGGCCCATGCAATGGCAGGAATAGCAAACGGCACTTATCTCCCCAAGCTTCAGATCATTCGCCAAATGCTGGACGGCGACGGCAACGTCATCTACCAATTTTCCCCTGAGGTGGAAAGCAACTTGGCCGATATGGCCGCCTCGAACGCACTGGTGCGCAAAGGTATGCGCGCCGTAGTGGATGGAGGAACCGGCCATCGGGCCGCACTCAGTTACGTGAAGAACTCCGGCAAGACAGGCACGGCGCAGTGGGGGAAGGAAAGTGAAGAACGAAGGCTGGCCTGGTACGCCGGCTTTTTGCCAAGCGACAATCCGCGCTTCGCCTACGCCGCATTATACGAAGGGCGGCCGCATGAACGCATCGCCGGCGGGCACACTGCCGCAGCTATCGTAAAGACCTTCTTCGAAAGCGTGAAAACCGATGTCAAAACGATTGTCGAACAAGATGCGAAAGACGATGCGGAAACGGCAAAACCCGTTGAGCCCGACGCAGGAGACGCCGATGCTCCCACCGCCCGCGAATTCAATGAATTTGGCAATCCATAAAACGGCGGACGCATGTCATACCCACCAGCCAGAGGAAGAATCCCCCCGACGGCCATAGCAATTATCGATAGAAACACCCCTGAAGGAGCCCTTCAGGGGTGTTTCTTTGTTGCCAGGGTGGCGTTCAGACGTTTTGCCCGTTCAGCCCCCACGGCCAGTCATTCAGACAAAGGACAGCCGCCACTAGCCATCCAATATCTTCACGAGACAAAGGACACCAGCCACTCAAGACACCTCCGAAGAGCCCCGCCGAAAATAACATCCATAGCATCCAATATCTTCACGAGATAAAGACCAGCAGCCACTAGCTCGATGACAGCGCTCACTAGCCATGCAAGACCGGCGACAGGAGCCACTAGCCATCCAATATTCTTCTCAGCAAAGCCCATAAAACAGCCAAGCATCGCAGTCACACAAAAATTCACACTCAATAGCACTCCAATCACGCAACAGAGACTTAGCCACCCGACCCACTCATAGCCACCCACCCAGCAGCCAGCAACCGCTAGCAATCCACCCAGCAGATGGCAGCCAATAGCACCTCCTGACACACCGGAAAAGGCTAGTTTGTAGCTAAGCACCCAGCACAAGCCAGCCAGCAGATAGCAGACAATAGCCACAACAGGCAGCAGCTGCTGCGGCCACACAGCTATGGCAGCCACCACGCAGCTAGCCAGCACAAAAACTTTTAAAAATCTCATCATCAGTACACCTCCAACCGCCGCACTCACTTAACTGCGTATAATAAATAAATATAATACAAATAGAAAGCTCAGCAATAAACCAGGCGTAACAGTTTTGATATTGAAAGGATTGCGCTGGGGTATAGCTGTAAACCTCACCTCTCCGGCGGTATGCATTAACTCACTCAGTATGGCTTCTAACTCACGCTTGGTATCTTCAGAGAGGGACAACCGCCTCTTCTGAAGCACTTCTTCGTACCAAGCAGGGAGGCTTTTGCCGGACACTAGCATCTTATAAGCCACGTCTCGCCCTGGCATGTTGTCCAGTGTTAGTGTTACAATAGTCACGCAGCCATCGTACCATGCCGCCGCTATTGCGTCAACCTCGTGACGCAGTGACTAGTTTTGACTACCGCCGCGGCTGGGCTCGGAGATAGTTTCAGAGGGTGTCTTTCTGGGCGCATGAATACACAAAGCCTTGACTCGAAAATGTTTCTGTGTATAAAATTCGAAAATCCGAAAATTTCCCCACACGCGTGGGGATGGTTCGATTACGGCCCTTGGAAGCGAGGGGAACGGCTCCTTTTTCCGGCTCTTTATAAACACCCTATCCGCTCCCGGAGCAGCCGAAAAAATAGTCAACATACTCAACATGGACATAATTTGTGCGAAACAACTTACGCATTCCTCCCACCTTGGCTGCGCTGCTTTCTCTCTCCTTTGTACAAGCGTTCGTAACGTTCGTTTCGTTTGCCCCCCGCTCTAAAAAAATGGCCGACGAATCCTAAGCCTAACCACAACATCCGCCTTTCCTCTCGGGATTTTGACAGGCAGCAATCGCCGTAACGCCGCCAGAACCGCTTTCTCTTCTTCCCATCAAAAACTTCGGGATGCGCCCCCGCCGTAGCCATCGTTATTTTAGGCTTGCCTTTTCCGGCGAAAAGTGGCATATCTCACCAGATTTAAACCAGCATCTTCATGCCCAAAGACACCTCCATCCGCAAAATCCTCGTCATCGGCTCCGGACCCATCGTCATCGGGCAAGGGTGTGAGTTCGACTACTCCGGCACTCAGGCATGCAAGGCTTTGAAGGAGGAAGGCTATGAAGTGGTGCTCGTCAATTCGAATCCCGCCACCATCATGACGGATCCCGAAACGGCTCCCCATACCTACATCGAGCCAATTACGCCGGAATACGTCGAAAAAATCATTCAAAAAGAAAAGCCCGACGCACTGCTGCCCACACTGGGAGGCCAAACGGCGCTGAACTGCGCCATGGAGCTCTTTCGCAGCGGCGTGCTTGAACGCGAACATGTGCGCATGATCGGTGCCAACGCCGATGCGATCGACAAGGGGGAGGATCGTCTGCGCTTCAAAGAAGCCATGCTCCGGATCGGCCTCGATGTCCCTCGCTCCGGCATTGCGCACAACCTATCGGAGGCGCGGCGGGTTTCGGAGGAGATCGGCTCCTTCCCGTTGATCGTGCGCCCGGCGTTTACTCTGGGCGGCACCGGAGGCGGCATCGCCTACAACAAGGCGGAGTTTGAAGAGATCTGCACGCACGGCATCGACCTCTCTCCCGTGGGCGAAGTTCTGATCGAAGAATCCCTGCTGGGGTGGAAGGAATTTGAAATGGAGGTGATGCGCGACCGCAACGACAATTGCGTGGTCGTCTGCTCCATCGAGAATCTCGACCCGATGGGCATTCACACGGGAGATTCGATCACCGTGGCTCCCATTCAGACGCTGACGGATCGGGAATACCAGCTCATGCGAGACGCCTCCTTTGCCGTCATTCGGGAGATCGGGGTAGAAACCGGCGGGTCGAACATCCAGTTTGCCACGGATCCGAAAACGGGGCGAATGATCGTCATTGAAATGAATCCGCGCGTGTCGCGCTCATCGGCTCTGGCGTCGAAAGCGACGGGGTTCCCCATCGCCAAGCTGGCCGCCAAGCTGGCCGTGGGCTATACGCTTGATGAGATCCGCAATGACATCACGCGGGAAACCCCTGCTTCCTTCGAACCATCAATCGACTATGTGGTCACCAAGGTGCCCCGGTTCACCTTTGAGAAATTCAAGCAGGCGGACGAGCGTCTCACGACGTCGATGAAATCAGTGGGGGAGGTGATGTCCATCGGGCGCACCTTCAAGGAATCCCTGCAGAAGGCTCTGCGCTCGCTCGAAACGGGGCGATGGGGATTCGGCTTCGACGCCAAATCTCCCGAAAATCCCACGCGGGAGGAGATTCACCGCAATCTGGCCGTGCCGAATGCCGAACGAATATTCTGGCTGCAGACAGCATTCACGCACGGCTTCACCTTAGAAGAAGTACACGAACTCACACAGATCGACCCGTGGTTCCTCGCCCAGCTGGAGGATTTGGCGCAAGCCGGCATGCGCCTGGCCGAACTCGATCTGAAAGAAGCCAAAAGACTGGGTTTTTCGGATCGCCAGATCGCCTTGGCACGAGGCGTGACCGAAGACGAGATCCGCCATGAGCGCAAGAGGCTCGGCATCATTCCCTGTTACCGACTGGTGGACACCTGCGCCGCCGAATTCGAGGCTTTTACTCCCTACTTCTATTCAAGCTACGGCGAGGAAAACGAAGCCCGCGTAAGCGGCCGCAAAAAGATCATGATTCTCGGCGGCGGGCCGAACCGCATCGGCCAGGGGATTGAATTCGATTTCTGTTGCGTGCACGCCTCCTTTGCGCTGAAAGAATTGGGATATGAAACCATCATGGTCAACTCGAATCCCGAAACGGTTTCGACAGACTACGACACTTCAGACAAGCTTTACTTCGAGCCTCTCACCTTAGAAGACGTGCTCAACATCTGCGATCAGGAAAAACCGGACGGCGTCATTGTGCAATTCGGCGGACAAACGCCTCTCAACCTCGCCTCCCAGCTCGAAGCCCACGGCGTGCCCATCATCGGCACGAGTCCGCGCAGCATCGAACTGGCCGAAGACCGCAAATACTTTTCCACCCTGCTCGATGAGATTCACCTCAAGCAGGCCGAAGCCGGCACTGCCGTGACAGAAGACGAGGCAGCCTGTGTGGCCGCGCGCATCGGGTACCCCGTCTTGGTGCGCCCATCATTCGTACTGGGCGGCCGCGCCATGATGATTGTCTACGACGAGCGGGAGCTGCGCCGATACATGCGCGAGGCCGTAAGCGCCTCGCCCGAGCGACCTGTACTCGTAGATCGCTTTCTGGAAAACGCGATGGAGATCGACGTAGACGTCATCGCCGACGGCGAAATCTCCGTGGTGGGTGCGATCATGCAGCATGTCGAGCCGGCGGGCATCCACTCAGGCGACTCTGCCTGTATGATTCCCGCCATGGGCGTTTCCATGGGCATGCACAAGGAAATGATGCGCGCGGCGAAAGAGCTTGCCAAACGTCTGGAAGTGCGCGGACTGATGAACTGCCAGTTCGCCATCAAGGACGAACAGCTCTACGTCATCGAGGTGAATCCCCGCGCTTCGCGCACCGTGCCTTTCGTTTCAAAAAGCATCGGCGTGCCCCTAGCCAAACTGGCCGCCAAAGTCATGGCGGGCCAAACACTCGCCGAGCTGGGGTTTGTGAAAGAAGTGACGCCCGAATACCACTGCGTGAAAGAAGCCGTCTTCCCTTGGGGGCGCTTTCCCGGCATCGATGTGGTGCTCGGCCCCGAAATGCACTCCACCGGAGAAGTGATGGGCATTGATCCCGACCCCGAAATCGCCTTTGTAAAGGCTCAGATAAGCGCATTCAACACGCTGCCGGTCAGCGGCCTCGTATTCATTTCCGTGAGCGATCGCGATAAGGAGTCCATTGTGCCCATTGCGCGGGATCTGCTTCAAGCCGGCTTTGACATCTGCGCCACACGCGGCACGATGATCCACCTCCTTCAGCACGACATCGAGTGCGAGCGCGCCTACAAAGTGCTCGAAGGCCGTCGGCCGAATATTGTGGATCGCATCAAAAACGGTGAAATCGCCTTCGTCATCAATACGCCGGGATCGCATGACGCCCGAGCCGACGAAGTTTCCATTCGGGCTTCCGCCGTTTCGAACAAGGTCTCTTACTGTACGAATCTGGCCTCTGCACGCGCATGCACCTCCGCCATTCTCGGTCTCGCCAACAAGACGATTCAAGTGCGTTCCCTCCAAGAATATCAGCACGGATGGACAGACCGAATCTAAAAACGACGAGGCGCACACTCGCTTCCGCACGCTGAGAAGGAGCGATTCGGCTTTTCTCCCGCTATATCGGACGCATTTCTGAACGCTTCAGGGGAGCAGCGGGAGCACGATTCCTCATACGGCATGCACTCCGCGGCGGCTGGCGTAAACAGCGAGATGCCGCACCGGAAAACAAGGGAAACAGCGAGCGGCCTCTCTTCCGCGAATGCGGCAAGAGAGAAAACCGCGGGATGGAATTCTACTCATATTTCCGACTCTTTCTCCCGGGGGCCGGCTTTTTCCCCTTCGACGGCGGATTTGAGACGACGCAAAGTCGGCAGGGAGCGCTGCAGAAGATAGTCATTGGACGCCTTCACCAACTCGCGGTCAAGGCTGATAATGTAGGGAGGCTTGTTGACGCTCAAAACTGTAAGGCCGGATGGGGTGGGAGCGTCCAAAAGTTCGGCCGCCTCTTCGAGAGACCGCACCGGCTGGCCATTGATGGCGTCGAGCACGCAGGCGGCCATACGGTCATATCCCAAGGTAGCCGGGGTTGGGATCACCAGAGCAAGTGCCACGAGTTCCTGCCGCCCCTCCTTCAAATATTCCTCCTTGTTGCGTTCAATGGCCAGGTATTCGTAAGGGACACCCGCTTTCGCCCTGTTCTTGAACGCCTCAAGATAATCGGCCGTGACCGCTTGGAAAAGCAGGCCGCCATACATGATGTAACGCGGCTGCTCGCCCGGTTTGTCTCTACCGATCAGCGACTTTTCCAAGGCATCCCGGTTGATCGAGACAGAGAGAATCCGGCGCTCTCCCTGTCTCAGAATCTCCAATTCGGCACTATCGCCCAATGCGTGCGCACCCCGCAACAAAGCCACCCAACTCAATGGCCCCAAGCGAGGATGCCGGCAAAGTCCGCGAGCATCAATCGGCACGCCGTCCACGGAAACGAGGACGTCCCCTTTCTTCAGACCGGCCGCCTCCGCCGCAGAACGGGGTTCCACCTTAGAGATGTAGACGCCGCCGTCTTCTTCCCTCAGATTCAAGTATGCACGAAAGGCGGGATCTATCAGCTGCTCCATAGAGGCTCCCAGAACAGGAACGCCGGGAGAATCTTCCTCAGGGCCTTCAATGAAACGCCTCAAAACTTCCTGATCGGGAGAGAAGAGCAACTGTGCCTCGGCCGAGTAAGACTCGGCGATCCCCACGAGCCCCCCATTCTTCACCAAGGGAAGCCCCGGCGCGCCTTCCGAGAGTACCTGACCGACCTTGACCTTCACTTGAGGAAGGAACGCCGCACTTTCTCCCCCGCTCTCCACCGCAACAGGCGTCACCAAAGGTATCCCCCCGCGGGCGGTATCCCACACTTCGGCGGTGTCTCCCGTTTTCAAAGGAAATCCCAACGCCAAAGGGACGCTTTTCTCAAAGAACGAGAGATCTTCTTCCCGCAGGGGTTCAATGATCCCCAACCCGGCATCGGAATCGACCTTCACGACGCGCCCAGCGATGGTGCGCGAGCCGTCGGGCAGACTGATTTCCATCACATTGGCCGAGCGCAAATCCGCATCGGGGATCAGAATGCGGCCGTCGCCCAGATAAATCCCACAGAGTTTTCTCGTGGCGGGGTCCTCCTTTTCCCAAGGAATGATCTGATTGTACCCTTGGGAGACCACCTTGACGCTCACGAGAGAAGCGTCAGGAGACGGGAGCGGGGACGGCTCCCGCGCATCCGAGAGAAGCGCCGGCTCTTTGCGAACGTTTTCCGCAGCATCATTGTGTCCCGCAGTTCTCGGGGTTGGTTTGCAACCGGCACAGAAAGCGGCTCCGAGCAAAAAGATCAGAATTTTGGGAGTCATCATATACTTGAGAAATCAGAAACGGAAGAGCGTCATGGTTGAACGGGGCGACTGGAAGAAAGGCGGGCTTTCGAAGAAATGGCGTAACGTTGCGAGACACGCAAGTTGGCCTCGTCGATCTCAGAGGAGGCAAAGACCACCGGGCGGCCGCCCTCTTCGAATTCAATCACAGTGAAATCCGGGCGTTTCCCGTCCGCAGGGTAAAGCAGCTCGCAGAGATGGGAGAGTCCTCTGACCTCCACGCCGTTGACTTTCTTCACAATTCGATTGCCATAACCCGAAAGCCGGGAATTGATCACATCCGGGAGTACACGGGTGACCAGCACTACATCTTCCTTTTGAAGCCATCCCCCCTTGTTGATGAAATCGTACAGGGCAGGAACATAGGTTTCGTTGGAAATTTTTTGAGACTCAACGACGTCTCGCTGCATCGGCTGGAAGAGAAGTCCCCCGAACACGACATAGCGCGCAAGGCGGTCAAAGCTTTTGGAGAGCACATTCATGCATGGAATAGGGCGGAGCGTAACCTGCAAACGCTGCGGAACACCATTGCGCAGTACTTCCAGTTGCAGCACGTCTCCGGCAAAACGCCGCTCAATGAGTTCTTTGAACAGCACTCGCCGCCCATCCATCTCCACCATGCACGAGCTGTCCACCTCATGCCCCCCAATCTTCATCAGGACGTCTCCCGAGCGCAGCACATTGTCCGAAGGCCCGCCGGGGATCACATTGCCCACCAGTGCGCCTTTTTCATCATCCTTCAGTTTCAGATGCCGCCTCATGGCGGGATTCTCAATGGGGAAAATATCGGCGCCCAATGTCATGTAACCGTCGTACTTTCCGTCAGAAACGTCCTTCAAGAAACGCTGGATGACGGATACGGGGATGACATAGCCGGTGCTGTTGGCGCCGCGAAGTCCTTGGAATGCCACGCCGGCGACTTTATCGCCCTTGAGGACAGGGCCGCCGCTGTTTCCCGGATTGATGGCGGCGTCCACCTGCACGGTGAGATGAGAACTGTAGCCGTCGTGCGCGTACTGCGTATTTTCAATCCGCGAAACAATCCCACGCGTCACGGAGAGCCGAGTGCCGCCAATGGGGTAGCCGATCGTCCTTACCTCATCTTCCAGCTCCGGCAACTCGTCGTCAAATTCGAGGAACGGAACACCCGCGAAATCCGCCGGGTTTTCCACCTCAAGCAAAGCCAGATCCGCATCATGCGCCACATACTTCACGTGCGCACGGATTTTGCGGGAATCCCCCAAGCGGGAGACATAAATACGCTCGGTATTGCTCACCACATGCGCATTCGTCATGAACAGCCCTTTCCCCACAAGAAAACCCGTACCCACGCCCTGCATGTACTGGCCGATCTGCCACGGCAGGCAGAAATTAGGCTGCAGACAGGCAGCCTCTATTTTCACAATCCCTCTGTATTCATCCGCCAAAGAAAAAGCCGACGTCTTGCGGACAGACTGCTGCACTTCTTCCGAAGCCTCCGCCACCGGAACGGCCATCTCTTCCATGCGGCATGAAGCATTGACGGATTCCATCGATTTCTCCTCTTGCGCTGCCGGCATCAGTGGAGACGAAAGAACGAGTGCGATCAGGAATCGATACATGGCAGTGTTGATACTACCGCATTTCTGACTTGGCGTCAAGCTGGGATTGAGACCGCCCCGGTCCGCCCACACGTTTCCCAAAGATCGCACCCCGGGAAAATCTCTGAAACACCTGTGCGGGCATCGGGGAAAGGAACTAGCAAATCTTGACGTTTATGCGACGGGTGAATATAATCATATCTGCTTTCGCCGGATGGCGGGAAAAACTGACATTTCAACCATGGAACGCAGTAAAGCCCTTAACGTGATCATGGCCGTCCTCCGCATCGGGTTCGGTTTGTTTTTCTTGTACACGAGCATTTCAAAAATCGCCTCGCTGGAAGAAACGGCCGAGTTCCTCTCACGCTGCGACGTACTGCCCGAGTGGGGCTCCTTTCCGCTCGCCTGCGTCGGAGTGAGCATGGAACTGGTGGTTTCCATCTGCTTTCTCGGAAAGTGGCTGTATCGAGGAGCCACGCTGATGGGCACCCTGATGGCCGGTGTTTTTCTGGGCCTCTTCCTCCAAGCGTGGATTCGCGGGCTCAAATTGAGCTGTAATTGTTTGGGTAACCTGCGCCCCATTGATGATTATCCATGGGAAGTCTTAGTGCGCGCCTTGCTGTTGGCAGGCATGCTTCTTCTCGCGTGGGATTCCCGCCGTGCCCGGGGCTCTCTTTGGGAATCGCGGACTTTTGATTTCAGCGAGATTTGAACCGGGCGGGATGCGGAGCACCAATTCATTGATTACAGGCGCGGCTCACGTGTTCTAAATAATTTGAGAGCAGAAGAAGCAGCTGGCTTTACAGAATCTTCAATAGAGATTAAAAGCTGAAATATATTGAAACATTTTTCTTTATCCAGTATTGTTGATTAATAGGGCATTATCACGAAAAAATAAACCTATGAAAATAGGAAAGGAGCATACTGTCCACTCCGGTTAAATATTTATGTGTTACAGCAACATCTGGCGAGCATGCTCAGGGAAAAGGGTGCGCTGTAATCGAGGAAAATCAACACATGAACTTTTTGCGTTGTTTTATTGATCTAGAATACTTTATAAGAGACACGAGATAACGGGAAAGAGACATTTCCTGCTCCCGGGTCATTTTGTATAAACATATACACAGACGAGACATGGAGATTCGGTACAACATTTGCACCCTTCGAAGGAATCGTTCATCCCGCTCATAACTGATATGAAGAAAAGCGCCTCTGTGACGGCATCGCTTCCCCCATGTGAAGTTCGTGTTCTCAGTGCTTATTTAAAAATCTTATCTACTGGGATTCGAGACTCCGTGGCTACTATTGCCGAGAATGACGAAATCCCGCTCATCGTTTATTTTTAGACTTTTCTTTGTGCGGAATTATCTGACATTTGTGTACAACCTTACGTATCGTGATAAAAGACACAAACTTTCAGCAAACATCATATATACTGCAATTGCAGTCCGAGAGATTTGCAATCTCTTTCCCCTCGGCAAAACTCGGAACACGAGCCTACAGCGCCACAATCTTCTGCAGCTCCTCCACACCAAGAGAAAGGAGCGTCTTCTCCAAGCCGTGCCGGAGCAATGTTTCGGCCAAATGGCTTTTCTCGGTCAGCAAACGGTGAATATTTTCCTCAATCGTTCCCCTGCAAATGAATGGATGTATCCACACAGTGCGTTTCTGACCAATGCGATGGGCACGATCACTGGCCTGGTTTTCAACGGCAGGATTCCACCAACGGTCAAAATGCACCACATGAACAGCCTGAGTGAGGGTAAGCCCCGTGCCCGCCGCCCGCAGAGAAAGAATGAAGAAAGGAGGCCCCCCCGGCGCCTGAAAGCGCTCCACCAATCTTCCCCGCTCGGCAACAGGCGTACCCCCGTGCAGAACGAGACCCTCCTCTCCATATGCTGCACGCATCACATCATACAGAGGGGCGATCATGGCACGGTACTGAGTAAAAACGAGCGTCTTTTCTCCGTTTTGTACAATCTGCCCAGCCAGCCGTGCCAGACGCGTCATTTTGCCGGACGACTCAATGTCATAACAGCCGGTACCGAGATATTGTGCGGGGTGATTACATATCTGTTTAAGGCGCGAAAGAATGGGCAGGACGAGCATGAGACGCGTTTTCGCGTCCTTTTCCTGAATGACGGCGCGGAAGTTTTCCACCTCAATCCGGTAAAGGCGCATCTGCTCAATGGTAAGCCGACAAAAACACGGCATCTCGACCTTCGGCGGCAGCTCGGGCAAGAGTCCCGGATCCGTTTTCAGACGTCTCAACATGAATGGGTGGATGAGACGGCGCAGAGGGGCAAAATTATTCCCCGATTTTTTTAAGAATTCCGAGAATTCGGCGGGAGAGCCCAACAAGCCGGGAGTAAGGAAATCGAAGAGACTCCAGAGTTCCCGTACGGAATTCTCAACCGGGGTGCCTGTAAGCGCAACGCGGCGGCGGGCGGGAATGGCTTTGATGGCGCGGCTGCGGCGTGCTCCGGCGTTTTTCACGCTCTGCGCCTCGTCCAAAATGAGAGCGGCCCATTCCCCTGCGCTCAAGAGAGACCTGCGGGAGGCCACACCATAAGTGGTGAGCACAACGCCCGGCCGGTCAACGAACCGTTTCTCTTCCGAACCGCCGGAACGGAGAGAAGAATGCAGAACGTCAACGTGCAGATGCGGGGCGAACCGGCAGAATTCCTCCCGCCAGTTGTCAAGCAGGGATGCAGGGACAATCACGAGAGCTCCGGGGTACGCGAGCTCTTTCGAGAGGTACAAGTGGTTCAGCCATGCGATGACTTGCAGCGTCTTACCCAATCCCATATCGTCCGCCAGACAAGCTCCGAAGCCGGCCTCGGTCACTCCGATCAGAAAACGCACGCCCTCTTTCTGATAAGCGCGCAGCGCGGCGTCCAGCAGCGCGGTGAACTTCGGCTCGGGCACGAAAGGCGGCCAACTTTTCAACAAACGGCGAATACCTTCCCCCGCCTTGGGCACAACGTCCTCATCCGCCGCAGGAAGACCGGCAGAGGCGCTTCCCGCCCCGCCGCCCAGCAGATAGCGCAGCCCGGCCAGCAACGGGACACCTTTTTTATTCATAGCAAGCGCATTGCGCCACTCTCCAAGCAAATGTCGGAGACGTTCCCGATCGACATGCACCCATTCGCCCTGAAAGCGTACGAGACCATCGTCACATTCGAGCAGCTGTTGAATCTCCTCGTCTGTAAGAGCGTGCGTTCCGAGCATGAGAGCCGGGGAGAATCGGAGAACAGACCGGACATTCAACGCGGGCCGTTTGAAATCACCCTCCATTTCGGCCGTGAGTTCGAGCCGGACGCTCGGCGGTCTCGTCTTCCACAGATTAACCATGCGAACCTCCATACCCGCTTCCTCCAACAAAGGAACGGCCTGAAGAAAAAGCCACGCTTCATCCGGCCTCCAAGCCTGGGGAGCAAAAATTCTCCCGCTGTCGATCAGCCCCCTCAGAAAGGGGGAGAGCCGCGCCGCCTGCCGCAGAGGACTCAACAGAGAAAGCAGACCATTCCGATCATGCGCATAAAGACGAAGCGCGGCTCCGAGAGGAAGATGCTTCGGCCTGTCGTCCCCGGCAATCTGATGCACAAAAGTAGCCAGGAAGGCAAAGGGACGTTCACCCGAGGCGTCGAGCCCATTCTCGGCAAGGTGCAGACACAGACGCCCGACATGTCGCCACCCCCCGCCCAGCCGCGCGAGCCAATCTTCGGGCGAAATCCCCGCATGCAGCGCCTCGGCGAGAAGAGCATCCACCACCTCCCGCATCCACAGGCGCAGCGTCGCGGCATTCACAGCAGAGCCGTGCAGAGGCGGCATGGCCTCCAGCCAACGGACAGCTTCCACGGAATCGGGCAGATAATCCCCTTCGCCCGCCGAGCCGCTCGTGCGCATGGCCCGCAGCCACGCGGCCAGTGTATCGCGCACCTTCTCCCTCAGAAAGTGAAGGCAGCGCGGCGCATTGAGAGGAAGCCCACATTTCAATACGTCGAGCAGGCCGAAGCCCGTTCCTCGAGCTAAGGCCGCCGACAAGCGGGGAGCAGCCGACGGCGGCATCAGTTCGAGCCGATTATCTTCACGCACACAAAGGGAAAACCCGGGCTGCATCTCTTCATGAATGCGGCTATGCTATCCCCCTCAACGCTCCCGGTCAAGATGAATCTTCAGCGGGAGCGTCCCCTTTCCCGGGAGCGATACAGGCAGGAGATTCCGCAACCTCCGCGCCGACTGAGGGGACAATAGGCTTGTGTTCACCCCAGCTTTGGGCTACCTTGAAAGGGGACATCTGGAAAGCAGCAGTATGACAACCATTCTCGTCACCGGCGGCGCCGGATTCATCGGCTCGAACTTCATCCCGTACTTTGCCGGGCTTCATCCGGAATATCACATCGTCAACCTCGACAAGCTCACCTACGCGGGCAGTCTTGAAAACCTGTCAGACTGCAGCGGGCGGAGGAACCATGAATTCGTGCAGGGCGACATCTGCGACGCCGTTCTAGTGAACCAACTCATGGCGGAACACGATGTCCGCGGCGTCGTCCACTTCGCCGCCGAGTCCCATGTGGACAATTCCATTGCGAATCCACGCAATTTTGTGGAGACAAACACATTGGGAACATTCACCCTGCTTGACGCGGCCCGACGGCATTGGATGCTGGGTCCGCACCAAATCCGCCCCGGCTACGAAAGTGCACGTTTTCATCATGTCTCCACCGACGAAGTATTCGGCACGCTGGGTGAAACCGGCCAGTTCCGGGAGACAACCCCATATGCCCCCAACTCTCCCTATTCGGCCAGCAAAGCGGGAGCGGATTTCCTCGCCAGAGCCTTCTTCCGCACTTACGGAATGAACGTCACCATCTCAAATTGTTCCAACAACTACGGTCCGAAACAACACCGGGAAAAGCTCATTCCCACCATAATCCGCAAAGCTCTGGCGGGCGAGCCCATCCCCATTTACGGAGACGGGCTCAATATACGCGACTGGATCCATGTGCTCGATCACACCCGTGCGATCGACGTCATTTTTCACCGCGGACGGGCGGGAGAAAGCTACGCCATCGGCGGACGGACGGAAAAAACCAATCTGGCAATGCTCACCTGCGTCTGTGGAACCCTCGACCGCCTGCATCCCCGATCGGACGGAAGGAAATACGCCGAACAGCTCTCCTTCGTGAATGACCGCCCCGGACACGACCGCCGCAACTCCATCGACATCTCGAAAATTCACACTGAACTCGGCTGGAATCCCACGGAACCTTTTGACACAGGCATTGAACAGACAGTCCGCTGGTATCTCGCCCACCTCTCCCGTCTCCTGCCATGAAAGGAATCGTCCTCGCCGGCGGAAACGGCACGCGTCTCTACCCCCTCACCCGCCTTCTCAGCAAACAAATGCTGCCCGTTTATGATAAGCCGATGATTCATTATCCCATCTCGACGCTCATGCAGGCGGGCATACGCGAAATTCTGCTCATCTCCACCCCTCACCACATCGGCAGCTTCAAAACCCTGCTGGGCGACGGCTCCTCCTTCGGCGTCCATCTCGAATACGCCGTACAGCCAAAACCCGAGGGACTGGCGCAGGCGCTCATCATCGGTGAAGACTTCATCTGCGGAGAACACTCGGCTCTCATTCTGGGCGACAATCTTTTTTACGGACAAGAACTT
Source organism: Akkermansiaceae bacterium (assembly GCA_021200315.1). Taxonomy (GTDB): domain Bacteria; phylum Verrucomicrobiota; class Verrucomicrobiia; order Verrucomicrobiales; family Akkermansiaceae; genus Akkermansia. The sequence continues at coordinate 23,940 of JAJQGU010000015.1, forward strand.
CCTGCCAAGCTCCAGCGGGCGGCAGCCCTGAAGTCGGGAGCCGTGATATTCGGCGTGCCCGTATCTGATCCTCAGCGTTACGGCATCATAGAAATCGATCCCGCCGGGCACGTGCGCACCATCGAGGAAAAGCCCGCCGCCCCCCGAAGCCGGATTGCCGTTCCGGGGCTGTATTTCTATGACGGACAGGCGGCTGAAATCGCCAAACAAGTGCGGCCTTCCGCACGGGGCGAATTAGAAATCACCAGCGTAAACAGAGCCTATCTCGAACGCGGGCTTCTGCATGCGGAAATGCTCGACAAGGACTGCGCCTGCTTCGATATGGGCACATTCGACTCACTTCTCGCCGCCGGACAGTTTGTTCGCGAACGGCAGATTGAGACGGGCATCCGCGTGGGCGACCCAGCGGAGACAGCCATCCAAAATGGATGGCTGGAAGAGAATGCGGAAGGAACATAGCCCCCCCCCCGAGAGCCACCCGCACCCGTCGGCACGAAGACACCTCCACTCCCCGAGCATCATGACGGACGCCTCAGAACATCTCCGCTCCCGGCCGGCACGCGCCCATGCCAGGCTCATTCTTTCGCCTTGCCAAGAAAACGCAGGAGATAAAGGAAAAGATTGATGAAATCAAGATAAAGCACAAGAGCCCCGTAGATGGCGGCCTTGTCGGTGTCCAAGCCTTCGAGTACGGCGATATTCTTCAGCTTCTGCGTATCGTAAGCGGTGAGCGCACTGAAAAGGAGCACGCCGGCACCCGAAATGATGAGATCCATTGTGGAACTTCCCACGAGAATATTGACGACCGAGGCAATGATTACCCCAAAAAGCACCATCAGAAGCATGCGCCCCCCAACACTCAAGTCCTTCTTCGTGGTGAGCCCGATGATGGACATCGCCCCGAAAGTGCAGGCCGTAGTGACGAAAGCGAGCGTGAGCGATTCAGCGGTGAAAGCGAGCACGACAGGTCCCAGCGTCAACCCGCTGAGCACGGCATAAAAGAGAAAGCCAAAACGCGCCATACTGACGCTGAGGTACTTCAACAAAGCCGTCAAGCCGAGCACGACCAGCAGTTCGGCGCCGGCGAGAATCAGAAAATTAGTGGAGCTCGACTTCAACCACGACATGAATTCCCTCGAGTCGACGGCCCAATAGCAACTCAGCGCCGAAGACAACAGCCCCAACCCCATCCAAAGATAGACCTTGTTGAGGAAGGAATTGACGAGAGCCGCCGTCTGGTAGTGCTCCGTAATCCTCTTCTGTTCAGGCAGAACATAATTTCGTTGGGAATAATCATTCATACCGCAGAGAATCATAAAGGATTCGCACAGATTTTCAAGTAAATTCGTCCTGAAAAAGGTGACTTTTCCGGCATTTTGACACCACAGAGAGCAGAGCGCCCGACGGAGCGCCGCGCACGGAGACAAATCCAAAACACGAATCACATCAAGCGGGTTATCCACTGCCGCAGACGCATGCGGGGCGGATTTTCTCCGCTGTGCGCATACCGGAAACGGCAATTTTCCATGACAAATGTATAGCCAAACGAAAAAAAATATAATAAAATCGCGCTTAGATCTCTCCCCCGAAAGAATCGGCCGCTTGACTCATGGACAGTATATATTGGATTATCCTGCTCGCCCTGTTGTTTCTTTCGGTCTTCGATCTGATCAACGGCGTATCCAACGACGCCGTCAATTTCCTGACTTCCGCCATCGGGTCCAAGGCAGCTCCCGTGCGCGTGATCATGACGGTGGCGGCGGCGGGGGTTCTCATCGGAGCGGTGTTTTCCGGGGGAATGATGGAAGTGGCACGGAACGGAATCTTCAACCCCGGGATGTTCACCTTTCATGAAGTGATGCTTCTTTTCCTTGCAGTGATGCTGGGCGAAGTGATCCTTCTGGACACATTCAACACATTCGGCCTGCCGACATCCACCACTGTATCCCTCGTCTTCGGCATCCTCGGGTCGGCCACGGCCATGGCGTTCTACAAGGATCCGTCCCACATGATCAACTACCTGAACACCGACCAGGCCATGGGCATCGTCTCCGGCATTCTGATCTCGGTAGTGATCGCCTTCACGACAGGCGCGGCGGCAATGTGGATCTCCCGTCTGATCTTCTCCTTTCACTATCAAAAGACATTTCATTGGTGCGGCTTTGCATGGTGCGGCTTTGCGATGACGGCCATCGCTTATTTCGCCGTCTACAAGGGAATCAAAGGCTCCGCACTGGAACACACGCTCGGGCTGACGGATCTCATGGCGTGGGCGGAACAGCACACATTCATCGCACTGCTGCTCGGATACCTGGCCTTCAGCGCACTGATGGCTGCCCTCCAGTACTTGTTGATGGCAAACATTCTCAGGCTCACCGTACTGGCCGGCACCTTCGCGCTGGCTCTCTCTTTTGCCGGGAACGACCTCGTCAACTTCATCGGAGTATTCATGGGGGCGCATGACGCCTTCTTCGTGGCGGAATCACTGGGAGGGGACGTATCGGCGCACCTCATGGAGGAACTGGGCAAAGACGCAGCCCCCATCCCGCCCAATCGTCTGTATCTTCTGACGGCAGGGCTGATCATGATCGGCGCGCTCTGCTTCTCCCGCAAGGCAAAAACCGTCATCGCCACGGGAGTTGAACTCTCCCGCCAAGGGGACGGAGGCATCGAGCGTTTCGGCTCCATTCCTCCCGCCCGAGTGATTGTGCGGGGCGCCATCGCTCTGGGGAACGCGGTCAAAAGCTTCATTCCTCCCCGCATGCGGGTGCGCATGAACCACCGCTGGGATCCCGTCCCCCTCCCGGTGAACCCTCAGGAGAGACCTTCCTTTGACGTCATCCGCGCCAGCGTCAACCTGACAGTGGCCGCCCTGCTGATCTCCACGGCGACATCCCTGCAGCTGCCGCTCTCGACGACCTACGTCACCTTCATGGTGGCTATGGGCTCCTCTCTGGCGGACAAAGCATGGGGGAGGGAAAGCGCGGTCTATCGAGTGACGGGTGTGCTCACTGTGATTTCGGGATGGTTCATGACGGGACTGGCCGCATTCGCCATGGCCGCGCTCATGGCCACGGCTCTGCACTACGGACAGCAGTGGGCCATCTTCCCCCTCATCGCCCTGGACGCCTTCATCCTCGTGCGATCGGCCGTCTACCACAGGCGGCGCGAGGCAAAAATCGCCGAGCACATACACACCCAAGAAATCACGGAAGACAACATCGTCGCGGCGTGCTCCACGCTCGTGTCCGAAAGCGTACAGGAACTGCGCGACATCTTCGTGAGCACACAACCCGCCCTCCAGACCTCCGACCGCAAGGCACTCAAAGAGCTCCATGAACGGGCGGAGAGCCTCTCCATCCGCAACAACGAAGCCCACAAATACGACGTACTGCCCCTCCTCTACAAAATGCAGCACCAGTCTCTGGACTCCGGCTACCACTATGTGCAGGCTCTCGACCACCTGAACGAAGCATCGGGCAGCCTCAAACTGTTCGCAGAATCCATCTTCGCCTATGTAGACAACAACCACACCCCCTTCACCGTGGAGCAGAACGACGACCTCCGCGAAGTATACGCCCGCATGGCGGAATACATGGAAGGCATCGTCTCCATGCTGACGACGGGGAATTTCTCTTCCTACGCCGAGACAATCTCTTGTCAAGACGAACTGACGGCGCAGATCGCCAAAGCGACCAAGCGGCAGATCAAAAGAGCCCAGCGCAACCAATCGCGCACGCGTTCTTCAATCCTCTACCTCGGAATGCTGAACGAAATGCGCTTCATGACCATTCAGCTTCGCGCCCTCGTCAGCGACCAAAGAGACTTTCTGACCATGTAAGAGGCGATCGCACGGACGATTCCGGCGCGGCTTGCTCCATCAGAGGCGAACTTTCCCCGTCCATGCAGAAGGAGATTCCGCGCCTCTCCGGCCGGCGGCGGCTCTTCACGAGCGGGACGAAGCATCGCCCGCGGGAGTCTTCCCTTCCCGCCGGGCGCCTTCCTCCGGCTTCCGTTTCTCCTTCTCCTCCAGCTCAAGCGCCCTCTCCGCCCAGGCGTCCGCCTGAGAGGCGTCGGCCTCAACTCCTTCTCCCAGACGATAGCATTTCGACAATTGACGAACCGCAGGCAGATAATCCCGCCCCGCCGAGAGGCGCAGCCAGGCGAGACCCTGTTTTTCATCCCTGGGCACTCCGGAACCGGTCAGGCACATGAGGCCATAGACATACTGCCCCTGGACGCTGCCTCCCTCGGCCGCGCAAAGATACCACTTGGCCGCCTCTTTCATATCCGGCCCCAGCGAAGCGGCGCCCCGGGCGTACAGCTTACCCAATGCCAAGGCGGCATCCGTTTGAGCGCGTTCCGCGGCGCTCCTGAGTCGGGCAATCCCCTGCTCCAGATCCCTCCCGCCTTCCATGTAGAAGAGGCCGAGACGATATTCCGCCTCGGCGACACCCTTCTGCGCGGCCAGACTCCACTCCTTGACAGCCCTGTCCACATCCCGTTCCACGCCATCCCCCTGCGCATATATCTCACCCAGGAAGAAGCGCGCTTCAGCCGAGCCCTGTTCGGCCGCCCGCTCAAACCACATCCGCGCCTTCGCCGCGTCGCGCTCCACATGCTTACCGCCATAGTAATAAAGCCCGGCAAGAGTCATCTGCGCTTCGCGGAAACCGCTTCGGGCCGCCTTCTGCGTCCACTCCAAAGCCTGCTCGAAATCCTCCTTCGTGCCGGACGCCGCTTTTCCGGCCCACTCCTTCGCCTTTTCATACTGAGCCTCGCCGGCCTGCCGCGCAGCCTCCGGCGTATCCTGTCCGTCCGAAGAGCGCTCCTTCTCCCGATCGCAGGAAACGAGCAAAATGGAACAGCACAGCAAAATTGTCAGGGTAGATGCGTTCATACGGCCATTCTAGGACGGGGCAAAAAAGAGCTCAAGGGGAAATCGGGGCATCCTTCCCAATTGTTTGCTTGATCGACCGGGCAGACTCATGTATGATCGGACATATGAAAAAGTGGCTTTTCGCCGCAGCGGCTCTGCTGCTGGCCTCCTGCTCGTCCACCAAGAAAATTCAAGTGGTGTCCAACCCTCCGGGAGCAACCGTCCGCATTGACGGCGTCAAGGCGGGAGTCACGCCGACAACCGTCGAAGTCAACAGCCACGACACCACCGAACTCATCTTCGAAAAAAGCGGATATTACACTCAATCCTATTCATTGGTTCCCGAGACAAGCACTCTCGGAACCATCCTCTGGACCGACACCGATGAAAAATCCCGCACGATCAAGGAAGACAGAATCGAAGTAACACTTTACAAATATTCCTCTCCCTCTCCGAAAAAAGCCTCCTCCGCTCCCGCGAAAAACACGCATACCTCCCCGCCCCCCGCTCTGCGAAACATGCCCTCCTTCCTCTAAGGCGAACACGTGCAAAACGGCCGCGCCGCGTTCCCGGCAGTGCAGACCCAACCCGGGAGCCGCCCATTTTCCGTCACCCGATCCGGAACGTGATGCGGGCTTTCGTCATATCGTAGGGAGACATCTCGATCTTCACCCGGTCGCCCACGACGAGGCGGATGAAACGCTTGCGCATCTTTCCCGAGATATGGGCCAGCAACTCGCGGCCGTTGGCCAGCCTGACCCGAAACATCGTGCCCGCCAGCACAGCAGAGACCACGCCCTCAAGCTCAATCTGCCGTTCGCCGTCCTGCTCCCCATCCTCCTCGGCCGTGCGCACGGACGGCTCATCATCCCGGGAAGGGCGCCGAACCGGGCGCCTTGCCCCGCCGCGATAACTTCCATTGGAGCGACTGCCGCCGCGGTTTGAACCTGCATTGCGGCCCGGACGATTTCCTGAGGGAGAGGTAGGAGAGCTCATATAAATAAACAGGCATTCCGCCGTCAAGTAAAACGTAAAATCCAGCGGAAGCGGAATCAGTTTACCCGCGCCGTGCGGCTTTGACAAGCGATTTTTCCGAGAAGCAGCCTCTTTTTCGGGAAAAATCTCTCCAGGCCGTAAAATACAGTTGACAAACCCGCCGGCACGAGGTAGAAAAGTCCCCCGCGAATTAGCGGTTCGACGGCGTGAGCCGTGACCGGAACAGAAACAGAAAACATGAAAACCTTCTCTGCCAAAGCTCAGGAAATCGAGCGCAAGTGGTACATCATCGACGCCGCCGACAAAGTGCTCGGACAAGTCGCAGTGGAAGCAGCCAATCTGCTTCGTGGTAAGAACAAAACGATCTTCACACCTCACGTGGACTGCGGCGATTACGTCATCGTAATCAACGCCGGCAAGGTGGTGTTGACCGGCAACAAAGAGCGGGCCAAAATCTACACGCGCTACTCGGGCTACGTGGGCGGCCAGAAAGTGGAAACCCCCGCAAAAATCCGCCGCCGCCGCCCCGCCTTCCTCGTGGAACACGCCACGCTGGGCATGGTGCCCCACACGCGCCAAGGGCGCGCACAGGCATCCCGGCTCAAAGTGTACGCGGGCGAGGAGCACCCGCACGCCGCCCAGCAGCCCACGGTCATCAACATCGACTAACATATTCCCACCATCATGAGTCAGACAACTCCATTCAACGCCACCGGACGCCGCAAGACGGCCGTAGCCCACGCATGGCTGAGCCCCGCTGAAGAAGGCAAGTCGGGCAAAATCGAGATCAACCGCCACAGCTTCGAGGAATATCTCCCCACCGACCAGCTGCAGAACGTCGTTCTGCAGCCCTTCTACGCCACCAATACAATTAAGAAATACAATGTCCGCCTCGTGGCGAAGGGCGGAGGGATTCACGGGCAGGCCGGCGCCATGAGCCTGGCGATCGCCCGTTCACTCGTGCTGGCGGACGAGGAAAACAAGAAACTTCTGCGCGAGCAGGGGCTTCTGACGCGCGATCCCCGCATGAAGGAACGCAAGAAGGCGGGGCGTCCCGGCGCCCGCAAGCGCTTCCAGTTCTCGAAGCGTTGATCGTCTTCGAAACCATCTTCCCTGGGTGCGCGCACTGCATGCGGTGCGCGCACTTTTTCACGTACTTTCGCGGGAATTGCACCGGGAGGACGCCGTTTACACTTGCCGGAAGGAGCGCCGCCGCGGTAGAATTCTCCCGCACATCCTCTCCCGTCTCCTCTGCATGAAGCATCCGCACCGCATACAGATCGACCTGAACGAACGGCCGTTCATCCTCTTCTGGGAAGTAACGCGCGCCTGCCCCTTGGCCTGTAAACATTGTCGGGCAGCTGCCCAGCCGCGTCCCTCCCCCGGCGAACTGAACACCGAGGAAGGGAAAAAACTGCTGCAGGACATCGCCGAACTGCGGCCGCCCATGCTGGTGCTCACCGGGGGAGACCCCATGATGCGCCGCGACCTGCATGAACTGATCGCGCACGCCGCCGCGCTCGGCCTGCGCGTGGCGCTGAGCCCGGCGGCGACGCCGCTCCTGCTGCAGGCGGACTTCGCCGCACTGAAGAGCGCCGGAGTGCACAGCATGTCCCTCAGCCTGGACGGCGCACGCCGCGAAACGCACGACGCCTTCCGCGGCGTTCCCCACACCTTCGACCGCACAATCCAAGCGGCCCGCATGGCCAAAGAGGCGGGCATTCACCTCCAAATCAACACGACCATCACCAAAAGCACCCTGAGCGAACTGCAAGACTTCCACCATCTCATGAAAGAGCTGAAACCGGACATGTGGAGCGTCTTTCTGCTCGTTCCCACGGGGCGGGCATCTCTCGATCAAATGCCCTCCGCCGCAGAAGTGGAGCAGGCGTGGCACGAACTCGCCCGGCTCAGCAAAGAAGTGGACTTCGGCGTGAAAACGACCGAGGGACACCATTACCGCCGAGTGGCCATTCAAGAAGCGGCAAAGAGAGGAGGCGCACCCGCCCGGCAAGCCGTGCCCACCCGGGACGGCAAGGGCGTGCTCTTCATCTCCCATACCGGCAGTATCCAACCTTCCGGCTTCCTCCCCATCGCGCTGGGCGACGTGCGGAAAGACAACCTGGCCGAAATCTACCGCACCCACCCCCTCATGATACGCCTGCGCGACGACGACGCGCTCCGAGGAAAATGCGGGCGCTGCGAATTCCGGCACCTGTGCGGCGGCTCGCGCGCCCGCGCCTACGGAATGACGGGCGACCCCTTCGCTGCCGAACCCCTCTGCTCCTACATCCCCAAAGCGGCACCGCACTCCGAACCACTGCAAACCTCATGATCAACCTCACCAGACTGTGGACGGGGCAGGCCCAGCCGGCAGACCATCTGCGCTATGGCAGGGAGGGACTTCCGGCCTCCAGCACATCGGCCTGCACGCCCGCCTCATCCCGCACACGCAAACCCATCGTCGTATGGAACATCTCCCGCACCTGCAACCTGAACTGCATCCACTGCTACGCAGACTCCCACGCCGTGAAATACCCCGGCGAACTCTCCTGGGAACAATGCCGCGCCGTCATCGACGACCTTGCAGACTACGGAATCAGCGCTCTCCTTCTCTCGGGAGGAGAACCGCTGCTGCACCCCATGCTCCCCAAACTTCTCGAACGCGCAACCGAGCGGGGACTCAAGATCACCATTTCCACCAACGGCACGCTCATCACGGCGGACTACGCCTCCCTCTTCAAAAAACTGAGCGTGGCCTACGTGGGCATCTCTCTCGACGGCATCGGCGAAGTGCACGACCGCTTCCGCGGCATGAAAGGGGCCTTCGACCGAGCAGTGCGCGGCTTCCGACTCTGTGAAGAAGCGGGGCAGAAAACCGGCCTGAGGCTCACGCTCACCCGCCATAACGTCCAATGCATGCCCGCCATTCTCGACTTCATCGAGCGCGAAAATATCCGCCGCGTCTGCTTCTATCACCTCGTCCCCACGGGACGCGGGGCGGGCGTGCAGACCCTGCATCCCCATGAAGCCCGCGGCGCCCTCGACATGCTGATCGACCGCGTCAGCCGCTGGCAGGAGCGGGGGGAGAACCGCGAAATGCTCACCGTGACACAGCCCGCCGACGGCGTATACATCCTCCTCCGCCAGCTCCGCGAGGGCAGTCCCCTTGCCGAGGAGACGCTCAAGCTTCTGGAATGGAACGGCGGCGGCTCCAACAGCTCCGGACGGGGAATCGCCAACATCGACACCCAAGGCGCCGTGCATCCGGATCAATTCTGGCAATCCGTCACCCTCGGCAATGTCAAAGAACAGAAATTCTCCGACATTTGGGAGGCGCGGACAGACGCCGCCGCCGCGCTTCTCCCCGCCCTGCGGGCCAGCGACAACCCCGAAGAACGGCAGGCCGCGCTGAGCGGACGATGCGCCGTCTGCAGGCATTTCCGAATCTGCGGCGGGGGCTTCCGCACACGTGCCGCTTTCGCCAACGGCCACTGGCACGGCTCCGACCCCAGCTGCTATCTCACGGATGAAGAAATCGGAATCGGCCCCGACTCAAAGGAAAAACACGTTGAAAACGGCACCCCAGAGAACGCCTAGGAGAGATTCCGCGGGGAAGCCCCGCTCCGCTCCCTCCGCACCTCCCCGCCCCATGACCGGCGAAATCGACAAATACCACTTCGATCGTCTCGCCGAAAAAAACTGCATCTTCTTCACGGACCAGGACGGCAGGCATCACCTACTCGCCCGATCCATCCATTCCCTCATCCCGGAACTGCCGCCGCACATCCGCGACTATCCAAAGCGGCGAGCCCAAACCGCAGGGAACCGTTTCGGAGCGTTCCTGTCCCTCTTCCATCACGGAAGCGGCTCCGCGATCCCCTCCCCCGAGCACTATTCCCGCATATACGCCGGCTTTCAATCCGAGAGAGACACCCTCTACATTCTGGACAACGGCTCGGCGATCCAGCTCTCCGAGGGAGAGCGGCCCCAAGAGCCGGGGAAAGTCCTTTTCCACACAAGCCAGCAGGCCGCCCGCCGAGGCATCCGCCTGCAAAACCTCATGAACGCCCCTCAGTACCGCCCCATGCATCCGAACCGGGACGACACAAGCTCCCTCTATCCCATCGAGGGAGGCTCCATCGTCATGCCGGGCGTCTGCGCCAACGGCGGACTTTGCGACATGAGCGCCTACCACCTCCGCCCCGTCGAAAACCCGCTCAGCATTGATTTCGTGCAAGGGCTCCTCAGTCCGGAACGCAATCCGGAAGAAACCCGCGCCTTCAGGGAAATACCCGGAAGGCTCTGCTCGCTGACCGGCCTCTCTTTCAACCGCCAGTCATGGGAGGCGGCCATGTCGGGACCCGACATTCCTCTGGAACATCACTGTCTGCACCCCTTTCACGCGAACGGCACATGCGCCGCCGAACTGGCGATCATCAATCTGATCTGGGGAGCCTCCCAAGCCCCCTATCACGACTCCTATGTCCTCCTCCTGCGCCACACCCCGGCCGCTCGCGCCCGCCGTCGCCGGACTTGTCCGCCTCACGACGGAGAGCCACCCCTCCATCAAATTGATCTCCCGCCCCGATCATTCATAGCCGGCCTCCGCGCGAACCCAACCGGGACTCCGCATGCGGGCAGGCTCCGTGTCCGGAGGAGCCCGGCACTCACCCCGGCTGAAAGATCGAGGGAAGCACCAGCTCGGGGACTCCGCGCCGGCGAGACGGCCGGCCTTTCATCCCGATCACGCGGCCATCGAAAGGCGCATCGCTGGGGCGGCTAGCCCTTCATCCCGATCACGCGGCCATCGGGAGCTACATCGATGGAACAGGCGGCAGGTATGCGCGGAAGGGCAGGCATGCGGAGAATCGCGCCGGTGAGAGCCACGAGATAGCCGGCCCCATTGGCGATCTCAAAATCGCGCACAGTAATCGTAAAGCCCCTGGGACGCCCGGCAAGAGCGGGATCGTCGGAAAGAGAATTCTGAGTCTTGGCCACGCAAACGGGAAGGCCGGCGAGACCGTTTCTTTCGAAAAGAGCGAGCTTCCTGCGGGCAGCCGGCGTCAGCACGACGCCCGACGCCCCGTAAATCTTCGAGGCGACGACGGAGAGCTTTTCCTCGGCGGAGAGGGAATCCCCGTAGAGACAGGAAAACGGGGGAGCGGCCTCGTGCGACGCCTCGACGACGAGGCGGGCAAGCTCGACGGCTCCCGCCCCGCCCCGTCCGAACACATCGGCGACGGCGCAGCGCACCCCCCGGGCGGCGCAGAATTCGCGGATGGCGGCGGTCTCCTCCTCCGTATCCTGAGAGGCGAACAAATTGACGGCCACCACGACAGGACGCCTGAACAGCGCCGCGCTCTCCAAGTGAGCCTCCAGATTGTCCAACCCGCGGCGCACCGCCTCCACATCCGGCGCGTCGAGCGCGTCCTTGGCAACGCCGCCATGCATCTTGAGCGCGCGCACCGTGGCCACGATCACGATCACATCCGGAGAGATACCCGCCTGGCGGCACTTGATATCCAAAAACTTCTCCGCGCCGAGATCGAAAGCGAACCCCGCCTCGGTGACGGCATAATCGCTGAACGCCATGGCCATCTTCGTGGCCAGCACGGAATTGCACCCATGGGCAATATTGGCAAACGGCCCGCCATGCACAAAAGCGGGCACGCCTTCGCAGGACTGCACGAGATTGGGCATGAGCGCCTCCTTCAGAATGGCCAGCATCGCCCCCGAAACCCCGAATTCACGGGCGTACACAGCCTCGCCGTCGCGGGTGAACCCCACCACCATGCGCTCGAGGCGGGCGCGGAGATCCGCCAAGCTTTCGGCGAGGCAAAGCACGGCCATAATTTCACTGGCCGGCGTGATATCGAAAGAACTTTCCCGCGGCACGCCCTGCCCGTTCAACCCGACGACCACAGAACGAAGAGCGCGGTCATTCATATCGATCACGCGCTTCCAGGCGACGCGGGTGGGATCAAGGCGCGAGGAGCCGAAATGAAGCGCATTGTCAACCACGGCACTGAGCAGATTGTGCGCCGAAGTGACGGCGTGAAAATCGCCGTTGAAATGGAGATTGATCGTCTCGGAGGGCGTCAGAGAACTGGCTCCACCCCCCGTGGCCCCGCCCTTGCGCCCAAACACGGGGCCCATGGAAGGCTCCCTTAAGGCCAGGGCGCTTCTCATCCCGATGGCCTGAAGTCCCTGCGCCAGGCCGATGGAAACCGTCGTCTTCCCCTCTCCCGCCGGCGTGGGCGTGACGGCGGAGGTCAGCACCAGCTTCCCCCGACGGGAACACCCCTCGAGAGCTTGAAGAGAAACCTTGGCGCGATCGACCCCGTAGGGGATAAAAAACCGGGCGGAGAGCCCCAGCTTCGCCGCCATGCCGGCGATAAAAGAAGTTTCGGCGTTCATGCTTCGCACAGTCTATCAGATAATCCGCGTCTGGCAAGAATGGAAACGCGCCCACCGCCCCGACGTCCTCTTCCCGCAGCGCCGCGGACACCCTGAACGGGGGGGGCGGACGCCGGCGCACCCTCCGGATCATCCATCCGCACCGGAAACGGAAGAAGAGCGGCCTCCCTTTCTCCACCGCCGGACAACCACATAAAACGCGAAGGGGAGGAAGAAAATGCCGACGGCGGAAGCCGCGCCCATGCCGCCGATCACGGCCACGCCGACCACGTGGCGCGCCGCGGCTCCCGCTCCGCTGGCGAGCGCGAGGGGCACGCAGCCGAGAACAAAGGCGAGACTCGTCATCAGGATGGGGCGCAGGCGCACCCGTGCGGCGGCCAGCGCGGCTTCAAGAACACCGTCGCCCCCGGCGATGCGGTCGACGCCGAACTGCACCACGAGAATAGCATTCTTCGCTGCAAGGGCAATCAGCATAATAAGGCCGATCTCGGCATAGAGATCGAGAGAGAGACCGGCGGCCAGCAGCGCGCCCAAGGCGCCGGCCACAGCCACGGGCACCGGGAGGAGCACGGCGAGGGGGAGCCTCCAGCTTTCATAAAGCGAAGCGAGAATGAGATAAATGAAGATCGACGAAAACGCAAACAGCGTGCCCGCGCCCATCCCCCCGGCCTGCTTCCGCTGCTGATAGCTCATGCCGGTGTAGGAATACCCCATGTCCGAAGGCATGGAAACCTGGAAAACCTCCTCGATCGCCGCCATGGCCTGCGACGCCGTAAAACCCTCCGCCGGCACGATATCCAGCATGGACGCATTGTACATATTCTGCCGGATCAGGAAATCCGGCCCCGTGATCCTCTTCACGGAGACCAGGGAATCCAGCGGCACCTGCACCCCGTCCTTCCCGTCGAGGTAGAGACTGCGGAGACCGGCCAAATCCATGCGGGCGGGGGCATCGGCCTGCAAATAGACCTGCCATTGGTAGCCGAATCGGTTGAAGTAATTCACGAACACGCTGCCGAGAAAAGCCTGGAGCGTCTGATATGCCTCGGCTATATCCACCCCCTGCACGGCAGCCTTCTCCTCGTCAAGACGGAGAAAGATCTGCGGCGTGTCGGCGGCCATGAAGTTATCCACGGCCAGAATCTCGGGCCTTTGCTTCACCGCGTCGATGAAGGCGGCAGTCTGGCGCGAGAGATATTCCTCTCCGCGGTTGGCGCGGTCTTCGACCATGAGCGTAATGTCCGACGAAGCGCCCACGCCGGGAATGGGAGGCGGCGTCATGGAAAAGCCCACGGCCTCGGGCACATGCTCATTCATCTGCCTCCTCAGCCAGAGACTGAGGGCGGCGGCGCTCCCGCCCGGCCGCCCGCGCTCATCCCAAGGAACAAGATCGACAAAGAAGAAGCTGTTGTTCGGGCTTTCGACGCCCGTCATCATATTGAAGCCCGAGACCGTGACCACACCGCGCACCAGCGGATTATCAATCAGGATCTTCTCCACCTGCGCGGAAGCCTGCTCCGTCACGCCCAGCGCCGTGCCCCAAGGCAACTGAAGAGTACCGTAAAAATACCCCTCGTCCTCATCGGGCAGAAAACCGCCCGGCAGAGCCCGCCCCAGCGGCACCAGCAACAGCGCCACCAATAACAGCGCCATCCCCGCGAGCCCCGGACGGCGGATCATCGAGGCGGAGGCGTCCCCGTACCCTTTGCGGAGATGGCCGAAGACTGCGTTGAAACGCTCCCCGGCCCGGCCGAGCACCCCCTTCGCCTTCCCGCCGGCGGGCCTCAACAGCAGCGCAGCCAAAGCGGGGCTGAGACTGAGCGCATTGAAGGCCGACAGAAGAATTGACGCGCCAATCGTCACGGCGAACTGCTTGAAAAGCTCGCCGCTGATGCCGGGCAGCAGCATACTCGGGAAAAACACAGAAGCGAGCACGAGCGCCGTGGCCGCCACGGGGCCGGCCACCTCCTTCATGGCCTTGAGCACCGCCTCCTGCGGCCGCTCCCCCGCGTCAATGTGATTCTGAGCGGCCTCGACCACCACAATCGCGTCATCCACCACCAGCCCGACGGCCAGTACGAGCCCCATCAGGCAAACGGTATTAATCTCCATCCCCAGCGCGGCCAGCACGACAAACACGCCGACAATCGACACGGGAACCGCCGCCAGGGGAATGAGCGCGGCCCTCCATCCCTGCAGAAACACAAAAACCACGAGCATCACGAGCACGAGCGCCGCCGCCAGCGTGGTCACGATCTCCCGGATGCCGAGGCGCACGGACTCGGTAGTGTCGAGAGCCAAGGTCAAATTCACCCCGGGCGGGAGAGCGAACTGTTCCAGCGCCTTTTCCACGGCGGCCACGGTATCGAGCGCGTTCGAGCCCGGAGCCTGGTAAACGGCCAGCACGGCGCATTCGCGGCCATTGTAGCGGCTGCTCGCGGAGTAGCTCTCCGCCCCCAGTTCCACCCGCGCCACATCGGAAAGCCTGACAATCGAGTCGTCATCCGCACGCAGGATAATCCGCCCGAACTCTTCGGCATCGCTCAGACGCCCCTCCGCGCGCACCGTGTAGGAGGTCAGCTGGCCGGGCACGGCGGGCTCGGCGCCGACCTTGCCGACGGGATGCACGGCATTCTGAGCCTTGACGGCGGCTATCACCTCGGGCACGGTGATCCGCAGCGCGGCCATCCTCTCCGGCCTGAGCCAAATGCGCATGGCATAGCGTCCTGCCCCGAGCACCTCCACATTGCCTACGCCGGGAACGCGCATCAGCGGATTCACCAGGTTGATATAGGCGTAATTGGCCAGCCAGTCGCCGCTGAAGCCGCCATCGGGGGAAGTGACCGTATAGAGCAGCATGGGCGGCCCGCTCACCTTGCGCAGAGAGACGCCCATATCGCCCACCTCGGCGGGCAGCTGCGAAGCGGACTCGGCATAGCGCAGATAACTCAGCACCTGATCCATATCGGGCTCCGACCCCACCTCGAAAAGAACGCTGAGCGTCATCGCGCCATCATTGGTGCTGGTGGAAGTCATATAATCCATGCCCGCCACCCCCGACATCTGCTGTTCCATGGGCGAAGCCACGGCATCCACCACAGTGCGGCAATCCGCCCCCGGATAACTGGCCGTGATCTGAATCTCCGGCGGCACAATATCCGGATACTGGGCTACGGGCAGACGCCACGCGGCGAAAGCGCCCCCCAACAGAATAATCAACGCGATGCAGACGGCGACAACGGGGCGGCGTATGAAAAAGGCGTACATAGGCGACTCGGTTCCGGTTCTTCCGACGAAATTCTACAGACGGGTCCCTCCCTGTTCCTGGGGACGCGTCCCGCCCTTCATCTCCACCTTCAGGCGCGCCCGTCCCTCGGCGGCCATCATGCCCTGCTGAACGCCGCTCACCACAATGGGCGTCCGCTCCGTCAGGCGGCCCTTCACGGCCACCATGCCATCCCGCGAAAGCCCCGTCTCCACCGGAATGAGCCGCGCCTTTCCCCGAACATCCGCACTCACCACAAAACTCTTCCCCTGAATCTCGGCCAGGGCGGACTGCGGCACGAGCAGCGCACCCTTCTCAGAGGCGACGCGGGCGCGCACATTCACGAACATACCCGGGCGCAGCAACTGATCGGAATTCGGCATATCGGCCTGCATCATCAGCGTACCCGTGGCAGTCGAAACCGCGTTGTTCACGCCGCCGATGAGAGCCGGGCCGGGGCAGGGTCTGCCGTTGGCCAGAATCACCTCCACCTCCCGCCCCGGAGCGAGAGAACCGGCGTCGCCGTCCTGATCGAGCCAATCCTGCTCGCTGACGGCAAAATAGACGCGAATCGGATCCAACTGATTCACCGTCACCATCGGCTCGCTGTCCGGGCCGACGTAATCGCCCACCTCCGCCCGGGCGAAGCCCGCCGCGCCGTCAATGGGAGAAACAAGCGTGCAATAGCCCACATTCGTCCGCGCCAGAGCCAGGGCGGCCAGAGCGGAATCACGGGCCGCCCGCGCCGCCTTCTCCTCCTGCAGGGCGTTCACATAAGTCTGGCGGGAAACCGAGCCGTTCTTCACCAAGGGCGCGTAGAAACCGACATTCCGCCCCGCCCTCTCGAGCTCGGCCGCCGCCTCTTCCGCGGCATGCTCCGCCTTCTCCTCCTCTTCGAGATACTGCCGGGCATCGAGCCGGAAGAGCACATCGCCCTTCCTCACATTCTGGCCGTCCCTGAAATCGCGCGTCCGCACATAGCCGGACACCTGCGGCACCACGCCGGCGCTCACGACACTCACCAGACGGCCCGTCCACGTATTCCAGGCATCCACATCGCCCCGCACGGGATACGAAACCTCCACGGCATACTCCGCCGCCGGCGGCGGCGCGCTTCTCCTTTCACAGCCGGAGAACAGGCCGAGGCACACAACGGGCACGGAAACTCGCTTCCACATGATGCGGCGTGAGACGCGCCCTTCCCCGCTTCCATTCAATATATAATAGAAAGAACACCACCTGCGGCCGCCCCTTCCGGAAAAAGGGAAAAATTCGCTTGCCCTGCCGCGGCGGCTGCGGTAGTATTAATATAGAATCGCCCCACAGGGACGCCGCCATCAAGAAAAACCGACTCATGAAAATCAACCGTCTCATCGCACTCATCCTGGGAGCTCTCCCGGCCGCGGCAGGATTCGCCGCGGCGGACAGCGACAGCTCGCTGGGCAACGTCATGTACGTGGGGGACTCCATCACACACGGCGTCAACTCCGCCTCGTACCGCTGGGCTCTATTTAAAATATTCACGGACAACGGCATCACCCAGAACGAAGTCGGCGTGAACTCCGGCAATTACTCCGGCGGCGTCAGCGCGGGCACCGTCTACGGCGGCGCCGTCTTCGCCAACGTGCATTCGGCCATCTCCAGCGAGCGCGCCTACGAAGTCGCCGGCACCAAGAACACGTCCGGCCGGCTGGGCAACTCCAACATCCGCGACTGGCTGGGGCTGGACGACACCTACACCGGCAGCTACCAGATCGACACGGCGACGGAAATGCCGGATATGTACTTCCTGATGATCGGCACGAACGACCTGCTGAGCGACAACAGCCACATCAGCACAAACTACGACAGCACAGCGGAATCCCTGCTCGGCACCTACGACAGCGAGGCGGGAACGTGGAGCAACACGGGCAGCATGTACGCCATCATCTCGGCCATGCTCGAAGCCAGCGGGGAGGACACGACGATCGTCATCACGACGATCCCCACCTGGCTGACCGGGCGCAGCAACAACAACTACCAGGCGGACTTCGAAACCGTGGAGGCGTATAATGAAACCCTCAAGAGCTGGGCGGCCTACTACAGCGAAACCTACGGCTACAACATCGTCATCGCGGAGGTGAACACGGGCATGACGGACGCGGCGGCGGGCTACTGGCAGGGCGTCTCATCCATGTTCGGCAGCGACGGCCTGCACCCCAGCGCCCAGGGGGATCTCATCATCGCGGGCAACATCGCCAAAGCCCTGGGCTACGCGGGGCGCACGGCGGGGCAGACGCGCAAAGCCGCCTCGGACTTCGGCATCCAGGCGGCGGCCATCCACGCGGGAGCGGAGACGACGGGCACCGTCACCTTCGACAGCGGCGCCGGGACCTTCTCGATGGAAACCGGCTCCGCTCTCGTCTACACCTGGGATGAAAACGTCGATCTCAGCACGGGCTACACCGTCGATCTCACCATCTCCGGCGGCATCGGCGACGGCAGTGAAAACGGCTGGCTCACCTCTACCGACAGCGCGTTCACCATCACCGTCGGCGACGGCACGCTCACCGGCACCCTCTCCATCAGCGAAGCCTACATCCAATGGGGGGACACCGTCCTCTACTCCCTGGACACCTCCACCGACCTCACGGACTCCCTGCGCATCGCCTACATCTACGGGAACACCGCGCAGGGGCTCACCTCCGGCTTCTACGTCTGGCTGGACGACATGCTCATCGGCGAAGCCCTGGCGGGCACCGCGTCGGACTACTCCGGCCTAGCCATCACCAACAACACGGGCGGGACAGTGAACATCGGGAGCCTGAGCCTCGACTCCACCGGCTCCTACGCGCCGGCGACCACCGGCATCACCTACGGCAACCCGGCCATCGAATCCTCCATCGTGACGAGCTCGGGCGAGGGCGCGGCGGCCTGGCCGGACTCGTTCGACAGCTATACCGAAGGCATCAGCACAGGCACGAACATCCGAACGCAGATCGACTCCAGCACCGGCTCCGGAGGAACCATCGGCGGCGTCATCTCCTCCGGGAACGCCGCCAACGGCGTCCAAGTCAACAAAAGCAGTTACACGGGGGACATCTACATCACCATGACGGGAACGACGACCTCGGACAGCTCCAAGTGGAACGCCCTGCACACGTACAACGGGGCGGCCTCCACCCTCACGGGCAGCGTGTCCCTGCGCTTCGACTCCGCCTACACCTCGACCTCGGCATGGGGAACCATGTTCGGCGCGGTGGGCTCGGCCACCTACGCCGTCAGCGTCGAGGGCAGCGTCTACATGGAATTCTCCTCCCAGAGCTACACCAACACGGGCGGCACCTTCAACGGCGTCACCGCCTCCGTGGCGGGAGCCTACTGCGCAGCCATCAGCGGCTCGGTGACGCTGGTATTCAACGCGGGGAGCTTCAGCCAAGGCATCTACGGCGGCTCCATCAACAACGCCTCCAGCAGCGTCGGCAGCACGGCAGTCTACCTGAACGCGGGCTACTTCTGCGGCGACATCTACGCAGGGGGCTCCACCGGCACCATCACGGGCGACACGGCCCTCTCCATCACCGGAAACGACGTATACACCAACGGCGTGGCCACAATCAGCTCGGGCGGCACGGGCGGCACCATCCATGGGAACACGACGCTGACCCTCTCGAACCTCACGGCCGACGGCGCGTTCGCCGCCTACACGGGCGCCCTCTCCGGCACCGCCGGGGCCGCGGTGAGCGGCACGAAAACACTCGTCATCGACAACGTGCAGCTCCCCTCCTTCGGCGCGAGCCTGGAAAACTTCGACACCATCGTGATCACGGGCGAGAACACCGACATCGGGCTCACGAGCCTCGGCGGCGCGGGCGCCGTGCAGGTGACGGGCATCTCCGCGGCGACCAGCGTGCAGGACTGCTCGCTGGTTCTGGCGGAATCCACCCAGGCGGGCGCAGGCTACGCCTCCATCGTGATGAACGAGGGCGGCAGCATCCACGTCACCGGCACCCTGACGCTGAATTTGGACGCCGAGCTGACCGCCCGGATCATCGCAGATCTCACCGGCGCGAACGGGGAAGAGGCGGATGCGGCGCCGCAGGCCGTCTCCCTCGCGCTCACGGACGCCGGGGAGACAGCGGACACGGAGACGGCCACGCTGACGGGCACCCTCCTCGTGGCCTCCGGCACCCTGACGATGGCCGAAGGCGCCGTCATCACCGTCAACCTCGACGAAACGGCGGGCAGCGGCTGGCTGGTCACGGCCACGGGCATCACCCAGGAAGACGGCTGCACCTACATCACCTACACGCTCACCGCGTTGCCCGAGCCATCCTCCGCCGCGCTGGGTCTGCTCGCCTGCGCCGTCCTCGCCGCCCGCAGGCGCAGGAAGAACTGACGCAGAACGGCCGCCCCGCGGGGAACCCCGCGAGGGGAAGCCGGGCGGCAGGCGCGGCTCCCCCGCTCAGCCGAGCACGGCAATGATGATCTTGGCGCACACCGTCATCAGAATGAGCGCGGCGGGATACGCGGCGGCATAACTGACCACGGGCGGGCGCGCCTCCGTCTTGCCGGTGATGGCGCCCAGAGACTCAAGAACACTCAGTTTGAGAACTTTTCTGGCAAAAAAACCACCCGGCGGCCAAAGGCGCCAGAGTAATGGCCGCCCCGATCAGAAAAACCGCCGCTCCCTGCCTCTGCAGCGTCTCTACCAGCTGCGCACCGCCCGCCACGCCGGCCCAGGCCAGAAAAAGGACGAGCCCCAGCTCCATCAACAGCGTGCGCGTCTCCCGGGGGATATAGCCCATAATCGGGCCGATGCGCCCCCAATGGCCGAGAACGAGAGCGACCACGAGCGTCACAACCACGAGAGAAAGCAGCGCCAGCCGGTTCCCGGCCTGAGCCAGCGACGAGAAAAACCTGTTGCCCGCGCTCAACCCCACGCAATACACGAAAAGCGCCGTGCCTATGCCGCCGACGCCCTCCGGCACGCCCAGCCCGAAGCGCCCGGCCGCCAGAGCGACGAAAAGCACGCCCGAACTCCCCAGAGTCAGCCCGCAGAAGCGGATATTCCCCAGCAGAATGTCGATGAACAAAATGCCGAACAGCACGAACGCAGGATTATGCAGCAGCTCCATCATCAATCTCCCGTCACTTCACCATTTCACTTCCGGAGCGGGCGCCCTCCCGTCGACCGGGGAGGCGGGGAACCCTTCGCAACAGTTCCGCCGCCTCCCCTGCGGAAGCCCCGCCCGCCGCCTGCCTTCATCCCAGCCGCTTCGCCTCGTCCGGGGTCACACAATCGCAGCCGGACGAACGGAACCCCGGTCGAGAGCCGCCCCGCAAACCCACCAGTAAGCGCGGAGCGGCAAATCCATACCCGGGCGGGAGCTCTCTCAGGCCCCCGCCACCCAGCGTCCTTTCCAGAAATTTTCCGAAACCAGTCATCTTGATCGCCTTTACGCGGCACAGAAAGAACGGCGGGCAAGCCCTGAGCCGCGAAACAGCCCTATGAACGGCAAAAAACGACCCCTCAGGGCGCGATTTGCGGTCATGAGGGGTATATGTGTGTGCGTGCTGCGGAGCGGCCTCCCATATCCTACCATGTCGCGAGATAGTGTATTCTGTGTCCCAAGTCGTCTCCCGGCTCAGAAGCCCTCAGGCTCTACACGGTAGCGCGTCTGTGGCGGATTCCCACCGCCTTCCGTTACTCGGCACGGGGCGCACTGTACCACGGCCGCGGCCCCCGCGCAACGCCAAATTGCGCATCGGGCGAAAAATCCTCCTCCGCACCGGCCGCCGAAGCACCCCGCCGGCAATCCGCATGGAAGAGGCGGCCCAGCATCCATATTGCTCCAACCGCGCCCCGAGGAACGCCTAGGGGAGCAAAAAGCGAGGAAGGCGAAAGAGAACGGACTGCACGGCGACAGCGAAAGGCGCTGAAAAATGTTTTTGCCGCAGCTCTCGATCCACGATTGAATTCAGGGGAAGAAACTGTTACCATCTATGCAGAAACTTCAAACGGCCAATCGAGAGGAAAACATCATGGCATTCAGCAACAGCAAGTCCCGGGAAGTGCTCCCCGACAAGGGCATGAGCAGGGGCGGCCCGCAGGCAGGAACCGGCGCGCCTGCAGGGGCGCAGCTCGGCAAAAACGAGAACGTGCCTGCCGCGGCGCAGGCATGCACGACAGACGACACGATAGAGACCACTCCAGACAAAGCGGAAGCGCAGAGCCATGGCTGACACGAAGAAAGAACAGGAACGGGACGCGCTGCACCGCGCGATATGGGCGATTGCCGATGAACTCCGTGGAGCGGTGGATGGCTGGGAGTTCAAGAATTACGTCCTCGGCACGATGTTCTACCGCTATATTTCTGAAAATCTGGCCAATTATATCACTCAGGGCGAGCATGAGGCCGGAAACGCGGATTTCGACTACGCCGCCATGGCCGACACCGCCGTTGAGGAATTCCGAAAAGAGTTGATCAAGGAAAAGGGGTTCTTCATCCTGCCCAGCGAACTTTTCTGGAATGTGCTCAAAACGGCGCCCGGCGACGAAAACCTGAACATGACGCTGGAGAGCATCTTCCGTCACATCGAGGAATCCGCGAAGGGCAGCGCATCCGAGGACAACTTCAAGGGACTGTTCGACGACTTCGACGTGAACAGCAACAAACTGGGCAGCACCGTGGCCAGGCGGAACGAGAGACTGGTCAAGCTGCTGAACGGCGTGGCGGCCATGAACCTGGGCGACGTGAAACACCACGACATCGACGCTTTCGGCGACGCTTACGAATATCTGATGGCCATGTACGCCAGCAATGCGGGCAAATCCGGCGGCGAGTTTTTTACGCCTGCCGATGTCTCTGAACTGCTGACCCGGCTGGGCACCGTGGGCAAGACCAATATCAACAAGGTATATGAACTACTGCCGGGGTGCTTTACGTTTATGATATATCATTACGGTTTTATACAGGTGATTGGAGAAGAAAAACGATTTTAGTTTGAAAAATTTCGTTCGCAATCGCAAAAAAAGTGTTGCAAACGAAACCTAGAGCTGATATAATAAAAGATGTACAAAAACCAATTGGCAAAATTCTTTGTCGGGGTATGCGGCGAAAATAGTGATTCCGGTAAACAACACTCAGATGCGAATGCCCAATCAAATGGGCAGCCATCGCAGAAGATTGGAGGGTTCTATGCATTTTAACTACAACAAATTATGGAAACTGTTAATTGACAGAGGCATGGAGAAAAAAGAACTGAAAGAAGCCGCAAATGTAAGTTCTGCTTCCCTTGCAAAACTGGCAAAGGGTGAAAATATACAGACAGATGTATTACTGCGGATATGTGAAGCCCTGGACGTTGAACTGAATGATATAGTCGATACGGTAAGGGATTAGCATAAATATCAATGCACAAAAGAAAAGATAATGGAAGAATATATCGAAATATTATTGCTATTTTGGAGAGCGATAGAGCTTTGTTGTAATGGAGGAATGAGGAATGGCTGCTAAACATACCAAAGGAAATTTTAATGAAGCTACACGAGTCCAGATGCCTGCCCTTGTTCACCTGACAAGGCTTGGGTACTCTTATTACGGTAAAATTACCGAGGACATGGCGGGAACGGCGTATGATCCGGATACCAACATTCTCACTGATGTGTTCAAAAACCAGTTTGCACTGTTGAATTCTGATGATGCGGGAAAAGCAGAAGAAACGCTGCGCGAGATACGCCAGGAACTCGATAACGACGACTTGGGTCGGACTTTTTATAAAAGGCTGATTAGGGTTTCGCCTACTCGGCTGATTGATTTTGAGCATCCAGAAAACAATGTGTTTCACTGTACTGCTGAATTCACCTGCAAACGTGACCAGGATGAATTCCGCCCAGATATAACGCTGTTTGTAAATGGCTTGCCTCTTGTATTTGTAGAGGTAAAGAAGCCGAATAATCAAGGTGGAATGATAGCGGAAAGTGAGAGGATGAATAAGCAGCGCTTTCCAAACAAAAAATTCAGGCGGTTCATAAACATCACGCAGTTGATGATTTTCTCCAATAACATGGAATATGACACCATGGGCGGCATGGTACCGATTCAAGGTGCGTTCTATTGTACTGCCTCTCGTGACAAGGCTCCGTTTAACTGTTTCCGTGAGGAAAATCCTTTGAATGCTCCCGTGCCACCGTATATTCAAGAATATCCTTACAGGGATATTGATGCGGGAGTCGAATATCGGATACTGAGTGACTTCAACTGTACCGTTATACATACAGCACCAGAGTACCAGACAAACCTAGGGACAAACACGCCTACGAACCGTATCCTTACTTCCATGTGCAGCCCGGAAAGGCTCCTCTTCTTGTTGAAGTATGGCATCGCATATGTGCATAAGGAAAAAGAACTGGACGATGGAAAAATTGAATCGACTGACCAAAAGCACATTATGCGATATCAGCAGATGTTTGCTGCGCTTGCTGTAAGGCAGAAACTTTCGGAGGGTGTAACATCCGGAATTATCTGGCACACCCAGGGGAGCGGGAAAACGGCATTGTCATACCACTTGAACTATGTCCTCTCGGATTATTTTTCAAAGCAGAACAAGGTGGCGAAATTCTACTTTATCGTTGACCGACTGGATTTGCTGAAGCAAGCGAAGGAGGAATTCGAGGCTCGTGGTCTTGTCGTTAAGACCGCCAATTCCAGAAAGGAATTGATGGATCAGTTCAAAGTTAATCAGGCACAAGAAGGACATACGGGCGACAATGAAGTGACTGTCGTCAATATACAGAGATTTGAGGAAGACAAGACTAAAGTGACGTTGCCTGCCTACGCAACTAATTTACAACGCATTTTTATCATAGATGAAGCTCACCGTGGGTACAAACCAGAAGGCAGCTTTCTGGCGAATTTGTTCGATGCAGATAAGAACGCCATCAAGATTGCATTGACAGGGACGCCATTGTTGAAGGAAGAACGTGAGTCATGGAGGGTATTTGGAGACTATTTGCATACATACTACTATGACAAATCCATTCAGGATGGATACACGCTGAAAATTATACGTGAAGATATTGAGACTTCGTACAAGGAAAAGCTGTCACAGATTTACGAAAAGCTGGAAACACTCGTACAGAAGAAGGATATCAAGAAAAGCAACATTATCGAGCACGAGTCTTATGTCAAAGAACTGCTCCGCTATATCATTTCTGATTTGAAGAGGTTCCGGCAGATTCAGGGTGATAATACGCTTGGCGGTATGATTATTTGCGAAACGAGTGAGCAGGCACGGAGATTATATGCTTATTTTGATGAAATACAAGCTGAGTTGAATAAGACTGCTTCACAGCCATCGTATCTCAAAGCAGGTTTAATACTCTTTGATAGCGATGACAAGGATACCAGGGACAAAATTATCGATGGATTTAAAAAGAACATGACCATTGATATCCTTATTGTATACAATATGTTGCTGACGGGATTTGATGCGCCGCGTTTGAAGCGTCTGTATTTTGGCAGAAAGTTGAAGGATCATAGCCTGCTCCAGGCAATCACAAGGGTAAACAGACCCTATAAGGATAACCGCTACGGGTATATTATTGATTTTGCTGACATCAAGCAGAATTTTGATGAAACCAACGAAGCCTATCTCCGGGAACTTAATCGTTTTAATGACCCCAATGAGACAGGCGAAGGTAATGAAACGGATACTTTCCGGCAGGTGATTGAGGACAAGGATGCTTTGATAGCCCAGATGCAGGAAGTTCGGCAGACGCTGTTTAGCTACACTACCGATAATGTGGAGGAATTCTGCTCTGAAATCTCCACAATTGAGGATAAACAGGAATTGCTGAAGCTGAAGAAAGTTCTCATTTCAGCCCGTGATTGTTGTAATATAGTCCGCACCTTTGGTGATGACGAATTGAAGGAAACATTCGCTCATCTCGAAATCACAAAACTTCCAGAGATGATTTCCGAGGTACAGCGACACATTGAATACATAAACCAGAAGGAGGCATTTTCGGAGGATGACACTACTCGGCAGCTTGTCAATGATGCTATGCAGGACATAACATTCAATTTCAGCAAGATTGGCGAGGAAGAAATGAAACTTATATCCGGTGGAGTTGAGCTGCAGGAGAAGTGGCAAAGGACAATCCACTCCTTTACACAGAATATTGACCAGGATGACCCGGAATACATAACACTCCGTGAAGCATTCATGCAGCGCTTTAAGGAGCATGGTTTCGTAGTTCACAGCATAGATGAATTTAACGAGCATTCACGGGAACTTGATGAGATTCTGAAAAAGTTGTCCGACCTACAAAAAAGAAATAAGACTTTGATGAGAAAGTATAACGGCGACCCGAAGTTTGCGCGTGTACATAAACGCATCCGTGAAGAAAACGAAGCACGTAAACTACAAGGAAAGAAGCCTATTGTATCCACTTATGATGCTGCTATCATGAGCGTACTGCTTTCTATCAAGGCTGATATCGACCGGAAGGTATATGACAGAAACGACATTTTGAAAAAAGATGCCTATTTTGAACAAACCGTGATGGCACAGATATCCGAGGGGATGAAAAAGCTGTCACTTGACAGTACACGCGAGGATCGGCTGTTTATTCGGACAAGAATTTCGAAGCAGTACCTTGACCAGTATAACGAGACGTACCCGGCGGCATAAACAGGAGGAGTCATGGACGTTAAACAAAAAACGATAGCACTGATTGATGCTTTAAAATCCACTTGTCAGGCCTATGGCATGGGCAACGATGGAAACGAATATAAGATTATCACCCAGGTTTTCTTGTATAAGTTCCTGAACGACAAATTTGGCTATGAGGTTAAAAAAATAAGCCCTAAATTGGCATCTGCGGAGAAATGGGAAGTGGCTTATGCAGAGATGTCTGAGGATGAACGCTGGGACATCTTAGACAGTCTGTCTTCAGATGTGCCGAGACTTTACCCGGAACACTTGATTTCGAATCTCTGGAATCAGCAAGCTAAGGGTGATTTTGACCTGATTTTTGACAGCACAATGACGGATATCGCAGACAAGAACATGGACATTTTCTCAACCCAGACCACGCAAAGGACGAAAATTCCGCTGTTTGAGAAGCTGACCATAAATGTTACTGATGATGCCCAGCGTGCCCCGTTTGCCCGTGCGTTAGTAGATAAGTTGGTGGATTTCTCTTTCGAGGAGGCTTTTTCACAGAATTATGATTTCTTCGCGGCCATCTTTGAGTATCTGATTAAGGACTACAACACAGCTGGTGGCGGCAAGTATGCGGAGTACTATACCCCACATTCCATCGCGATGATTATGGCGCGCCTCCTTGTTGGAAATGCGACCGACTTACATAATATCGAGTGCTATGACCCGTCAGCAGGAACGGGTACACTCCTTATGGCATTGAGCCACCAGATTGGGGAAGACAGGTGTACTATTTTTGCTCAGGACATCTCTCAGAAGAGTAATAAGATGCTGAAGCTGAATCTGATTCTGAACGGATTGGTTTCTTCGCTTGACCATGCAATCCAGGGAGACACATTGGTGGCTCCATATCATAAGAGTGATGACGGTCAGGAACTCAGAACATTCGACTACGTCGTATCGAATCCACCATTTAATATGGACTTCTCGGAAACACGGGAACAGATTGCAGCGATGCCAGTTCGGTTTTGGGCCGGTGTTCCCAATGTGCCCAAAAAGAAAAAGACAAGCATGGCGATATATACTTGCTTTATTCAGCATGTGATTAACTCATTGAAACCGAATACTGGAAAAGGAGCCATTGTTGTTCCTACCGGTTTCGTGACTGCGAAGAGCGGCGTGGAAAGTAAGATTCTGAAGCACATCGTAGACGAGCATATCGTGTATGGGTGCATCAGTATGCCGTCAAATATATTTGCTAATACCGGCACTAATGTTTCTGTACTTTTCTTTGATAACTCTCGTTCTGCCGAGAAGGTAGTTTTGATTGACGCCTCAAAGATGGGAGAAGAATACAAAGACGGGAATAATCAAAAGCGTCGTCTGCGCGATAATGAAATCGACCAGATTGTTGATACATTTCTGAATCAGGAGGCTGTGGATGATTTTTCTGTGGCGGTAACATATGATGAAATCAAAGAAAAAAAATACTCTCTCGCAGCGGGACAGTATTTCGATGTGAAGATTGAGTATGTAGAACTATCGCAAGAGCAGTTCATTGCCAGAATGCGAGCCTATGAAGAAAGCTTACAGGCGTACTTTAGTGAGGGGGAAAAGCTGCAGCAGGAAATCATGGAGCAACTGAAGAAGGTGAAGTATGAGTAGACGAGCATTACGAGAGATAGGCAAAATACAAGCCGGTCCTTTCGGAACACAGCTTCATAAAGAGGAATATGTTGAAGAAGGCATTCCTATGCTTAATGCAAAAAATGTAGGAGATGGAGTTGTGATATTGGATTCTGTTGACTATGTTTCAGAAAGTGTTTGTGAGAGACTCCCAAATTATATACTTAAAGAAGGGGACATCCTATTTGGTAGAGCAGGCTCGATTGAACGTCATACTTATGTGACAAAAGAATTTGAAGGCTGTTTCCAAGGGACTAACTGCATAAGGATTAGATGCAATAATCCAGAAATGGCTGCCTATGTTTCATATTATCTGTGGTCACCACAAGTGAAGCAGACGATTACCAATAAGACAGGGGGTTCGGTATTATCGTATATTACAACCGATTTACTCAGTGAAATTGTTGTAGATTTACCAGATGAGAAAACTTTGAAAGCAGTTAGTAGACTACTGCTAACTCTTGACTGGAAAATCCAAAACAACAATCGTATAAATGATAATTTAGCGCAGATGACCTACGATACATACATGCACCTGTTCTTTTCGAAATTACCTAACGGAAAACTCGGCGACATTATTCTTGAGAATAATAAATCCTCCGTCCAAGTTGGAATGGCAAAATCTGCAAACGGTAAATATCCGTTCTTTACAAGCGGAGATGCTATTCTCGAATGGAATGAGTGTATGGTATCCGGCCGAAATTGCTACTTAAATACCGGTGGAAATGCCGGAGTAAAGTATTACGTTGGTGATGCAGCTTATTCCACAGATACATGGTGTATCACCGGGAAAAACAATACTGCCGACTACCTATATCTCACACTACTGTCAATAAAGCCAGAGCTTAATCAGAAATTTTTCCAAGGTACTGGTCTAAAGCATTTGCAGAAGCCTCTTCTGCGGGATAGAAAGATATATATTCCATGCGAAGAAGAACTTTCTGCCTTTAACAAGAGCATTCAACCCATGTTCGATATGATTTCTGCCAATATCAGAGAGAATCAAAGGCTTACAAAGCTTCGTGATTGGCTCCTACCGATGTTGATGAACGGGCAAGCAACTATAGAGGACTAAGCTGCTAAATTATCATTTAGCGTTGCGCTTGAAAATAGAAAGAGGAGGCCACAGATGGCAAGGCACGGAAAAATAATAAACATGTATTACATGGATGATTCGGTAGACGGCAGGTGCAAATGCACTGTGGCCAACTGGACTGGCGTGATATATAAAATCCCCAGAGACGATTTAAGCAGATGCCAGGAACGGAGCGAATTAAAACAGAGTGGCGTGTATTTCTTGTTTGGTGCATCAGAGAATGATGATCAGCTGGTCTATGTTGGACAGGCAGGAAGCCGGAAGAACGGGAAAGGCATACTGCTGCGCCTGCAGGAGCATGACAACCCCAAGGAAGACTACTGGAATAATGCCGTTGTGATTACAACGCAGAACAATTCCTTCGGTCCCACAGAGATAAGCTATCTTGAGAATCGCTTCCATCAGCTTGCACAGGACGCAAACAGGTATAAGCTGATGAACAGTCTCCAACCCTATCGTGGACGGGTGACAGAAGAAAAAGAGGTCGAGATGGCCGAATTCATCGACCTTACAACGCTCATTATAGGTGCCCTAGGTTACCGGGTATTTATGCCCTTGGTACCCAAGAAGAATCGTGGCGGAAAGACTCCCTCGGACGTATTGCACTTCGCTCCCAATCGTTATAATGCAACAGCCGTCCGTACATCAGAGGAATTTGTCCTGTTGAAAGGAAGTCAAATTTCCCCCACAATCAGTAAGGCGTGCAGTCCGGCAATCAACAAGAACCGCGAGAAATTTGCATCTAAGGTTTCGCCCGATTGGGTTACTACAGAGGACATACCCTTCGGAAGTTCATCAGCGGCGGCCGGCTTCGTTGGCGGCTGTAACTTGAGCGGCAATCAGGTTTGGGTAGATGACAATGGTGTTAGGCTTGGCGAGCTTTTGATGAAATGAGGTGATTGATTATGGATATGAGGAACAGAACAGAAAGCCATGGCTTTTGTATCCCTCAAGATGTAATGCTGCTTGAGGGCTTTGCCGAGGCTCATCAATATCTTTTTGATGATATGCTCTTTTCAAAGGGTTCTATTACCAATCAGTTTATTATGGTAAAAGCAAAAAAATGAAGCTGGTGAGTGGGTCGATAGAGTTGGCGATTTGCCGCCAGAACTTAATGACTTTACATATGACTGGTTTGACTATCATATTGCTGATTTAGACGAAGGCACTACTGGCTGCTTTAATCCTGGTGAACAGTCAATTACCATCGACACAGAGTATGTAGACAATGAATCAGTGATTTTGCATGAAATGATACACCTTCATGAGTATGTTTTGAATGAGCTGCCGATGTTCTACCATGATTCGTATTTCTGGTGCCTATATACTGATTTGCGTGACAAGATTCCGGATTTGGATGAGAGAATCAGAGACTACGGTCATGTTCAAAAGGAAAATAATCTTGCAGAACTAGGTGGCGTTCATGACCTTACTTTTCTCTTGAAGAGTTTTGACATAGACTTGCGAATGGGCTATAAGCTCGGCACTGTATTTGGATATGGTTATGATAAAGGACAGAAAGGACTTGATATATAAACCTTTTAACGATGCCCATACATTTTAACGTTCCTTATACTTTTTAACGATGCACTGACCAGCTTGCGGTACAGGCGACTTTCTGGTTTGGAGGTGAGGCAAATGACACGATTTCGTACACAACTTAACCGCTCAGTTACCCATCTTCGCCCTCGGAAAAGCTTGAAGTATCAACATATTTTCGAGTTTCGTCCTGTATCGTTTTATGCCGTCGATTATTGTACAGATGCCCTTTGTATCAAAGACGGTGTCAAAATAGACCCCGCCTGCGGCAGCGGTTCTCTGCTTTTGAAGGCCGTAAAAATTCTTGGAAAAGACGCCGTTCGCAACGGATTCTATGGTCAGGAAATCAACATCACCACCTACAACCTCTGTCGTATCAATATGTTTCTGCACGACGTGGGTTTTGACAAATTCAATATTGCCTGCGAGGATACCCTGACAGCACCGCAACACTGGGATGATGAGCCATTCGAGCTGATTGTTTCAAATCCACCCTATTCGGTAAAATGGGAAGGCTCGGACAATCCACTGCTCATCAATGACCCCCGTTTCACGCCCGCAGGAGCGCTGGCACCCAAAAGCAAGGCAGACATGGCGTTCATCATGCACAGCCTTTCCTGGCTGGCGGAGAACGGAACGGCGGCCATCGTCTGCTTCCCCGGCATCATGTACCGGGGCGGCGCGGAGCAGAAAATCAGAACATATCTGATCGACAACAATTTTATCGATTGCATCATCCAGCTCCCCAGCAATCTGTTCTTCGGCACCTCCATCACCACCTGCATCATGGTGCTGAAAAAGGGCAAGCCGGACAACAAGGTCCTGTTCATCGACGCAACCAATGAATGCATCAAGGTTACAAACAACAACAAGCTGACCGCCGATAATATTGACCGGATTGTTGCGGCCTTTACCGCCCGTGAGGATGAAGCTCACTTCACCCACCTGGCCTCTCATGATGAGGTGGAGAGAAATGGCTACAATCTTTCCGTATCCACCTATGTGGAGGCGGAGGACACACGGGAGAAGATCGACATCGTAAAGCTGAACGCAGAGATCGAAGAAATCGTCGCCCGTGAGCAGGCGCTGCGGGATGAAATCGATAAGATTATCACAGAAATCGAGGTATGAGTATGGGTAAGAAAAAGAATGAAGTCTCTATACGTTCATCTGCAGCAGAGTATTTGACGTTTGTTGCGTCTACCGGCGATAGCGACGAAAGTATAGAAATGCGTTACGAGGATGAGAATATCTGGCTGACGCAGAAAATGATGGCTGTATTATATGATGTTGATATCCGCACGATTAATGAGCATGTTAAAAAAATATATGCGGATAATGAATTGACAGAGGCGGCAACTATCCGAAATTTCCGGATAGTTCAAAGGGAAGGCAGCAGGCAAGTTTCTCGAAACACGAAACATTATAACCTGCAAATGATTATTGCTGTTGGGTTTAAGGTGAATAATGAACGTGCCGTCCAGTTCCGTAAATGGGCGAATATCATCGTAAAAGACTACACTATCCAGGGATGGGTGATGGATGATGAGCGCCTGAAAAACGGCGGCACAGTTCTAACGAAGGAATATTTCGAGAAGCAACTTAAACAAATCGAAATCAACATTGACTACATTCTGATGCTGGTGGCCAAATATCACAGCAGCCATTGCGAGGACAAGGAAGTGCTCGTCACCATCCGCAAGGCCGTTGATGCCAGCCCGGAACTGCGCAGCAAAAAGGCCCTGATAGAACACTTCATCGGCAGCCTGAACGGCGTGAAAGACGTGATAGGCGAATGGCAAACCTATGTGACAGAGGAACGGGAACGCGAGCTTGCCCAGATTATCAGCGAAGAGCATCTGAAAGAACCGGAAACGCGAAAATTCGTCGAAAACGCCTTCCGAGACG
This sequence comes from Akkermansiaceae bacterium, assembly GCA_021200315.1. Classification (GTDB taxonomy): domain Bacteria; phylum Verrucomicrobiota; class Verrucomicrobiia; order Verrucomicrobiales; family Akkermansiaceae; genus Akkermansia. The sequence goes on from JAJQGU010000015.1 coordinate 56,379, forward strand.
GCAAAGTCAAAACAACCGGGACGGACATAGGCAATCTGATGCCGCCGATCTCCCGCATTGGCGGAAAACGTGAAAAGAAAAAACAGACAGTAATTGACAAACTGGAATCTTTCTTTGAACGATTCTTCGGAATCGGCGGGGCATTCAAGGCGGAGAGAGTCAAAGAAACCGTTCATCCGCTCCACGAAGGCGAAAACTTGTCAATGGCTGCTGAAAATGCCGCCGCGCAGAGCGCTGACACGCGTTGACGCCAATTTATTAACCGTTCACAGGACAATCGACGGCGCAGGGGGGGGAAGGACGAGTGAACGATTCAGAGGTGAAATTCGCCCGCACCCATAAGCAGAGAGCAAAGAAAAGATTCGTGATTTCTGTCAATCAGCGGAATGATGACCGGCAAAAACCGCACGCAGCTCTACAATGAGCGCGTGAAGGCGGTTCGGAGACAAAAAGAGCCATTTTTGGGGAAGCCTCGCCTCCATCCCTCACCAAGATGGAACAAACGACGGCCGCCTGTAACCGATGGTCAGCAGCGCCCGGCCACGGTTCCCCCGCTGGTGCCGTCTATGTATAATCTCTTGGGGGAAAATATAATTGAATCGGCAAAACAAACCTTGCGCAGAAGATCTATGAGGAGCATCGGGAATAAAGCGGCGAGGGTTATTTGCCGATCAGAGCCTCCCACCGCACGGCGGCGGCAGCGATCTCCCCGGCACTGCGCGAGGAAGACAGCTCCCACGTGAGCGGCATTTCGGGCGTGAAAAGTGCGCACAAGCCCTCAAAATCCACCCCGCCGTCAAAGGGGACGCGGTGATCGCGGTCCGGCCACCGCACATCGTTCACATGCCCGCCCACGAGATAGGGGCGCATGCGCTCCAGAAACTGGCGGTGATCGAGCAGAAGAAGATTGTGCTTGCGCTGCACGTGGCCGAAATCATGCCAATAGCCCACGTGGGGCACATCGGCGAACTCCCTCATGAAGAGCTCCATCTCCTCCTCGTCCGGCACCTGCTCCAGATGGCTCCGCGCCTCGACGCCGAGCGTCACGCCCGTGCCCCCGGCATAATCCGCCAGCTCGCGGAGAGCGATGAGAGCCCTCTCCACATAGAGCGGGGCGAGCCGGCGGCGGCGGCGCACGATTTTCCCCTTGAGCTCCGCGTATTCCCGTGAATCCAGAAAGCCGCGCCGCGCCCGCGCCTCGAGAAGCCGCGAGCCGTCCTTCGAACGGAAGAGCGGCACCGAGCCCATGTGCAGCACCACGTACCGAGCCCCGAACGAGGCGGCCTGGTCGATCGTCCTCTTGCTGAGATCCAGAGCGCGGCGGCGCTCCGCGGGGCGGTGGGAGGTGAATTGGAAGGCATCCGGGGAATCGCCGCGGACATCGAGCGGCGCGGGAAAGAAATTGTGCAGGCCGGCCACCGTCACCGCCTTCTCCTTCACGCGCCCGAGAATGCCGGGCAGCAGACTCACGCTCATGCCGTGGGAGAGCTCGACACGATCGAAGCCCAAGGCGAGAATCTCGTCGATCATCGCTGCGCCGTCGGTGTGCCGGCGCCCGTTCCAGCATGTCGAAAAAACGCGCATGAGCCCGGAGAGAATATACCTTCCCCGGCTCTCGCCCGTCAAGGAGAAAGGGGGCGCTGAGAACTCATGACCCGATTGGCGCTTGAGACCGCGCCCCGAAGCGCATATACTGGCGCGATGAACTGGTGGCGCCTGATTGCCGTGCTTTTCTTCACCCCGCTGGCGGCGGCGGGCGTCAAGGTGGCCGCGCTGCACCCCCTGCTGGGCGACCTGGCGAGGGAAACGGGAGGCGGCCGGGTGGAGGTGGCCGACCTGCTGCGGCCCACGGGCAACCCGCATACATTTGAACCCACGGCGCGCGAACTCGCCGCCGCCGCGGACGCGGCGATCGTGCTGGCCACGGGCAAGCGGATGGAGCCCTATCTGGACCGCCTGCGCGACAGCCTGCCCCCGCAGACGCTCCTGCTCGACCTCGGCGCCGCGATCCCGGCCGCGGAAGTCCCCTGCCCCCGCGGCGCGGAAGAAGGAGCCCACGGCCACAGCGCGAACGATCCCCACTGGTGGCACACGCCCGCGAACATGAAAAGAGCCGCGCGGCGCCTCGCCGCCGCCCTGGAGGCCATCGACCCGGAGGGGCGCGAACTGTACCGCGCACGCCTGAAAGAATGGAACCGCCGCATGGACCGCCTCGACGCCGAAGCGCGCACGGCGCTGGCCGGCATCCCGCCCGAGCGCCGCGTGCTGGCTACGGCGCACGCCTCCATGTGCCACTTCTGCCGGGAATACGGCTTCACCCCCCTGCCGCTGCAAGGAGTCTCCGCGCAGGACGAAGGCCACGCCGCCGCTCTGGCCGCCGTGCTGGCAGAACTCCGCCGCCGCCGCGCGGGCGCTCTGTTCACGGAAATGAACGCCCCGCCCAAAATGCTCGAAACCATCGCCCGGCAGCTCCACGTGCCCGCCCTGCCCCTGATCACGGACGGCCTGCACCCCGAACTGCGCACATTCGAGGCGATATTCCGCCACAACGTGAAAACCATCGCCGAGGGGCTCACCCCCGCGCCCCGGGATGCGGCGCCCGCCCCCTGAAAACCATGTCCCCGCGGCTTCAATTCTGTCTGGCGCTCCTCGGCGCGCTCCTTGCCGGCTGGCCGCTGTGGCGGCTGACCATGCCCGCGGAGACGGCCGCGGCGGCTCCCGCGCCGCGGGAAACACCGGAAAACGCCCGGCCGGCCACGCTCACCGTGCGCTTCACGGGAAAACCGAAAAAACTGCGCGTGCAGCTGGGGGACGAAACGCTCGCCGCCCGGCCGGCGGACGAGGACAGCCCATGGGAAAGCGAAGTGACCCTCCCCGCGGGCGCGGCTCCCCTCGCCCTGCGCGTGCAGGCCGAATGGGACGGGGACGCGCCCCAGGCCGTCACCCTCGGGCTCGAACCGGACTGCCTGCCGGCGCGCGAAGCGACCCGCTGGAGCGACGCCGGCCGCCTGGATGACATCTTTTTGTTCTCATGGTAGAGCGCGGCCACATCTGCTGGGGAGGGGGCGGAAAGCACCCCTGCCGCCATATTCTGAACGTCCGGCACATCTCGGCCTCCTACGGCCGCGTGCAGGCGCTGGAGGACATCACCTTCGAAGCCGGCTGCGGGCACACCCTGGCCCTGATCGGCCCCAACGGCGCGGGAAAATCGACACTCATCAAAATCCTCGCCCGGCTGCTGCGCCCCACGGCCGGGGAAATACTCTGGAACGGCCAGCCGCTCGCCCGCTTTCCGCACGAAACCGCCTATCTGCCGCAGCGCTCCGAAGTCAACTGGTCCTTTCCGCTGACCGTGCGCGACCTCGTCGCGATGGGGCGCTACCCCGCCCTCGGCATGTGGCGCACAGCCGCCCCGCACGACCTCCGCATCGTGGACAAGGCGCTGCGCACCATGGAGCTCGAACCCCTGCAGCACAGGCAGATCAGCGCACTTTCCGGCGGGCAGCAGCAGCGCGTCTTCCTGGCCCGCGCCCTGGCGCAGGAAGCCCACATCCTGCTGCTCGACGAACCCTTCACCGGCCTCGACCTCCGGGGGGCGGAAGCCTTGGGGGCTCTTCTCCGCGCACTCGCGGCCGAAGGGCGGCTCATCATCGCCTCGCACCATGACCTCCACACGGCGCCCGCCCTCTTCGACCGGGCGCTTCTGCTGAAACGCCGAGCCGCCGCCTTCGGCCCCGTGAAAGAAGCGCTCGCCCCCGACCTGCTGGCGCAGGTCTTTCACGAAAACACGCCATGAACGACTTCCTGCAATTTCTCGGCGAACCCGCCGCGCAGCGCAGTCTCTGGGCCTGCGCGACCATCGGCTTCGCGAACGGCTTCACGAGCGCACTCGTGGTGCTGAAGCGCTCCTCGCTGCAGATCGGCACCCTCTCCTGCGCCCTGCTGCCCGGCATCGCGCTGGCCGTCCTGCTGTTCGGCTTCATGCAATGGAGCATTCTGCTCGGAGCGGCGGGGGCGGCGCTCCTCGTCGGTCTGGGCTCCGTCTTCGTATCGCGCACTTCGCGCCTGGATCAGGACACGGCGCTCTCCGTCCTCCACACCACGGCTTTCGCCGCGGGCTTTCTCGTCCTCGCCCGGCTCGGGCTCCGGCAGAAAATGGACGACTGGCTCTTCGGCAGCATCATGAGCATGTCTGACACGGATCTCGCGACCGCCTACGTCATCAGCGCGGCGGCCGTACTCTCCCTCACCGCCCTGCAGCGCCCTCTGCTCATCTACCTCTTCGACCCCCAGGCGGCCTGCACGCTGGGCATCCCCCCTCGGCTGTTCGACTACCTCGTCTTCACCATCATCATCCTCGTGCTCGTCTCGTCCCTGCAGGCGGTGGGCGCGTTTCTCACCCTCGGCCTGCTCGTGGCCCCGGCGGCGACCGTCTACCTGCTCACCGACCGCGCGCCCCTTCTCTTCTGGGGCGGGGGGCTCGTCGGCGGGCTGGGGTCTCTGCTGGCCTTCGCGCTCTCTTTCCCCCTGGGCTGGCACTTGGGAGCCACGATCATCCTCGTGCTCGGCGCCGCGTTCCTGCTCGCCTACATCTTCTCGCCGAAATACGGGCTGCTCAAACGCCGCCGCTGAACGAGCCCCCGGGCGGCGGCGCACACAGGAAAACGGCGGAGAGGGGGAGGACCCGGCCGCGCGCCGATCTTCAGGCGCAGGATCCGGGCCAGACGAAGAACCACACCGTGCCGAAAAGAATGATGAGCGCCGCGCAGATCCCCATGACAAGCCCCGTGGCGAAGGGAACCCGGACGGGCTCGTCGTCCTCGTCCGGAGACAGCCAGTACATGGCGCGGATGACCTTGAAGTAATAGTAGAAGCCGGCCGCCGCGCACACGATCATCACGGGCAGGAGCCAATACGCCAGCGAGGGCAGATATGTCAGAGTCTGGAACGCCGCGACGAACGAGAATAACTTCGCCAGGAAGCCGGCCGTGAGAGGCACGCCCGCCAGCGAGGCGAAGAACACCGCCACGCAGAAGGCGGAGAGAGGGTTGGTGACGGCAAGACCGCGGAATGCGGAAATCGCATTGCTGCCGCGGGCGAGGCGCACCCGCCCGAGAGCGAAGAACGCGCCCATGGTGGCCAGCATATAGGCGGCGAGATAGAAGACGAGCGGCCCCGTATAGCCCTCAAACGACCCGGGAAAGAGATAGAGAACCAAGATGAAACCGGCCTGGGCGATCGAGGAATAGCCCAGCAGCCGCTTCATGTCGTTCTGGGGGATGGCCCCCAAGTTCCCCACCAGCAGCGGGGCGGCCGCCACGCACCCGAACGTCAGCAGCACGTCCTCCATACCCGGGGCAAAGATAACGCGAAACGCCCCGAAAATGGACGTCAGCGCGGCGAAGCCGGCTATCTTCGAGGCCACGGACAGGAAAGACGTCACCGGAACGGGCGCGCCCTGGTAGACATCCGGTATCCACACGTGCATCGGGAAGGCGCCCACCTTGAAAGAAACCGCGGCCAGCAGCAGAGCCAGCGCCAGAAGAACGCCCTTGATCAACTGCCCCTGTTCGCTCAGAGAACGCGCCAGCGTGGCCGGCTCAAGCAGGAAAGAGCCCGTCATGCCGAAATACCACGCAATGCCCAACACGAGGAAGCCCGTGCTCAACGCGCCCATAACCAGGTATTTGACACCCGCCTCCACAGAGCCCGGGACTTTCCGGTAGAACCCGGCCATCGCATACGAAGAGAGGGAAAGAACCTCCAACCCCACGAAGAGGAGCACCAGATCCTGCGCCTTCGCCATCACGGAAACGCCGGCACAGGCGATCAGCGGCAGGACATAGAACTCACCCGAGCCCTCGGCATAGCGCCCCTCTCCGGAAGCGGCCTCCGTGACCTTCGCATAGTCAAAGGCCAGAAGGAGCATCAGCCCCGTGGACAGAGCGGCCAGGCACGAAAAGACCGAACCCGCGGAAGGGAGCGGATGCGCCAGAGCCCAGGCCGCGCCGAAAGCGCCCAGCGCGCCGATCATGCCCAAAACCCGTTTGGGAAGAGTCTTCCAGAAACAGTCGAACGCAAGAAGCACGGCCGCCAAACCGACCAAGAAAAGTTCAGGGCCGAATTCGTTCCATGAATAATCGCCGCACAGGGCGTTTGCAATAGGTGTGATCATCGTAATAGTTGACAATGGGAGTTCAAGAGAAGAGACCGGCAATGAGGAACGGACAGAGACCGAAGAAAACGAGCCAGAAAGCCAGGAAGCCGGCGGCGGCGAGATCGCGGCCGCAGAAGCCGCCCGCGGCGCGCTCCGACGCACGGCTGGTCTCCCCCTCGAAAATGGAGCGGAAGGCGCGCAGCATATAGACCGCGCTGATCACGAGCCCCCACAGGGCCACGATCGTGGCGATCTGCACATGCCCCAGCGCCAGGATCCCCTCCGAGGGACGCCAGCCCCAGAACCCGGAGAAGAAAATCGCGATCTCCCCGGGGAAATTGGCCAGCAGCGGCAGGCCGATCGACGCGAGCGCGGCCAGGCCGAACAGGAACCCCAAAACGGGCAGCTTGGACGCCAAGCCGCCGAGGGCGGAAATTTCGAGCGTGCGGGTACGGTCTTCAATGCGTGCCGCCAGCAGGAACAGCAGGGCGATGCTCAAACCGTGCCCCAACATCAGCAGCGCCGCGCCGCGCACGGCCCATTCGTTCTGGCCGCCGCAGGCCACATAGGCGGCAAAGGCCAGGAAGATATACCCCATATGCATCACCGAGGAATTGCCGAGCAGGGAATCGAGCCGCTTCTGGTTGACGGTCACGTAGCCCACCCAGATCACATTACCCAGGAGGCAGACGAGAAGAATATCGTTCAGCAGCCCGGAGAAGGCGGCAATCTGGGGACCCAGAGCCGAGCCGATCATGAAAAGCCCGTAGAGGCCGAACTTCTTCAGCACCCCCGCATGCATCATGGCCACGGGCGCGGGAGCCGAGGCGTACGCGGGAGCCGCCCAGGAATGGAAGGGAAAGAGCGAGATCAACGTACCGAAACCGCCCAGCAGCAGAGCCGCCGTGGCGAAGGGATACTCGAGCTCCCCGCCGAGAGCCGCACTCTGGGCAATCTGCGTGAAATTGAAGCCCATCTGAGCCCCGAGCAGAAGCAGCCCCGCCAACAGCACCATCGACGCGGCGCCCAAATAGAGCGTGATCCTCCACGCAATGGAGCGGCGGTCGCCACGGCCGAAGCGGCCGATCATCACGAAAGTGGGGATGAGGGCCAGCTCGTGAAAGGCAAAGAAAGAAATGATATTGTCGGAGAGGAAAGCGCCGGCGGCGCCGGCCGAAATGAGCAGAGTCGAAACGCACCACGATTTCTGAGCACCTTCCGGAGCCTTCAGGCCGACGACGGCTCCAAAAGTCACCAGCACAGAGAGCAGCACCATCACCTTGGCCAAGGGCGGCCCGAGCGTCAACTGCAGGGGAATGCCGCCCACGCAGGACCACCACTCGGGGCAGGCGTCATAAAAGACCACGGCGGCCACACCCAACACGAGCGTGAACGCGGCCGCCAGCAGAGACACCGGACGGGCGGGGAAACGAGCCAGACCGATCAGAAACGCAGCCAGAACGGGAATAATAATGAGCCAAACGAGCATGACAGAACGAACAATTTTTGGGTTTAAAGAACGATATGCAGAGCCAGGAAGAAAATGAGGAAGAGCAGCCCCAACGCCATCACGAGCGCATACGCGCGCAGGCAGCCCGCCTGCATACGGCGCAGGAGGCCGCCGATCCAGGCGACGAAGCGGGCGGCGCCCTGCACCAGCAAGCCGCCGATGACGAATTGATCGAAGAAATCAATCAGCATGGAAAGCCAGCGCTGCACGCCGCGAATCAGGACGCAGTCATAGAACTTGTCAATATAGAGCCGATTGGCCAGAGCCCGGGAAACAGAACTGCCCGAGAGCGCGTCCCGCTCCGGCGCACGGCCGTAAAGCGCGAAGGCGGCCAGAAGCCCCAGAGCCAGCGCCCCCAGAGACACATAGAAGGGCAGCCCCATGGAAAAGCCGCGGACAGCGAACGTATCGAAAGGAACCAGTTCGTCCGCGAGGAACCCATAGCCCGAAACAACGGCGAGAACGGCAAGAACCACCAAGGGGAGAGCCATGCTCGGGCCCACCTCCCTCGCCTGCCCGGCCTTTTCACTGCGGGGGGCTCCGCGGAAAGCCACGAGCACGAGGCGAGTCATGTAGAAAGTCGTCAGCATGGCGACGCCCGCGCCCACCCAGAAATAAGCGGGGCTCTTTTCCAGAGCCGCGTCGAGAATGGCCTCTTTCGAGAAGAAACCCGACGTGCCCGGAACGGCGATCAGCGCCGCCGTGCCGAGCAGAAAGCAGAGGGACGTCACCTTCATGCGCCCGCCGAGGCCGCCCATCTTCCAGATATTCTGTTCGTGGCGGCAGGCGACAATCACCGCGCCGGCGCCCAGGAAGAGGAGAGCCTTGAACCAAGCGTGCGTGTACAGATGGAACATGGCGGCCTCGCCCGCGCAGAGCCCCACGGCCATCACCATGTAACCCAGCTGGGAGAGCGTGGAATAGGCGAGCACGCGTTTGATGTCATCCTGCTGCGCCGCCATGAACGCGGCGAGCACCGCCGTGAGCGCGCCGATCAGGGAAATCACCTGGCCGGCCGTTTCGGTGAAAGCTTCCGCACCCATCGACGTCTGGAGGCGCACCAGCATATAGACGCCGGCGGCCACCATCGTGGCGGCATGAATCAGAGCCGACACGGGAGTGGGGCCTTCCATGGCGTCCGGCAGCCACACATGCAGCGGAAACTGGGCGGACTTGCCCACCGCGCCGCAGAAGAGACAGAGAACGACGGCCGTCAGGACGCAGGATGAAACGCCGGAAAGGTCCATTTTCATGGCGGCGAAATCCAGCGTGCCGAACACGCCCCACGCCAGCAAAATGCCGGCCAGGAAGCCGAAATCGCCCACACGGTTGGTGATGAACGCCTTCTTGGCGGCATCCGCCGCCGAGGGCTTCTTGTACCAGTGGCCGATGAGCAGGTAGGAGGAAAAGCCCACGAGCTCCCAGAAGATGAACGTCATCGCCAGATTCGAGGAAAGCACGATGCCCGTCATCGAGAACATGAAAATGCTCAGCCCGGCGAAGTAGCGGCCGATGCCCCCGTCGCCCTTCATGTAACCCCAGGAGAAAATGTGCACCAGCAGGCCGATGCCCGTCACCACCACCATCATGCGCACGGAGAGGGCATCGAGCGTCAGCCCCAGGGAAATACCTCCGCCGCCGCCGTCCAGCGGAAGCCAGGCGAATTCATCGGGAAACTCCCCATCGGCCAGCCCCGCCGCCAGGAGAACGGAAAGCCCAAACGTCACCAGCACGGCAAAAGTGCCCGTCAACGCCGCCAGAGAATCCCGCCTGGCGAAGGCGAACCAGTTGACCGCCGCCACGGCGAGGGGGAGAAACAGGAGAACCCATGCAAGATTAGCCATGTTCATTGTCGGAAAAGAGTGGGTAATTCAGGAAGCGCGATCAGTCCTTCAAGGAGTTCATTCCATCGGTGTCCAGCGTCTTGCCCGAGCGGCGGACAGAGACGGCCAGAGCCAGGCCGATGGCCACCTCCGCGGCGGCGATCGCCACGACGAACAACGCCATCACCTGGCCGTCATACACGGGCAGCCCCATGGTTCCGGCCGCCCGGGAAAAGGCGACCAGCGCGACGCCGGCGGCGCTCAGCATCAGCTCCAAGCACATCAGCACCACAAGGAGATTGCGGCGGATCAGCGCCCCGGCCAGGCCGACGGAGAACAGCAGCCCCGAGAAGATCAAATAATGAGATAATGGAATCATAGCGGAAAAAGGTCAATCCTGTTTGCGGGAGCGGCGCCCCAAGGCAACGGCGCCCACAGCGCCGACCAGCAGAGCCGTGCCGACGAAGACAAAGGGAAGGTTGTAGGCGGTGAAAAGCGTGCGGCCAACGAGAGCCGTGTCGGGGAAGCCGCCCTGCTCCAGCCGGGTGCGCAGATCGCCCGGTTTCAAGGCAGCGGCCCCCCGCCGGGGATCCAACTGCGGAAGACATCCGCCCAAGCCGGCGGGGCGGGCGTCCTGTTCGTCCGCCGTACAGCAAACCGTTCTGCACGCGCCCGGGAGAGATAAACTGACGTTGGCCACCATCCCGGCCAGAGAGGCCGCCACGGCCACCCCGACGAGAAGCGGCGCCGTATCGAGCCGCCTCTTCTCCTGCCTCTTCACGTCGAGCATCATGATCACAAAGAGGAAAAGCACCAAAATGGCGCCTGCGTAGACGATAATCTGCACGACGCCGAGAAAGAAGGCGCCCATGCCGAACAGCACGGCCGCGGTGAAAGCAAACGTCAACGCCATGCTCATGGCCGATGAGACGGGGTTGCGCAGACCCACGACCATGATCGAAGAGACCACGGCCAAAACGGCAAAGACGTAGAAAACGATGTCACTGACGGGAAAATCCATGGCGATGATTATTTGTACGGGTTCCACTTGTTGACCAGGCCGCGCCGAAGGCCGCCCAATTCATACAATTTTTGTTTGTTGTAGACGGCCTCCTCATGGGTGACCGGAGTGATGGTGTATTCCTTGCTGAGGAAGATGGCCTGTTCCGGGCACGCTTCCTGGCACATGCCGCAATAAATGCAGCGCAGCATGTCGATCTCGAATTCGCGGGGAGCCTTCTCGGGCTTTTGATTCGGCGCATCGGACGAAATCGGGCCGGGGGTGATCCTGATGGCGCGGGCCGGACAGATGAACTCGCAGAGCTGGCAGGAAACGCAGCGCTCCCGCCCGTCCTCGCCGCGCACGAGCACGGGGTGGCCGCGATAGTAGGACGGCAGGTGGGCATCCCATTTGTATTCGGGATACTGCATGGTGACACCCACGCCGGAGCCGCCCAGCTCCTTCTTGTTGCGGCTCCTGCCCAGAAGGGAGAGAATGCAGTGCTTCAGGGTGACGGCGAGCCCCCCGGCGACCGCCTTGAGATAGATCCTGTCCCAGAACGAGAACTTGGGACGCTTGATCGGTGTATAGGACATAATCAGGAGATCATTTGGAACTTACTTGAAGAAATAGAGGATGCCGGCGGTCAGGAAGATGTTGACGACGGCGAGCTCGAAGAACACGAGCCAGCCCAGCTTCATCACCTGGTCATAGCGGAAGCGCGGAAGAGTCCACCGCACCCAGACGAAGAAAAAGGTGAAGAAAGCGAGCTTCAGGAGAAAAGCGACGAAGCCGAAGAGAATTTCCCACCACGGCCCCCAGTGAGCCGCGATCAGGCCGTCGAGGCCGAAGCCGATCGACCATCCGCCGAGGAAAAGCGTGATCACGATGGCGGAACCGACCACCATGGCCGCGTATTCTCCCATGAAGAAGAGGGCAAACTTCATCGACGAATATTCGGTGTGATAGCCGCCGACGAGATCCGTCTCGCATTCCGCCATATCGAAGGGAAGGCGGTTGGCCTCCGCAAACACAGACGTGAGAAAGATGATGAAACTGATGAAAACTGGGACGAGAAGAACCCAACGCTGCTCGGTGAGTCCTTCTCCCCACAGGGGAAGAAGCATCCAGCCATTGTCGGCCTGATATTGCACGATGTCCTGCAGATTCAGCCTGCTGCAGATCATCAGCAGAGGAATGATCGAAAGCCCCATGGAGATTTCATACGAGATCAACTGAGCCGAAGAGCGCACGGCGCTGAGGAAGGGATACTTCGAATTGGAGGCCCAGCCCGCCAGAGCCAGACCGTAGACAGACAGCCCGGCCAGCGCGAAAATCCACAGCGGGCCGATGTCGAGATTCGCCACGCACATGGAAAGATGTCCGTACCTCGTCTCGACGCTGCCCGCAAAGGGGATTACGGTGGAAGTGATCAACGGAGGCGCCAGCACCAGCGCCGGCGCCACCCAGAAGTACGCTTTGCGCACAAAAGGAGGCGTGAAATCTTCTTTCAGGAAGAGCTTGAGACCGTCGACCATCGGCTGCAGCACCCCCCACAAGCGGATATCCTTGTCCAGACGGAGATACCGGAAGAGACGGGCGAGCCTGCCGTCCCGCGGGAACCCCCAATAATCCAGCACATTGGCGAGCGGCTGCGCGGCCTTCGACCCGAAGCGGGAAAAGATGCTCAGCGGGATGCCCACGCGGTTCGGACCCACGCGATCCTGAATCCACGAAGCGACGCGGCGCTCGATCAACACCGAGATCGGGACGAAGGCGATCACCACGGCAAGGCAGACGATCAGCTTCAGAATCAGCGTAATGATGTAAAACCAAACAGGATCGGAGAGAACCTCGTCACAGAATCGGAAGATGGAGTGAATAATTTCCATTTTAGATAGAGAGTGAAGTGTTTACGATGGATTTCCGTCGTTCTTCCGCTCGAGAAGAGGAATGCCGACGCCCGTTTCCATCACCTGCACGCCGGAGTTGCCGATGGAGCCCCATGTCAGCCCGGAGAGGCACTCGTGCTCCTTGGTCAGCTGAAGCAGGACATCCCGCGCCGAAGCGAAATTGATTTCTCCCTCTCCACCGAGGCGGCGGGCCAGCTCGAAGAGAATACTCCAGTCGTCACGCGCATGCGCCCGGGGGGCGATGGCGCAGTTGAGCCGCTGAATGCGCCCGGCCACATTAATCATGGTGCCGCATTTCTCGGCGAAAGTCACGCCGGGCAAGGCTACGTCCGCGGCGGCGACAGTGTCGTTGGCCGAGTGGGCGACGGCCAGCAGGTAATCGAGCTTCTCGAGCTCCTGAACGGCGAACCCGGCTTCGGCGGTCAAGTCTTCCCCGAGGGCGAGCAGTCCCCTGATGGAGCCGTCGCGCACCCCTTCGCGAATGGCAGCGAGACCGGCACCCGGCTCCTCAAGGCCGAGAATGAGCCTCGCCCCGTTCGTGTTCGGGTTGCGGTCCGCGCTGATCAGCATGCCGTCGCTCTCGCCCATGCGCGGCACGATATCGAGATGCGGCACTCCCAGCCGCTCCGCCAGGAGCTTCACCATGCGGAGCTCTTCATTCGTCATGCGCCCCGAGGCGATGATCGCGGTCTGTGCGGGAGAGAGCTTGCGCAGCTGCTCGGCGGCAAGATTCAGAGAAGCCTCCCAGGCTGCGGCGCGCGGGGGCGCCCCGGCGTCCGTGCGCACGAGGGGATCGGTCAGGCGGGCGGAAGAGTTGATGTATTTGTAGTTCAGCCGGTGTGAGTCCGGCATCCAGCATTCGTTCACCGCATCATTCCGGCGGGGCGTGATGCGGTACACGACGCCTTCGCGGGTCCAGATGTCGATGTTTGTGCCCGTGCCGCAATTGACGTCGATCGTGGGCGTACTCTTCAGGAACCACACGCGCATCTTGAAGCGGAAATCCTTCGATGTCAACGCGCCCACCGGGCAGAGATCAACCACGTTCATCGAATAGTTGCTGTCGAGCTCCCGCCCGGGATAGATGGTGATGCGGTTGAACGTGCCGCGCTGGCTCATGCTGAGCACGGGGTCGCCCACGACGTCGCGCATGAAGCGCACGCAGCGGCCGCAGAGCACGCAGCGCTCCTGATCGAGATTCACGCGCGGCCCGACGCTCAAGTTCTTGCCCTTCTTCGTCTTGGCCTCGGTGAAACGATGGCTTCCCTGACCGTAGTCGTTGGAATATTCCTGAAGCTTGCACTCGCCAGCCTGATCGCAAATCGGGCAATCGAGCGGATGATTCGTGAGCAGGAACTCCAACACGCTTCGGCGCGCTTCCGCAGTAAGGCGGCTGGTGGTGCGGATCCCCATGTTTTCCGCCACGGTGTTGGCGCAGGCGATGATGGGGCGAGGCATCCACTGAATCGTCTGATATCCCTGCTCGTCATAGACGGGAGTCTGGCCTGGGGCGAGACGCGGGGGCATCCCCTGCTCGACCAGGCACATGCGGCAGGTGCCGGCGATCACCAGCTTCGGATGATAGCAGAAACAAGGCACGTGCGCCCCGACCGAATTGCAGGCGTCCGCAATGCGCGTGCCCTTTGGAAAGCGATACCATTTTCCGTCGATCTGGACGTTCACCTTGCCTTCGGCGGCGGCGAGATCTCTGGGTAACGTGAAGGTTGTGGTACTACTCATGACGGGGAAGAAAAAGGTTATTCGCGAATCAGGAACTGCCGGGCGGCCTTCGCCTCCGGGCTGTGCGGCATTTGGGCGTTGATCGGCTTGGTGAGCGCCGTGAATTCGTCGCGGAACTTCGCAATCATGGCTTCCGTGGGCCACGCCGTGGCCTCGCCGAGCGCGCAGACCGTCTTGCCCTCGATCTGGTAAGCCACTTTTTCAAGAAGGGCAACGTCTTCCGGAGAACCCTGGCCATTGATAATGCGGGTGGAAAGCTTGAGCATCCACGGGCAGCCTTCGCGGCAGGGCGTACACTGGCCGCAGGACTCGTGAGCGTAGAAGCGGTTGATGTTATTGAGGATGACAGGCATGCTGCGCGTTTCGTCCATCACGATCACCCCGCCGGAACCGGACATAGAGCCGTACTGCGCAATCGAATCGATGTCCAATGGCACGTCAAAAATTGAGAGACTGCGCACCGTGCCGTCGGGATTCCGGCTCTTGAGCACTTCATCGCAGCGCATCACCTTGGAGGAAGAGCCGCCTGGTATGAGCGCCTTGAACACATGGCCTTCGCGGGGGCCGCCGCAGAGATCGTAGAGCAGCTCGCCGAACGTGATCGAACCCGAAATGATTTCATAATAGCCGGGCCTCTTCACATCGCCCGAGACGCCGATGATGCGCGTGCCCGGGGAGCGTTTGGCGCCGATTCGGCTGTAGGCCTCGCCCCCCATTTCGAGAATGTGGCGCACCTGGCAGAGCGATTCGACGTTGTTGACGATCGTAGGGCAGCCGTAGAGGCCGATGGCGGCTGGAAAGAAAGGAGGCTTGATGCGCGGATAGGGACGCACCCCTTCAATGGAGTTGATCAGCGCGGTTTCCTCGCCGCAGATATAAGCGCCGGCGCCGCGGTGAACGATGATTTCGAGATTGTAATCCGTGCCGCAGATGCGGTCGCCGAGAAAATTCTTTTCCTTCGCCTCTTCCAAGGCATGGCGCATGAGCTGCGCCGCCTTCGGGAATTCCTCGCGCATGTAGATGATGGCGAAATGAGCCCCCACCGCATAGCAGGAAATGATCATGCCCTCGATGAGCTGATGCGGATCCTGATGGACGACGAAGCGATCCTTGAAAGTGCCGGGTTCCGATTCATCGCAGTTGCAGACGAGATAGACGGGCTTCGTATTCCCTTTGGGGATGAACGTCCATTTTACGCCCGTCGGAAAACCTGCGCCGCCGCGGCCGCGCAGGCCGCTCTTTTTCACTTCGTCGATCACCGAAGCGGGCTCCATGGTGGTCACCACTTTTCTGAGCGTCTCGTAGGCGCCGTCGGCAATGGCTGTTTCGATGGAGGGATCCCAGCCGACGCGGTCGACGTTCTTGAAAATGCGGCGGGTTTCCTTGGGATGGGGTTCCCTGCCCGGTTTGTAGGTTATGGTCATATCGTCTGGCCGGGGTTGGATTGATCGGAATACTGGGCGAGCAGCTCGTCCGCCTTGTCGGGAGTGACGCATTGATGCACATCGTCGTTCACCATGACGGAGGGGCCGAACCCGCACTGCGCCAGGCACTCGACGAATTCAATGCTCCAAAGGCCGTCCGCACTCACTCCGATCGGATGATCATGATCGATCTGCGTGCGGTCGATGCCAGTCTTTTCACAGAGAATATCGAAAAGCTCCTCGCTGCCGGCCATCGAACAGGCCAGCGTGCGGCACACGCGGATGTGGAAACGCCCCGGACAGCTCTGCCGGAGGCCGGGATAGAAAGTTACCACCCCCAGTACGTGCGCCGGCGTGGATCCAGTCTTTTCCGCCACCCAGATGATCGAATCGGCGCAGATGTAGCCGAAACGCGTCTGCACTTCGTGCAGCAGCGGCAAAATAGCCGATTGCGCCTTCCCTTCCGGATAGAGGGCGATCACCCGCTGCGCCTCGGCTTCGAGCTCGGGCGAGACAGTGAATTTCTCGTAATGGCGTTCCCCGGGCGTCGGCCGGGGAGCCGCGAGAGAGTCGAAGTTGTTTTCTCGTAAACTGGACATGGTACAAATAGAAGATTTTCCCGTTCAGCGATCGCACTCGCCCTGCACAAAGTCAAAGGATCCCAGGATGGCGGGGATGTCAGAGATCAAGTGCCCCGGCAGCAGCTCCGGCAGCACGGAGAGCGTGCTGAACGAAGGGGACCTCATCTTCAGGCGATTGGGTGTACCGCCTCCTTGGGATTCAATGAAAAATCCGAGCTCACCCTTGGGGTTCTCGGCGGCGAAATAGACTTGCCCGACAGGCGCATTCACGCTCATGGTCGTCACCATGAATTGACGGATAAGTTCCTCCATGCCCATCATGGCGGCTTCCTTGGGGGGCAGTATCCCTCGCTCGTTCTGCACACAGATCGGCCCCCCGGGCATGTTCCCACACACCTGGCGAAGTATTCGGACGGACTGCCGCATCTCAAAGGCGCGGATGATGAAACGGTCGTAACAATCCCCGCCTTCCATCACAGGCACGTCGAATTCGTAGCGTTCGTAGCCCAGATAGGGATTCGTCTTGCGCAGATCGCGCTTCACGCCGCTGGCGCGCATGTTCGGCCCCGTCAGCCCGTTGGCCAGCACCTGTTCGCGGGTGAGCTTGCCGACCCCGATCAGGCGATCCATCCAGATCTTGTTCTTGAGAAGGAGCGACTCCATCTCATCGATGGTCTTCTCGCAGCTGTCGCAGAAAGCCAGCACCTTCTTCTCAAACCCTTTCGGAATGTCTCTCGTCATCCCTCCGATGCGGGTATAGGAAGAAGTGAAGCGCGCACCGCATATTTCCTCATAAAAATTATGTACTTTTTCCTTCTCCTCGTAACAGAGCAGGAAAACCGTCATCGCCCCCACATCCATCGCATACACGCCCACGCCCAACATATATGAGGAAATGCGCGAAAGCTCGGAACAAAGCACGCGAATCGCCTGACCGCGCTCCGGCAGCTCCCAGCCGAGAAGCTTCTCCACAGCGCAGGCATACGCGATATTGTTGCTCATGGGCGCCAGATAGTCAAAGCGATCCGTATATGCTACAAACTGATTGTAATGACAGTTCTCGGCTATTTTCTCCATTCCCCGGTGCAAATGCCCGATCACCGGATCGCAGGCCACGATCACCTCGCCGTCCACTTCCAGATGAAGGCGCAGCACACCATGCGTGGCCGGATGCGAAGGCCCCATGTTCAGCATCATTGTTTCTCCCTGCGCATCAACGGAACCCGACACGCGATCCCACGCTTCGGCAGCATCGGGAACAGATAAAATGGTACTGGTCTTCATAAATCTGATTCTCTCCGCAGGAGCGGAATTGTGCGGCTTTATTTAACACCTTTTCCCCATGGTCTGCAAGACTAAATTCGCCTTGTTCCTCCCGCAGGCCGTCCGAAACCGCCCGAAAACAGCGCGGCCGGGCCGGGAAGCACGACAGCCGGCCGCTGAACAGAGACATGAGGAGAGTCGGGCCAAATTGCTATCAGAACGGCTCCTCCCAGCAAATCCGGAATTGACAATCGCGAGGGAATGGATAGAATGACCGCGCCTGCCGCCCTTTCCCGAGGGACTCCGTCCACGTTTCAGGAAAGGGTTCGGAAGGGTGCACGTCAACATGTTGTGTCCGATCACGTAAGTCTGGTTGATCCTTCGTGGCCGGGCTTTTTTGTGCGCAATCAAGAATTCCGCGCCTCGACATGAACCGAACCATCAACCGCGAACCGCTCTGGACGCCTTCCTTTGTGAAGATCTGTCTGGTCAATTTTTTCATTTTCGTCAATTTTCACGCACTGTTGCCCGCCTTCCCATTCTTCGTGGCGCACTTGGGAGGAACGGCCGTGACGATCGGCGTGGCGACCGCGCTTTTCAGCGTCGCGTCCATCGTCGCCCGCCCCTTTGCGGGATGGCTGGCGGACACCCGAGGCCGGCGCGCCGTCCTCCTATCGGGACTGATCGGCATGGCTCTCATCCCCATGGGATATTTTCTGTCGGCCGGCATTGCGGTGGCCGTTGCTCTGCGCACGCTGCACGGAGCCTTTCATGCGGCTTCAAGCAATTCGGCCTCCACGTGGGTGACGGACATTGTTCCGCCTGCACGCATGGGGGAAGGGCTGGGAATGTACGGACTGTCAATGGCGCTCTCGACGGCAGCAGCTCCAGCGATCGGGCTCGCGCTCATGGAAGTGCCTGGCTTCGAGCCCTATCAGGCGTTATTCGCCTTCACCGCCTTATCCGCCCTGGTCGCCCTGTTTCTGAGCGCGGGCATCCGACAGCGCACCGCCCGTCTTTCCACCGAGCCGATAAGATTGGACGGGCTTTTTGAGAGAACGTCCGTGCCTGCCTCCGTCACGCAGTTTTTTTTCATGATGGCCTACGGGGTAGTCGAGGTTTACGTGGCCTTTTATGCGGCCACCATTCCCGGCCTGCCCGGCGGCGGCATCTATTTCATCGCCATGGCCGCAG
The DNA here is from genome assembly GCA_021200315.1 of Akkermansiaceae bacterium. Classification (GTDB taxonomy): domain Bacteria; phylum Verrucomicrobiota; class Verrucomicrobiia; order Verrucomicrobiales; family Akkermansiaceae; genus Akkermansia. Next base: position 74,984 of record JAJQGU010000015.1, read on the forward strand.
CTACCGTTCTCACCCGCTTCGCGCTCGGCCGCGCGATCGACAGTCATGGCGAGGCTCCACTCGTCTACATCGGCAACGCGGCGCTGATCGCAGGTATTCTGCTGCTGGTGTTCATCCCCAATGCACCTTGCTACATTCTCTCGGGAGCTCTGATGGGCTGCAGCTTCGGAGCGGTGCAACCCGCGCTGCAGACCATGGCCATGCATTCCGTAGCCCCCGAACGGCGCGGCGCGGCCAATTCGACATTCTTTGTGGCCTTCGATCTGGGAATCGCCCTCGGAGGTCTGGCGGCAGGCATGCTCCTCGAACACTTCGGTTATCGGCCGATGTTTCTCGTCATTGCTTTGTCGGGCGTATGCTCCATCGCCTATTACCATGTTTTCGGGCGCACGCACGAATCGTCCTTCAATCCCGCCATGAGGCAAAGGCGGGTCGACTCCGGACTCATCGACGGAGCCGCCGGGCGGGCGCTTCCCTTCGTGGTAACCATTTCCCGGGAATACGGCAGCGGCGGACACCGCATCGGCAAATTGCTCGCCGAACGGCTGGGCGTGAAACTTTACGACAAGAACCTCATCTCTCTCACCGCACACCGGAGCGGGCTCGACGAAGAATCGGTGAAGGAAAGCGGCGTCATGGCCGACAGCCGTCTTGAAGTTTATGACGCTCCCGTACAAACCGCCGTCTTCCAAGCGCAAAGCCGCATCATCCACGAGGTGGCCTCACGCGAATCCTGCGTCATCGTCGGACGCCTGGCCAACTTTGTGCTCCGTGCGCACAAGCGATGCTTCCGCGTATTTATCTACGCAGGGAGGGAAGACCGCGTACGGCGCGTCACCACCCGATACGGCGTGCCCGCGGAAGCGGCTGAAGAGACCCTGCAACGCCTCGACAGAGAACGCCGTGCGTACTGTCTCCACTATACGGGCGGCGACTGGGGTGCGCGCCGCCACTACAACTTGATGGTGGACAGCTCTCTGCTGGGAGAGGAAGGCACAGCCGCCCTTCTGGAGGAAATCGTCCGCCAGCGTCTGTGAACGCCGCCCGGGACAGACCTACCACGGCAATTCAACTGCGCAGGGCTCTCACGGAGATCCTCTGCAGAAAATCGCAGGAAAGCGGGGAAGTCCCCTTTTTCTGCTCGTAATCGGTGTATTCATACGCGGCGCGGCCTGCGCTCATTCTCCGAAACGAGCCAATCCGTCTCCGGGCACTTCCTCGCTCGGAGAACGCGACAGAGCCGCCGGCGCACAGGCACCGACGGCTCTCGGGAAAACGCGTCTCAGGCGGGCCTATTCATCGCCGCCCACGGAAATCGGATCGTCGATCACAGGCGGAATGCCCGCACCCTCGGGATTCTCACGGGGCACTTCCACGGCACCCTCTGCCGGGAGCACCTCGATGCGGCGGTATTTTGCAAAGCCCGTGCCGGCGGGAATGAGATGGCCGAGAATGACATTTTCCTTGAACCCTTCAAGCCTGTCAACCTTGCCCAGCGTGGACGCCTCGGTCAATACACGCGTAGTGTCCTGGAAAGAAGCGGCCGAAATGAACGAATCCGTCTTCAGCGACGCCTTGGTGATGCCCAGGAGGATGGGATCCGAATCGGCGGGGCGGCCATTGCTGGCCACGATCTCGCGGTTGATGGCCTCAAGAGCCGGACGGTCGATCTCATCACCCCAGAGAAGGCCGGTATCGCCGGGATCTTTGACGCGCACCTTGCGCAACATCTGGCTGACGATGATTTCGACATGCTTGTCATTGATTTCCACCCCCTGCACGCGGTACACCTGCTGCACCTTGTTGACGAGATGTTCCTGAAGCGCATTCTTGCCGCAAATGGCAAGAATTTCATCCGGAGCCTCAGAGCCATCCGAGAGAGGTTCGCCGGCATGCACAAAATCGTCATCATGCACGATGATGTGGCGATCCATCGGGATGAGATGTTTCACAAAGGCAGGCTCGTCGGAGACATCCTTCCTGACAGCCTTTTTGCCGGACGAAAGGGCTTCCATATCTTCCCGATCGCGGTAAACGGTCACGACCTTCTTGCCGCGGATCATGGCGGAATCTATGGACACATAGCCGTCAATATTGGCCAAGGTGCAGGCGTCCTTCGGACGACGGGCTTCAAAGAGCTCAGCCACTCGGGGAAGACCGCCGGTAATGTCCTTCGTCTTTGACACCTTGCGGGGCGTCTTGGCCAGCTGGGTACCAGCGGAAATCGTCTGCCCCTCCTGGACGGCAAGATAGGCGCCGGTGGGGATCGAATATGAGCGCTCTTTCTTGCCCCCCTTCGCGTTGGGGGCGCTCACAATGATTCGAGGCGCGAGATCCTGCCGATGGTCGATCACCACCGTGGTACCGCGCCCTTCTCCACGGCCAGCCGCCTCCACGGAAGTGGTGATGCCCTCGATCATATCGCAGAACTTCACCACACCGCCTTCTTCGGCAATCACGGGCACTGCGTACGGATCCCAAGTGGCAAGCGTCTGCTGCTCCTCAATCGGTGCGCCGTTCTTCACATGGAGGATGGTGCCAATGGAGAGCTGGTAGGACTCGAGTTCCTTCTTGTCGGCATCATAGATCTTCACTGTGCCGTTTTTGTTGAGAACGACATTATGGCCGTTTTCATCCTCAACGCTGCGGATATTGTCGTAAATGACCTGTCCCTTGTTCTTGGATTGGATGATGGGTTTGCGCTCGGAGGTAGTGGCCGTGCCGCCTACGTGGAACGTACGCATCGTCAGCTGCGTGCCGGGCTCGCCGATAGACTGGGCCGCGATGATGCCCACGGCTTCGCCGACTTTCACCTCTTTCCCGGTAGCAAGATTGAGCCCGTAGCATTTGGCGCAGCACCCCTTGGCCAGATCACAAGTAAGCACGGAACGCACTTTTACCTTCTCAATGCCCACCCGCTCAATCAGCTGGGCTGCGTCTTCGCCGATGATTCCGTTCTTTTCCACAATCACGTTGCCCGTGGTGGGATCTTTGATTGTATCGCAGGTCACCCGGCCATAGATGCGCGAGGCCAGCGAGGCGATCTCTTCGTCTCCGTCGTAAATGGCCGTCATCACCACACCCTGCTCCGTACCGCAGTCGTGATCGCGCACGATCACGTCCTGAGCCACGTCAACGAGCTTTCGAGTCATGTAGCCCGAATCCGCCGTCTTGAGAGCCGTATCGGCCAGCCCTTTGCGGGCGCCGTGCGTGGAGATGAAGTATTCGAGCACCGAAAGTCCTTCCCGGAAATTCGACGTGATGGGACGCTCGATAATCTCACCGGATGGCTTGGCCATCAGGCCGCGCATGCCGGAGAGCTGCTTGATCTGGGCTTTGTTGCCGCGGGCGCCGGAGTCAACCATCATGTAAAGAGGACTGGCCACGGCAGCGCCGTCGTTGTATTCCAGCTTGGAGTAGAGAGCCTGCTGAATCACATCCGTGGCGCCCGACCAGATCGACACCACCTTTTCGTAACGTTCGCCGTCAGTGATGAGGCCGTCTTCATACTGACTGGTGACCTTGGCCACTTCGTCGTATGCCTTGCCGATGATCTCATCCTTGTCGGATGGCACCACCATGTCCACAATGCCGATCGAGCAGCCCGAGCGGGTGGCTTCCTTGAAGCCGAGAGCCTTCAATGCGTCGAGCGTTTGCACTGTACGCTCCTGCCCTACCGTCTGATAGCAGCGCCAGATGATGTCGCCGATAAGCTTCTTGCCCACATTTTTGTTGATGTAGCCGAGCTCATCGGGCCAGATCTCGTTAAAGCGCACGCGCCCCGCTGTGGTTACAATAGTTTCGCGATCGACAGTTTGCTTTCCGAACGAGATCGTGTCAGGATCCTTGCCGTAATCCGGATTGCGCAGACGGATCCACTCGTGATAGCCGATCTTGCGGGCGGCAATGGCGAACTCGACTTCGGAAATGGAGTCAAAGAGCGGCAAAAGGTGCTGGTTATCCTGATTTTCCTTCACCTCCACAGCACGCGTGTGAGTGAGATAATAGGCACCAAGAATGATATCCTGTGTCGGTGTCGTGATCGGCTTGCCGGATGCGGGCGAGAAAATATTGTTCGGTGCGAGCATCAGCTCCCGGGCCTCGATCTGAGCCTCCACCGAAAGCGGCACGTGCACGGCCATCTGGTCTCCGTCGAAGTCAGCGTTGTAGGCGTTGCACACGAGCGGATGCAGGCGGATAGCCGATCCTTCGATCAATACGGGCTCGAAAGCCTGGATCGACAGGCGGTGCAGTGTGGGCGCACGGTTCAAAAGCACCGGATGTCCCTTGGTCACTTCGGCCAGAATATCCCACACCACGGACTCGCGGCGATCGATCATCTTCTTGGCCGAGCGCACCGTGTGCACATAGCCGAGCTCTTTCAGGCGGTGGATGATGAACGGTTCGAAAAGAGTCAGAGCCATTTTCTTGGGCAGCCCGCACTGGTGCATCTTCAGATTGGGGCCGATCACGATGACGGAACGTCCGGAATAATCCACGCGCTTGCCGAGCAGGTTTTGACGGAAGCGGCCTCCCTTCCCTTTCAACATATCCGAGAGAGACTTGAGAGGTCTGTTGCCCGCACCCGTGACATGGCGGCCATGGCGGCCGTTGTCGAAAAGAGCGTCCACGGCTTCCTGCAGCATGCGCTTTTCATTGCGGATGATCACCTCGGGAGTCTGCAGGGCGAGAAGCTCTTTCAGGCGATTGTTGCGGTTGATCACGCGGCGGTAGAGGTCGTTTAGGTCAGAGGTGGCAAAGCGCCCGCCGGGAAGCGGCACGAGCGGACGGAGATCCGGCGGAATGACGGGAAGCACTGTCAGTACCATCCATTCCGGTTTCGTGCCCGAATTCCGAAACCCTTGGGCGATTTGAAGACGCTTGGCCAGCTTGCGCTTGTTTTGCTTTGAGTTGGTCTTCTCCATCTCATTTTTCAGCTGGTCGATCAGAACGTCGAGATCAATATTGGCAAGCAGCTTCTGAATGGCGGCCGCACCCATGCCGGCTTCGGGCGCCTCATCGGCCTCGTAATCTTCAAGCAATTGATCGTATTCATCTTCCGCCAGAATTTGCCCCACCTCAATACCCGGCACTCCTTTCGAATCGATCACGATGTAGTCCTCGTAGTAGATCACGCGTTCCAAGTCGCGGGCCGTCATGTCGAGCATGAGACCGATGCGGCTGGGCATACACTTGTAAAACCAGATGTGGGTCACCGGAACGGCCAGCTCGATGTGCCCCATGCGCTCGCGGCGCACGCGGGAATGGGTCACCTCCACGCCGCAGCGGTCACAGATCTGCCCTTTGTTTTTGGCGCGCTTGTAGCGACCGCAGGAACATTCCATGTCGCGGGTAGGCCCGAAGATGCGCTCACAAAAGAGACCGCCCTTTTCCGGCTTGAACGTGCGATAATTGATCGTCTCTGGATTTTTCACCTCGCCTCTCGACCACTTTCTGATGACTTCGGGACTGGCGACGGTGATGCGCACCTGATCGAAGTTCTTGGGCTGTTCAGCATCTTTATCGGAAAGAAACATAGATTTGATTTTTAAAGCTTTTTGATGTTTCCCGCACACCGTGAGAAACGCAGTGTGCCGGTTTGGTTTATCATTCGTTTTCGTCCATTTCTTCGTCGTCTCTCAGCAAATCGAAGAAGTCATCATCGGTCTTCGGCTGCGAAGCGCGATCGTCCTTGTCCGTCGGCCGCACATCCAGTCCGAGAGCCTGCATCTCCTTGATCAGCACATTAAACGATTCGGGAGTGCCAGCCTCCAAGGCGTTGTCGTCGCGGACAATGGCCTCGTAAATCCGCGTGCGCCCTTGCACATCGTCCGATTTCACTGTCAAAAGCTCTTGGAGGGTATAGGCTGCGCCGTAGGCTTCGAGCGCCCAAACTTCCATTTCCCCGAAGCGCTGGCCGCCATGCTGGGCTTTGCCGCCGAGAGGCTGCTGAGTGACCAGGCTATAGGTGCCTACAGCCCGTGCATGCACTTTGTCGGCGACGAGATGGTTCAGCTTGAGCATATAAATGTAGCCGACCACAACAGGATGATGGAACGGTTCACCGGTGAGGCCATCGATCAGTCGGCTCTTGCCGGCCACCGTGCCGTCTTTGCCGTCCCCGATCCATGTAAAACCGTCCACTTTCTTGGCCTGAGACATATAATCCCAAATCTGCTGCTCCTGAATGCCGTCAAACACGGGTGTCGCCACCTTGAAACCGAGAGCCTTGGCCGCCACGCCAAGATGGGTCTCCAGCACCTGCCCCACATTCATTCGAGAAGGAACGCCGAGAGGGTTCAAGATGATATCCACCGGCGTACCGTCTTCGAGGAAGGGCATGTCGGCCACGGGCAACACCCGGGAAACCACACCCTTGTTGCCGTGGCGGCCCGCCATTTTGTCACCCACGCCAAGCTTGCGCTTAGTGGCGATGTATACCTTCACTTCCGTGACCACACCGGGATCGAGATCATTACCGAGTTCAATCTGTTCAAGGCGGCGATCACGATCTTCGTCCATTTCGCGGAACTTGGGCTCGTAGCTGTTGATCACGGCCATAATCTGGTTGCGAACCGGGCTCGGATCGATCTCGACCATGTCGTGATTGAGAGCCAATTTGCGCAAAAGCGTCTTAGTGATCTTGCGATTGGCGGGGATAATCACCTCGTTCGTGCCGGCCTTTGTCACCTCGAGAGGGATCTTTTCGCCCAAATGGTGATCGGAAAGTTTGCTGGTGAGTTCCTCCACCAGCTTGTCCTTGGCCTTCTTATGATCCTCGTTGACTTTCTTGATCTGCTTCTTGCGCTCGTTTTCCGCATCGGTGGACGGATTCCCCGGAGGATTGCTCCGCACGATGCGCACGTCCATCACCACGCCCGTAGTACCCGGAGGCACACGCAGCGAGGTGTCCTTTACATCGGCAGCCTTCTCGCCGAATATGGCGCGCAGGAGGCGTTCCTCGGGAGCCAGCTCCGTTTCCAGTTTCGGAGTAATTTTGCCCACGAGAATGTCGCCGGGTTTCACTTCGGCGCCAATGCGCACCACTCCATCGGAGCCGAGGTTCTTGAGAGCTTCGTCACCCACGCCGGGAATATCGCGCGTGATCTCTTCAGGACCGAGTTTTGTATCGCGAGCCTTCTCTTCAAATTCATCAATATGAATAGAGGTGAAGGAATCCTGCTGTACGAGACGTTCGGAGATGATGATGGCGTCCTCGAAGTTGTAACCGTTCCATGGCATAAAGGCCACGAGCACATTGCGCCCCAAAGCAAGTTCTCCCTGATCGGTGTTCGGACCGTCGGCTATTACGTCGCCCGCCTTGATTTTTTGTCCCCGCTCGACAATGGGTTTCTGGTTGATGCAGGTACCCGCATTGGAACGCATGAACTTGCGCAGAGCGTACACATGTACGCCGTTTTCCGGATCGGAGCGGAGCTCTTCGGGGTTCGACAAGAAAGTCTGCGTCGGGACAGGAAGCTCGCCCGTCGGCGTTGTGACTACATACTCAGCCGTTGCAGACGCCACAATGCCGGGCGCCTTCGCGAGAACTACCGAACGGGAATCCCGAGCGCATTTCCCTTCAATACCCGTTCCGACCAGAGGCGCGTCAGAGACCAAAAGCGGCACTCCCTGGCGCTGCATGTTGGCTCCCATGAGCGCACGATTCGCGTCATCGTGTTCCAAGAAGGGAATCAGGCCGGCTGCAATGGAGACCAGCTGCTTGGGCGAAACATCCATGTACGAAATCCTCTTGGGATCCACCTCGAGGAATTCTCCCCGTTCACGCGCCGTCACTCGCGGCGTCGTGAATTTGCCATTTTTATCCAGAGGATTATTGGCCTGAGCAATCAGGAAATTTTCTTCCATGTCGGCGGTCAGATAATCCACTTCATCCGTCACCTTGCCGTTTTTCACGCGGCGGAAAGGTGTTTCGATGAAACCGAATTCGTTAATGCGTGCATATGTGCACAGCGAATTGATCAAGCCGATGTTTGGGCCTTCCGGTGTCTCAATCGGGCAAATGCGGCCGTAGTGAGAGGGGTGTACGTCGCGCACCTCGAAGCCGGCGCGATCGCGGTTGAGGCCGCCGGGGCCAAGCGCGGAAAGACGCCGCTTGTGAGTCAACTCGGCCAGAGGGTTGATCTGATCCATGAACTGGCTCAATTGAGAACGGCCGAAGAAATCCCGCACAACGGCACTCAACGCCTTCGGATTAATCAGCTTGCTGGGAGTGATGTCATTGTTGGAAGCGTCACACAACGTCATGCGCTCTTTCACAAGACGCTCCGTGCGAGCCAACCCCACGCGGCACTGATTGGCGATCAGCTCGCCCACGGCGCGCACGCGGCGGCTGCCGAGATGATCGATATCGTCCACCACGCCCTCGCCTTTCTTCAATTTCAAGAGATACCTGAGAGCCTCCAGAAAATCTCCTGCTTGGATGAGACGCACGTCGAGCGGAGTGTCGAGACCCAGCTTCTGATTGATCTTATAACGTCCGACGCGCGTAAGGTCGTACTTCTTCTCATCGCGGAAAAGACGATCGAGCTGAATGCTGGCCTGCTGCACGGAAGCGGGATCTCCCGGACGGAACTTGCGATAAATTTCCTTGAGCGCTGACTCGCGATCGTAAGCCAGATCTTTTTTCAGCGTCTTGAGCAACACCTCCTCTTCACGTTGATCGATCACCTCTATCTCCGTAATGCCCAGCTCAAGCATTTTCTTGATCGTCGACATGCTCATCGGTTCATATGCCTTGGCAATGACCGCACTTTTGCGCCGAAGCATCACGCCCTCTTCCCCATGCACCACATTTTCAAAAGGCACGAGATATTCGAGCTCCTCGCCCGTCACATCTTCCAGCCGAAGCTTCTGAATCGCGTAAAACTGCTCCACAATGGAACGATCGCTCTCGAAGCCGAGATAGCGCATAAACGTAGTCGCCAAGAATTTTCGACGACGGCGGCGGCGATCGAGAAACACGTACATCAGATCGTTCGTATCAAACTGCACTTCCAGCCAAGAACCGCGATCAGGAATGATGCGGAAGGAAAACAAATCCTTACCGTTCGTGTGCCGCGTCCTCTCAAAGCAAATACCCGGCGAACGGTGGAGCTGAGCGACAATCACGCGTTCGGCTCCATTGATTACAAAAGTGCCGCGCTCCGTCATCATCGGAATTTCGCCCATGTAGACATTCTCCTCGGCCGAGTAGTCTCCACACACCAGCTTGAACTTGACCACGAGCGAGGCACTATAGGTTTCTCCGCAGCGAATCGCGGCAAAATCGGACATCTTGGGCGGCGACACTTCGTAGGAGAGGAACTCCAGCCGGATGGTTCTGTCGTAGCTTTCTATCGGGAAATGTTCGCTCAGCACCGCCTGCAGACCACTCTTCTGCCTGTCCTCTGGTTTGGTGAATTGTTGCAGAAAGTCCGCATAGGACTGAAGTTGGATCTCGATTAAATTCGGAGGCTCGATCACTTCCTTGATTTTGCCGAAACTGAGTCGCTCTTGCTTGGGCTTTAACATGTGGTGGCGAGAATAGTTATTAGTGCATCCAAAGCCGGATGCGTAGCGCGATTTTCTTCAGAGAAAACCGACCGGAGCTCATCCCATCCGCTCAGAGAGAACTCGACGATGCTCTCCGGTCGATTTTGCCTGTTTTTACAGGGATGCGAACGCAGGAGGAGAAAAAATCTCCTCCTGCTTCGTGTAGAAAGTAAAAAAATTACTTGATTTCAACCTTGACGCCGGCAGCTTCGAGCTTAGTTTTAGCTGCTTCCGCCTCTTCCTTGGAAACGCCTTCCAAAACGGCAGCAGGCGCACTTTCAACCAATTTCTTGGCGTCAGCAAGTCCGAGGCCAGCCTTGACTTCGCGCACAGCCTTAATGGCGGCAATTTTGTTGGCGCCAATTTCAGCGAGCACGACATCAAATTCCGTTTTTTCCTCGCTCGTTTCCGGGACAGCAGCGCCGCCCGCGGCGGCGGCCACGGGAGCTGCGGCGGAAACACCCCATTTTTCTTCGAGGATCTTCACCAGCTCAGCCGCTTCAAGAATAGTCAGCGTACCGAGTTCTTCTGCGATTTTATTGATATCACTCATCTTTTTATCTAGTTTTTGGTTCTTGTCGCGTTCGGGGGCATCCCGAACATTTCAGTTCTCCGGCCGGAGGCCCGACAGAGGACCGTTTGGAATCGGGCAATGACTTTGCAGACATTGCCTTCCGTTCAAATGTACTATGCCTCCTCTGCAGATGCTTTGGACTTGTCCACATAAGCCTGAATGACGCGGGCGAGAGCCGCTCCGGCTCCGTTGATCGTGCCAAGCAATTTAGCGAGCAGAACTTCTCGCGAAGGCAGATCACCAATCGCTTGGATCTCACTTGCGGCAAGCACGGCACCATCGAGAATAGCCACTTTGTAGGATGCCTTCTTGGAGGATTTGGCAAACGTGTTGATCGCCCTCGCCGCGGAACATACATCAGTCATTCCCGTCACAAAAGCAGTCTGTCCCTGCAAATGTTCTCCGATATCGGGCAGTCCGGCTTCCGCAAGCGCGGAGCGCATGAAGTTGTTCTTGGCCACATGGCAGGAGGCTCCGCCTTCGGCGAGAGCAGCGCGAAGCCCCGTGAACTCGGGAACGCTGATGCCGGTATAATCGATCACGATCACGAAGGGCGAAGCGTTCACCCGTTCGAGCAACCCATCGATGATGATTCTCTTGTCTGGATTCATATTCGTCTTCTGTTCTTATGGGTTAAAGCTTTGAAAGCTCGCTTTGGCTGAGCTTCAGGCCAGGGCACATTGCGCATGTGATTGTCGCTGAGGCAATGTAGGCGCCTTTTGCCGCCGAGGGACGAGCTTTCACGATGGAATCGATCAAAGCGCGGGCATTTTCCGTGATCTGCTCGGCACTAAACGAAAGCTTTCCAATTGCAGCGGAGACATTCGCACTCTTGTCAACCTTGTAGTCAACACGGCCGGCTTTTACTTCCTTCACCGCTTTGGCCGTATCGTCCGTCACCGTACCTGTCTTCGGGTTGGGCATCAACCCACGCGGTCCGAGGATACGGGCAATCTTGCGCACTTCCGCCATGGCGCCGGGAGTAGCGATCGCCGTGTCGAAATCAAGAAAGCCGCCTTGAATTTTTTTGATGAGATCTTCAAGGCCGACTTCCTCAGCGCCGGCGTCGAGAGCTGCCGCGGCCGCTTCACCTTGGGCGAAGACAACGACGCGAACATTCTTGCCCGTTCCATGAGGAAGGGCAACGCTGCCACGAACCATCTGATCGGATTTGCGGGGGTCGATCGTCAGATGGAACGAGACTGTGACTGTAGGATCGAATTGAGGAGCCGGAAACTTTTTCATGAGTTCCACGGCTTCTAAGAGCCCATACGACTTGCCGCCTTCGACAAGCCGTGCTGCTTCTTTATAGCGTTTGCTGCGTTTCTGAGACATATTTTGCAGTTCTTTCGGGTTGATATTTCCCTCCTGCGAGAGGTGCGGAGATCAGAATCCCTCAACGTCGATGCCCATTTGGCGAGCCTGGCCCGCGAGAATGCGCGCCGCGCGTTCCGGATCCTTTGTATTCAAGTCGGGCAACTTAGCGTTGACGACTTCCATCAGTTTGGCCTTGGTCAGTGTAGCCACTTTCTTTTTGTTCGGTTCGCCCGAACCGGAAGCGATGCCGGCAGCCTTCTTCAGAAGAACGGCGCCCGGCGGCTGCTTCGTAATAAAAGAAAACGACTTGTCCTTGTAGACCGTGATCACGACAGGCAGAATGTCCCCAGCCTGTTTTTGCGTGGCGGCATTGAACTCCTTGCAAAAAGCCATAATGTTCACGCCAGCCTGACCGAGAGCCGGTCCCACTGGAGGCGAAGGATTGGCCTGACCTGCCGGAATCTGCAATTTGATGATTTTTATTACTTCTTTTGCCATGGTTGTTTAATTAGCGGAGAAATTGTTCCGTTTTGAAACGGACTTTATGAAAATGGAGGAGGCTCCGCCTGTCCACGCTCATCTTCAGGCACGAGCACCACCTGCGAGTAATCGAGATCTACCGGAGTGGAGCGGCCAAAAATGGAAACGCCCACACGAAGCTTGCCGTGTTCGGGGTCGACCTCTTCTACGATGCCTCGCTGATCCTTGAAAGCCCCGTCAAGAACCATCACCTCATCCTTCACCTTGAAAGAGACCTTGGGGCGAGCTACTTCCTGCCGACGGGCGATTTCATTGAAAAGATCTTCCACGTCCTTCTTCGACATGGGGAGGGGCTCTTTGTTGCGTCCACAGGCAAAGCTGATCACCCCGTCGACCGCTTGAATTCTATACCAAGCATCGTTGTCGAGGGAATTGTCCGGACGGCGCAGCCCCATGTTGATGTACACATAACCAGGAAAAAGTTTGCGCTCGACTACATACTTTTTGCCATTACGCACATCCTCCACCTTTTCCGTGGGCACCAGAGTGCCGAAGATAACGGAGCCCATTTCCTCCTCTTTGATCAAGCGATCAATATTTTCGACCACACGACGTTCCTTTCCGGAAAGGACGTGCAGAGCATACCACTGATCTTTCGGAGCGGGAACGGGACGCTCTCCGATGTGACGGCTTTTGCGTTCGTGAGTACGGGACATGGATGCTTATGGAAAATTACTTAAGGACAAGGATCGTCCACTGCACGGCCTTTGCAAGAATGAAATCGAAAAAGGCTACATAGGCTCCCAGTAGAATCATCGCTACCAATACGACGAGAGTGGAACCCGAAAGCTCCCGATATTTTCGGAACCCCTTCACCTTGGGATCGCTTTCCCACGGCCATGAACATTTCTTCAATTCGCCTTTGATCTCGGCGATAAACTGTGAAATTTTGCGGAACATAACATTGACGCGAGGAAAGAGAAGAACAGAAAGGAAGTGGCACGGCAGGGAGGGCTCGAACCCCCAACTTGCGGTTTTGGAGACCGCTGCTCTACCAATTGAACTACTGCCGCATGAATGTTTCCTGTTCGATCTTCGGAGAGGTGCTCTCCTTCTTTTCCAAGGAGAGCACCTCCCATGACCAAGGGGCGCAGACTAGCCGCAACCCATTTTCAGAGATTTACGCGAGAATATCGCTCACACGACCGGCGCCCACGGTGCGACCGCCTTCGCGAATAGCAAAGCGCATAGTCTTCTCCATGGCGATGGGTGTGATGAGTTCCACGGACAAACTCACGTTGTCACCCGGCATCACCATTTCGGTGCCTTCGGGCAGAGTCACACAGCCGGTCACATCCGTCGTGCGGAAGTAAAACTGGGGACGATAGTTATTGAAGAACGGGGTGTGTCGTCCTCCCTCCTCTTTGGAAAGCACGTAAACTTCCGCGGTAAACTTCGTATGAGGCGTCACGGAGCCGGGCTTGGCAATTACCTGGCCGCGCACTACATCTTCCTTCTTGAGGCCTCGAAGGAGAAGCCCCACGTTGTCGCCGGCTTCGCCCTGATCCAACAACTTGCGGAACATCTCAATGTCCGTCACGGCCGTTTTCTGGGTATCGTGAATACCAACGATTTCCACTTCCTCCATCTTCTTGATAACGCCGCGCTCGATACGCCCAGTGGCCACGGTACCGCGGCCGGAAATGGAGAACACGTCCTCCACGGGCATAAGGAAAGGCTGGTCTTTCGGGCGTTCCGGGGTCGGAATGTAGGAATCGACGGCCTCCATCAGCTCGAGGATAGCCTTTTCCGCTTCTGGATCTCCTTCGAGCGCCTTGACTGCAGAGCCCTTGATGATCGGGATATCGTCACCTGGAAAATCATAGGAGGTAAGCAGTTCGCGAATCTCCATCTCAACGAGCTCAGCGAGCTCCGGATCGGCGAGATCCATCTTGTTCATGAATACCACAATGCTGGGAACACCCACTTGGCGGGCGAGAAGAATGTGTTCACGAGTCTGCGGCATAGGGCCGTCGGCAGCGGAAACCACGAGAATGGCACCATCCATCTGAGCGGCGCCCGTGATCATGTTCTTCACATAGTCGGCATGCCCGGGGCAGTCGACGTGCGCATAGTGGCGATGATCAGTTTCATACTCCACGTGCGCCGTGGAAATAGTGATACCGCGCTCGCGCTCCTCAGGAGCTCCGTCAATTTCATCATATTTCTTTTCTTGGGCGAAACCCTTCTTGGCAAGCACGGAAGTGATTGCGGCGGTAAGAGAGGTCTTGCCGTGGTCAACGTGACCGATGGTACCCACGTTCACGTGGGGCTTATTGCGCTGGAATTGCTCTTTGGCCATATTTTTATTGGGTTGGGCTGCTTAATTCTTTGCGGAGCATGGAGCTTCTGGCGGGATTTGAACCCGCGACCTCATCCTTACCAAGGATGCGCTCTACCCCTGAGCTACAGAAGCAATGCTCCAAAACAAACGTCCGGCTGGGACGAAAGCGGCGGTCAATTTACATGATTCCGTACAATTCGTCAATCGCAAATTCAGTTTTTTTTCATTTTTTCAGCAATGTGAAGTTTCACTTGTGTCATCACTTGCGGAATCCGAGCCGCTTCCCTCGAACGCCATCTTTCGCGGGAGGTCGCATTTGCGCAAACGAAAACAATCTTGACTCGATAATTCATTGAATGCAGAGAAACAATCGTCCCAATCCCAATTCCGGTCATATCCGCCTGACATCGCCCCTTACCAAGGCATTGAGACTCCGACGTCGGGCACATGGATATTGAAGGCAAATTAACCGTTGGCAAAATAGATTGCGGAAGATGGGGAGAAGAGGCAAACTGAGCATCTATGAATACAACAACCCTATTGACATTGGCCGCTATTCTGGGCATTTCCACCGCCATGGCGGATACCTCGACAAGCGCCACCCCCACCTCGGCTATGAAAAACGGAACGCCATCCTATCAGTACGGAGACAGCGAATGGGCCGATGTGGAAACCATCACGGTGCAAGCCGCCAACGGAGACCCCATCGCCCAATATGTCATCGCCTGGATTTTGGACGAAGGAGCCGGCGTGCCCCAGGACACTGAAGCCGCCGACACTTGGTACAAGAAAGCGGCTCCTGGACTGAAAACCAAGGCTGACCAAGGCGATGCCACGGCCTGCCGCGCTCTTTCGGCCATGTACAAGGACGGCAAGGGTGTGAGCAAAGACGAAGCCAAGGCTACAGAATTAGCTGCCAAGGCCGCGCACAACGAAAAGAAGTAACAAGAAAACATCCTCCTCTGGGATGGAAAGTCCGGGGGGGGGGGGCCCCCCCCCCCCCCCCCGGAGAGGCGACCCCGACCCCCAAACAACCCCCCCCCCGGGGATGAGTTTTTTTTAGGTG
>JAJQGU010000027.1:0-1631 GCA_021200315.1 Akkermansiaceae bacterium
GCCTCAAGCTCCGCGGCAACGCGCCGCCCCAAGCCCCGCATCTCCTCCGGCGAACGGATCTCGAGCCGCCCCTCCTTGAAAATTTTATTCAAATTCCGCATGATTTTCTGAAATTTTGCTTGCCATACGCGCCGCCGCCCGTATAATGTTCCCCCCCGACCCGGGGTTCAACCATAATAAGTGACATATGGCATACGCAATTTTCAAGACCAGAGGCAAGCAGTACCGCGTGCAAGTCGGCGACGTGCTCAGCGTCGACCGCATCGAAGGCGCCGAGAACGACGCGGAGACGACATTCGACCAAGTGCTCCTCGTCAGCGACGGCGGGCAGCCCGCCGTGGGCTCTCCCCTCGTGCAGGGCGCGACGGTGACCGCCAAGGTGCTGGAGGCCCGGGAGCACGGCAGGAAGGGCGTCGCGTTCAAATTCAAGCGCCGCAAGGGATTCCACAAGAAGCTCGGCTTCCGCGCCGCCCTCACGAAAATAGAGATCACCGCCATCAACGCCTGACGTCAACATCTAACCGTATTCATCTCACATGGCTCATAAGAAAGGTCAAGGCTCCGTACGCAACGGGCGCGACTCCCAAAGCAAACGCCTCGGCGTGAAGAAATTCGGCGGGCAGTCCGTCATTGCCGGCAACATCATCATCCGCCAGCGCGGCACCAAGTGGCACCCCGGCAAAGGGGTGGGCATGGGGCGGGACTACACGATCTTCTCGCTCGTGGACGGCCGCGTGTTCTTCGATCGGAAGGGGCGCCGCGTCAACGTCGCCGCCGAAGAAGCCTGAAGGCTCTTCCGCCCGTCTTTTTCAAGGCTCCGGGGCTTTCCCCCCGGGGCTTTTTTTGCCGCCGCCCCCCGCGAGGCGGAACGGGGGCGCGGACTCACCGCATCAACTGCGCGGTGTAGCCCAGCGAGACCAGACACTCGAAGGCCCGCATGACGTCACCCGGCACGGGCTGTTCCGCGGCGAAACCCCGCTTCGGGTATTCGAGCACGCGCTGGAAGTCCCCCACCATGGCGTTGATCACAAAATCCCCGGTGAGCTCGGGCGTGAGATACTCCTCAAAAGTGAGCGGGGGAGAGGAGACGCGCGTCTCGACGCCGGGCCACTGAACCTGCATGCTGGCGAAGGTGCGGCGCTCCATGTAGGGCTTCTGGACGGCGAGCACCTTCCTGACCGCGACGCCTTCCCGCTCCAGCAGGGCGCGCGAGAAGCGGATGTTCTCCCCCGTGTTCGCGGAGCGGTTCTCGATGAGCATGCACCGGGGCGGCACCCCTTCCTGCCCGGCCACACGCGCGAACCGCTCGGCCTCGCTCACGCTCTGCCCGGCGGTGAAGCGCCCCGTGCCGCCGGAAAAGAGCAGAAGCGGAGCCAGCCCCCGGAGAAAGAGCCGTGCGGCATGCACCGCGACGCGGGGATCGTTGCTGCCCAGCACAAAGATGATGTCGGCGGGCTCTGGCGGCTGGTGCATCCGGTGATATTCCCACAGCAGGCGGACGGCCCGGTCTTTCGTCATATCGGATTCGGCAGGCATGAAATGTGCGGCGGGGGGCCCCCCCCCCCCCCCACCCCACACCCCCCCCCCCCCCCCCCCCCGCCCGGTGTCGCCCCGGCGGCCCCAAAAAGCGG
>JAJQGU010000027.1:1641-9188 GCA_021200315.1 Akkermansiaceae bacterium
CCGCCGCACAGCCTACACTCCGCCGCCGCCCCCGGCAAGCCTTTTGACGCACGGAGAGCCGAAAAACGCTTGACGCGAGGAAAGCAAGGGTGCAGACTCTTCCCGTGCGGCCGATCCCAACCTGCCCGGCCGCCGAGAGAGCCCGTGCCCGTGGAGATCTTCAACAACGCCGCCAGAATCGTCAGGGACGACTTGGAACAGAAAATGGAGGACGGCTGCCGCATCTCCGCCGCGGCTTCGTGCTTCTCCCTGTATGCCTACCAGGCTCTGAGGGAGCGTCTGCGGGCCTGCGGCGACTTCCGCTTCATCTTCACCGCGCCGGCCTTCATCGCCGAAAAGGCCCGGAAGGAGAGCCGGGAGTTCTACATTCCCCGCCTCGGGAGGGAGCGGAGCCTGTACGGCTCCGCATTTGAGGTGCGCCTGCGCAATGAACTGAAACAGAATGCGGCGGCTCGTGAGTGCGCGGACTGGATCCGGAAAAAGGCTCGTTTCAAATCGAACACGACGGGCGGCGGCATGAACACCTTCCTTCACGTGGAGAGCGCGGGCGGAGAGTGCGTCTATCAGCCGATGAATTCCTTCACGACCGTCGAACTCGGCTGCGGGAGCGGCGACAACCTCACGAACATCGTCACGCGGCTGGACTCCCACGCCGCCGGGGAATTCCGCCGCATGTTCGACGCGGTGTGGAACGACCGCGGGAAACTGGCCGACGTCACGGAAGAAGTCGTGGAAATGATCTCCGCCGTATACCGGGAGAATCCCCCGGAGCTGATCTACTTCCTGACGCTCCACCATCTCTTCAGCGGATTCCTGGAGAACGTCTCCGAAGACGTGCTCCCCGACGAGAACACGGGCTTCAAGGCGAGCGTCATCTGGAGCAAGCTCTACGACTTCCAGAAGGACGCCGCGCTCGCCGTCATCAACAAGCTGGAGCAGTACAACGGCTGCATTCTGGCGGACAGCGTGGGCCTCGGCAAAACGTTCACGGCGCTGGCGGTCATCAAATACTACGAGGGACGGAACAAACATGTCCTCGTCCTCTGCCCGAAGAAACTCTCCGAGAACTGGATGACCTATCGCGGCAACCTCATCAACAATCCGCTGGAAAAGGACCGGCTGCGCTATGACGTCCTTTATCACACAGACCTGTCCAGGGAAAGCGGCAGCACAGTCAGCGGGCTTCCGATTGACCGCATCAACTGGGGAAACTACGATCTGGTCGTCATCGACGAGAGCCACAATTTCAGAAACGGAAACGGCACGAACAGCCAGGGCGGAGAAAAAGAAAACCGCTATATGCGGCTGATGAACCGGGTGATCAAGCCGGGCGTCCGGACAAAGGTTCTGATGTTATCCGCAACGCCCGTCAACAACAGATTCCAGGATCTCCGCAATCAGCTGGCGCTCGCGTATGAGGGCAATCCGGCGGAAATCAACGGGAAGCTGGAAACGGAATCCGGTATTGACACGATATTCCGCCAGGCGCAGAAAGCATACAATGCCTGGTGCAGGCTGCCGGAGCCGGAGCGGACGACGCAGACGCTTCTGCCGCGGCTGGACTTTGACTTCTTCAAAGTGCTGGACAGCGTCACCATCGCCCGGTCGAGAAAGCATATCCAGACCTACTACGACACATCGGATATCGGCTCGTTCCCGAAGAGGAATAAGCCCGTATCCCTGCGCCCAAAGCTGACAGACCTTCCGGGAGCAATCAACTACAGCGAGGTGTACGATCTGTTGTCCAAGCTGCAGCTTACCATATACGCGCCTACAAGATACATACTGTCCAGCAGGCTGCCCAAGTATCTGGACGAGGAGGAAGCCGAAAACCTCCGCAAAGGCCGCGAGCTCGGCATCCAGCGGCTGATGAGCATCAACCTGCTGAAGCGGATGGAAAGCTCCGTCCGCTCCTTCCTGCTGACCGTGCAGCGCATCCGCGATTACCTGCGTGACACCTCGCAGACGATCGAGCAGTTTATGGAGAGCGGAACCGGTGAGCTTGAGGAGATAACCGACCTCTCCGGCATGCGCGGTGAATTTGACCTCGATGACCAGAACACGAACTTCTTTGGCGTCGGCAAGAAAATAAAGATTGACCTGCGGGATATGGATTACATCTCCTGGAAACGCGATATTGATGCCGATCGGAAAAATCTTGAGCTTCTTATCCGGATGACAGAGTATATTACACCGGAGCACGACTGCAAGCTGAACGAACTGCTCCGTGTCATTCGCGAAAAAGAAGCATCTCCGATTAACGCGGGGAACAAGAAGATTCTGATTTTTACGGCGTTTTCAGATACGGCGGAATACCTGTACGAGCATGTCAGCCGCATGGCGGGCGGCGAGCTCGGCCTGAATACGGCGCTCATCACAGGCTCCGTAGAAGGGAAGGCCACGCTCCCCAATTTCAAGGCCGATATGAACCATGTCCTCGCCTGCTTCTCCCCAAAGTCGAAGGACAGGGACGTTCTGTATCCAAAAGACAGGGCTGATATTGACATTCTGATTGCCACAGACTGTATTTCCGAAGGGCAGAATCTGCAGGACTGTGACTACTGCATCAACTACGACATCCACTGGAACCCGGTGCATATCATCCAGCGGTTCGGGCGTATTGACCGCATCGGCAGCAAGAACGCCGTGATCCAGCTGGTGAACTTCTGGCCCGATCTGGATCTGGATGAATACATCAACCTGAAATCGAAAGTCGAAACGAGGATGCGCATCTCCGTCATAACATCTACCGGGGATGACGACCTGATCAACGCCGAGGAAAAAGGAGACTTGGCATACCGGCGCAGCCAGCTGAAAAAACTCCAGGAGGAAGTCGTCGACCTGGAGGACATGGCGAGCGGCGTATCTATCATGGATTTGGGGCTGAACGAGTTCCGCATGGATTTGCTCGCCTGTATGAAGGACGGCGGCGACATCGATCATACCCCCTTAGGCATACACGCTGTCGTGAAAGGCGAAAAGCCGGGTGTGGTGTTTGTCCTGAAAAACGTGAATGAGCACATCAACATAGAGAACAAGAACCGCCTGCACCCGTTTTACATGGTGTACATCGGCATGGACGGCAATGTGATCACGAACCACCTGCAGCCGAAAGACACGCTCGATATGATGCGGCATATGGCGAAAGGAAAGTCCGCGCCGGATAAGAAGCTGTGCGCTCAATTCAATAAAGCCACGAACAACGGAAAGAATATGGATAAAATTTCACATCTGCTTAAAGAGGCTGTTATGTCCATCATCGATGCCAAGGACGAGAGTGATATTGACAGTTTCTTCGGCAGCGGACAGACGACCTTCCTCTCCGGCGGCTTTTCGGGACTGGATGACTTTGAACTGATTTGTTTTATGACGGTGGTATAATATGATGGAGTTCCCGACCGCAACAATGGTACATAAAAGGATACCGAAGGAGAAGTTCTACAGGCATCTGCCGCTCACGAAGGCGCTGAAAGAGAAATTTGTCTCTGAGGTGGACAAAATTGTTGTGGAGAACATCCTGACAAAAGAAAACATCAATCTGGCCGCGGACGCCGGGATAAAGGAAATTCTGCTGCTGTCCATATCTTTAAAGAAGCAGGAATTGGACGGCAAAGTCATAGAAGCGATAGCCAGACAGAATGCTCACCATCTGGTGTTCCTGCTGATTTACGAAGACAGCCGGCAGCTTGCGCTGTATCACGGCAAACTGTACAGGACGGAGTGGATGGATGCCGCGGAGATCAGCCTCTCCCCGCGCGGCTTCTCCCTGGACGAGATATGGGCCTCGTTCGTCGAACAGATCGCGCTTTATGATGAACGGGCGGGAAATACAGGAGCCCTTTCCGTGGAGGAGCGGCTCGCCTTACAGGAACGGATTGTTCAACTGGAGAAGCTGATCGCGAAAACGGAAACAGCCGCATGGAAGGAACAGCAGCCTAAAAAGAAATTTGAACTGCATACAAGACTCCGCAGGTATACGCAGGAATTGGAGAAACTAAAAGAGGGATGAAATTGGATGGCAGAGAACCAAAATACAGAGTGGAAAGAATCCTGGCGTGATGAATACCTCAAATGGATCTGCGGATTTGCAAATGCGCAGGGAGGAAGAATTTACGTTGGAACAAGAGATGATGGAACAGTAATTGGCGTATCTGACAGCGAAAGGCTGTTAGAAGACATACCCAATAAGATACAGACAACAATGGGGATTATCGCAGACGTCAACCTGTTGTCAGAGAATGGGCTGGAATATATTGAGATTGTGGTCAGCCCAAGTTCCTATCCTGTCAATTATAAGGGCGAATACCATTATCGAAGCGGCAGCACAAAGCAACAGCTCAGAGGGAACGCACTGACACAGTTTATCAGGGAAAAGACAGGCTTACTTTGGGATTCAGTGCCAGTTGATTATATAGGAGCTGAAGAACTTGATTCAAACAGCTTTGAAATCTTCCGCCGAGAGGCTGTACGGAAAAAGCGTATGGAGAAAGAGGATTTAGACCTTTCTAATGAAGAGCTGCTCGATCATCTCGATCTTATGGAAAATGGAAAGCTGAAACGCGCCGCGGTTATGCTGTTTTATAAAAAACCCGGGAGAATTATCACAGGATGTTATGTGAAAATCGGCAAATTTGGCGAAGGCGCAGATCTCCAGTATCAGGATACCTTAGAAGGCTCCCTATTCAGCATTGCAGACAGAGTTATTGATTTGATATATACTAAGTATCTGAAGGCGGCGATAACCTACGAACATGATGTCCGTGTGGAAACATACCCATTCCCGCGTGAGGGAGTGCGCGAGGCTGTCTATAATGCCCTGGGACATAACAATTACGCCCGCAGCGTCCCGATACAAATAAGGATTGAGGACGACGCCATGTACATCAGCAACAGCTGTATTTTGCCGCAGAGCTGGACGGCGGAAACCCTGATGAGACCGCATAAATCCGTGCCGTTTAATCCGTCGATCGCCAATGTGTTTTATCGTGCGGGATATATAGAAGCATGGGGACGCGGCATTCAAAAGATATGCGACTCCTGCCGTGAGCTTGGAACGCCGGAGCCTGAGTACACAATTCTGGGTGATGATATGACGGTGAAATTTACGGCGTTGGAGAGCGCTCAAGTATCAGATCTTAAAACTCCAAACCGACAAAATGACACTTTAAATGACACTTTAAATGACACTTTAAATGACACTTTAGAAAATAAAATAATGATGATATTAGAGACTAATCCAAGGACAACGCAAACACAGATTTCGCAAATAACAGGATGTGCGCTTAGAACGGTTAAACGTGTCATGAAAAAACTGGCGGATGACGGGAAGATTGTTCGGCAAGGAAGCAGGAAGAACGGTGAATGGAAAATATTATAAAATAAGAACTGAGTATTTGGGGCCTGTTGGTTTAAAAACTTGGAGGACAAAATGATGGACAAGCTGAAGATGCATACGCCGAATGGGGCGGATGAGAACTATAAAAAACTGAAGGAACTGTTCCCGAACGCGGTCACGGAAACGAAGAATGAGTACGGCGAAGCCGTCCGCGCGATTGACGCGGACGTGCTGCGTCAGGAGATTTCCGCCGCGGTCGTGGAAGGGCCGCAGGAACGCTATCAGTTCACCTGGCCGGACAAGAAGAAGTCGGTGGTGCTTGCCAATCAGCCGATTGCCAAGACCCTGCGCCTCGACAGGGAGAAGTCCGTCGGCAGGGACGGCACCCCCGGCGGCATCGACACGGAGAATATCTACATCGAGGGCGACAACCTCGACGCGCTGAAGCTTTTGCAGGAAACATATCTGGGGAAAGTGAAGATGATCTACATCGACCCGCCGTACAACACGGGAAACGATTTTATTTACGAGGATGATTTTAGAACTGAGAGCTTAGAGTTTAGAGCTAAGAGCGGAGATTTTGACGACGAGGGTAATCGCCTTGTGAAAAACCTTGACTCCAACGGTCGCTTCCACACAGACTGGCTGAATATGATGTATCCGAGATTGCGTTTGGCAAAAGATTTGCTGAGCGATGACGGGGTTATTTTTATCAGTATCGATGATAATGAACAGGAAAATTTGAAGAAGATTTGTGATGAGATTTTCGGAGCAAGGAATTTTATTGCACAATTGATATGGGATTTAGGAACAGGAACGACAGCGGGACACTTTACAAGGGGGCATGAATATATGCTTTGCTACGCAAAAAATAAAAATACTCTTAACAATTTCTCAAACTATAATGAAGGAGAATTAATTAATCACGGTGCTTTGAAAAAAATTTCCGCAAAAAATCCCGCGTCTGAAATAGAATTTCCGCCTGGCTTTGCTTACGAAGGGAGTAATGCTATATTTTCTGGAGAAATTGGGATCTCAGAAAAAGAATATATTATTTCTGATAAAATGGAGTTTATAGATGGAAAATTAGCTCATCCGACAAAAATCAGAGCGGGTTTTGCAATGGCAAATCAAGTAAAAGATTTTATTGCGGGAAAAGATGTTTACGACTCTAAGGGGCAGAAAGTAAAACGTTTTTATTTTAATTCACAAGGGATATTATTTTACGAAAAAGAGAAATCAATTATTAATCCTAGGACCGTTATTAGTAACATAGCTAACACTAAGCAAGGTTCATCTGAGTTATCTGCTCTGCTTAAGAATAAATATTTTGATTTTCCGAAGCCGAGTGCGCTCATAAAATGGATAGTCAAATTGGTATCAGGGAAAAACGATACAATTTTAGACTTCTTCTCCGGCTCCGCCACCACCGCCCACGCCGTCATGCAGCTCAACGCCGAGGACGGCGGGCATCGCAAATTCATCATGGTACAGCTGCCGGAAGCATGCGACGAAAAGAGCGAAGCCTTCAAAGCGGGCTACAGGAACATCTGTGAAATCGGCGAGGAGCGCATCCGCCGTGCAGGAAAACAGATTTTAGAGCTTAGTAAAGAGAGCTTAGAGCTTAGTAAAGAGAGCTTAGAGCTTAGTAAAGAGGGCTTAGAGCTTAGTAAAGAGGGCTTAGAGCTTAGTAAAGAGGGCTTAGAGTGTATATTTGAAGGGCTGGTTAAAGAAGGAGTTATAGAAAAATATGCAGGAGAATTATCAGAAGTTAGAAGTTTGGAAGAAATCTATGGATCTTGTGGAGCAAGTTTATCTCTTGACGAAGAAATTGCCGAGGGAGGAAATGTTTGCTCTGTCGGATCAGCTGCGTCGGGCGGTTGTATCAATTCCGTCGAACATAGCAGAAGGTCAAGCCCGAGGAACCAAGGAATTCATTCATTTTTTGAAAGTGGCAAGGGGTTCAAGAGCCGAAACGGAAACACAATTGTTGATATGCGAACGCTTGGGTTACTTAACGAAAACGGATATAGAATCTGCAATGAGCTTGTTGGAGGAAATCAGCAAAATGACATCTTCGCTGATGAAAAATCTTATGACGAAAATTTAGAGTTAAAACTGCTTTCTCTAAGCTCCAAGCTCCAAGCCCTAAGCTCCAAGCTCCAAGCTCCAAGCTCCAAGCTCCAAGCTCCAAGCTCCAAGCTCCAAGCTC
>JAJQGU010000027.1:9288-22591 GCA_021200315.1 Akkermansiaceae bacterium
AAGCTCCAAGCTCCAAGCTCCAAGCTCCAAGCTCCAAGCTCCAAGCTCCAAGCTCTATACCCGACGTCGGTTTCCGCGTATTCCGCGTGGACAGTTCCAACATGCGGGAGGTCTACTATACACCCGCTCAATACGATCAAGGGCAAATCGAGATGTTCGCCGACAACATCGAGGAAGGCAGAACGCCGGAGGATTTGCTGTTCCAGGTGATGCTTGACCTCGGTATTACGCTTTCTTCCGATATTAAAGAGACGGAAATTGCCGGAAAGCGCGTGTTCTCCGTCGCCGGAGGGTATCTGATCGCCTGCTTCGATTCCGAAGTCACGGAGGAGACTGTCACGGAAATTGCGAAGCGGCATCCGTTCTACGCGGTCTTCCGTGACAGCGGCATGGCGAACGACAGCGTGATGACGAACTTCGAACAAATCTTCGAAACCTACAGTCCGAACACGAAAAGGAGGGTGCTGTGATGGAGCAAAAAATATCAATTCGTTTTTTCGGGGATTCCGAAGTTCGCGCAGTTTGGGACGATGAGAATTCAAAATGGCGGTTTTCCGTTATTGATATTGTCGGTGTGCTTCGCGGCGAAACGGATTACGAGAAAAACAGAAATTATTGGAAATATTTGAAAGCCAAGCTGAAACGAGAAGGAAACCAACTGGGTAGTGTCACTACCCAGTTCAAATTCATGGCTCCCGATGGCAAAAAGCATCTTGCTAATGTTTTTGACAACGATGAAATTATCGAGCTTGCAAAGTGTTTCCCCAGCAAAAAGGCAAACCGCTTTATTGAATGGTTCACATACAGTGACGAAACTGTTGATGGAAAAAGCAAGTCAAAAGCATACGCGCTTTTTGACAGCTCGCTGCTTGACGCCATTGAGGGTGGAACAGTCAGGGGGCTACAGCAGATTCACGGCTGCCTGTTTGGCGGGTTATATGATTTTGCAGGACAAATCCGCACAAAGAATATTGCCAAAGGGGAATTTCTTTTTGCGCCTGTTATGTTTTTGAATAATACACTGGAAACCATTGAAAGGATGCCGGAGAACAGCTTTGATGAAATTGTTGATAAATACGTAGAAATGAATGCTGCGCATCCTTTTATGGAGGGCAATGGAAGAAGTACGCGTATCTGGCTTGATCTGATTCTTAAAAAGAACCTGAAGCAATGTATCGATTGGAGCAAAATTGCAAAAAAAGAGTATTTGAGGGCTATGGTTGAAAGTCCAGTGAATCCTGAACACATAAAAACTCTTTTGAAAAGCGCGCTGACTGATAAAATCAGTGATCGTGAAGTTTTTATGAAAGGCATCGACTATTCTTACTACTATGAGCAGGAAGATGACATAGGTGACGGCGATGAGTGATATGAAATTTAAATACACAATCCAGCCCTACCAGACGGAGGCTGTGCAGAGTGTGGTCGACGTGTTTGCCGGGCAGCCCTACGATGACCGCTTCACCTACCGCCGGGATGCTCGGGTTGATCGGGATATAACCAACTGGAACCTTGCCGACAACGAGCTTTATACGGGCTTTGCAAACGCAGAGGTGCTGCTGGATTCGAAGCAAATTCTTGAAAATGTCAACAGGATTCAGGTAAGAAACCACATCACGCCGTCGGGGAAATTGACCGGCGGACTGGGGCACTGCTCTATCGATGTCGAAATGGAAACAGGCACCGGCAAGACCTATGTGTACATCAAGACGCTGTTTGAGCTGAACAAGCAGTACGGGTGGAGCAAGTTCATTGTTGTCGTGCCGAACATTGCCATCCGTGAAGGCGTGCGCAGGAGCTTTCAGACCATGGAAGACCACTTCATGGAGTATTACAGCAGGAAAGCGCGGTTCTTCGTGTACGATTCCAAAAACCTGGCGGAGATCGATCATTTCAGCCAGAGCGCGGATATTCAGGTAATGATCATCAATATCCAGGCGTTCAACGCCCGCGGCAAGGACGCCCGCCGTATCAGCACGGAACTGGACACCTTCGGCACCAGGAGGCCGATTGACGTCATCGCGGCGAACCATCCCATCGTCATCCTGGACGAACCGCAGAAAATGGGAGGCGACGCCACGCAGAAAGGGCTGAAGGAGTTCCGGCCGCTCTTCTGCCTGAACTACTCCGCCACACACAAGGAACACCATGACCTGGTGTATGCTCTTGACGCGCTGGACGCCTATAATAAACGGCTTGTAAAACGCATCGAGGTCAAGGGATTTGACATTAAGAACCTGCGCGGTACAGACAAGTATCTGTTTTTGGAACGCATCGTCGTCTCGCCGAAGAAGCCGCCTATGGCCCGCATGGAGTTTGAAATCGGATACAACAAATCCATCAGCAGAGAAACGCACGCGCTGGCAGTGGACGATGACCTTTATGCCCTGTCAAAGAATATGGAGCAGTACCGCGGTTACCGCATCAGCGAGATTGACCCGATCGAAGGAACGGTTTCTTTTACCAACGGGGAAACCATCCACGCCGGGGAAGTGGTCGGCGACGTATCGGAATCTGACCTTCGCCGGGTGCAGATTCGAGAAACCATACGCTCCCATTTCGAAAAGGAAAAGGAACTGTATAACCGCGGCATCAAGACGCTGTCGCTGTTTTTTATCGACGAAGTGGCCAAATACCGCAAGTACGACCAAGACGGGAACGAAATCAACTCCGAGTACGGAGAAATTTTCGAGCAGGAATACAAGGATATTCTGAACGAGCAGCTCACGCTCTTCGATACGCCGTATGAGCAGTACCTCCGCGGCATTGACACACACAAAACCCATGCCGGGTACTTCAGCATTGACAAGAAGGGGCGCAAGGTTGACAGCGCCACGAAGCGCGGCAGTGACGAGAGCGATGATATTTCTGCCTATGACCTGATTTTGAAGGACAAGGAAAAACTGCTCTCCTTTGACAGCCCTGTACGGTTCATCTTCTCCCACTCCGCCCTGCGTGAGGGATGGGACAACCCGAATGTCTTCCAAATCTGCACGCTGAAGCACGGCGGCAGCTCACCGGTGCAGAAACGCCAGGAGGTGGGGCGCGGCCTGCGCCTCTGCGTCAACCAGAACGGCGACCGCATGGACATCGGTATGCTCGGCAGCCAGGTGCAGCAGATCAACAAATTAACCGTAATCGCATCTGACGGGTACAAGGACTTCGTCGACGACCTGCAGCGCGGCATCAGGGAGGATTTGTATGAACGCCCGACCAAGGCGACGCCGAAGTACTTCACAGGAAAGACCATATTTTCCGGCGGCAAGGCTGTCACCGTTTCAGAGAAGCAGGGACGTGACATTTACAACTATCTCATCAGGAATGAATATATTGACAACGACGGCCACGTTACCGACAGCTATCGCGCTGCCCTTGCGAACGGCGCGCCCGCGCCTGTGCCGGAAAGCTGCAAAGATATATCCGATGGTTTCCACACGCTGATAATCAGGGAGGATTTGTATGAACGCCCGACCGAAGCGACGCCGAAGTACTTCACAGGAAAGACCATATTTTCCGGCGGCAAGGCTGTCACCGTTTCAGAGAAGCAGGGACGTGACATTTACAACTATCTCATCAGGAATGAATATATTGACAACGACGGCCACGTTACCGACAGCTATCGCGCTGCCCTTGCGAACGGCGCGCCCGCGCCTGTGCCGGAAAGCTGCAAAGATATATCCGATGGTTTCCACACGCTGATAAAGAGCATCTTTGATGAGCATGCGCTCGACGATATGATAGAGAACGGGCATAGAACGAAAGTTCAGGAGAACGCGCTGAACGACAATTTCTATAAGAAGGAATTCCAGGAGCTCTGGAACTCTATCAACCACAAATACGCCTACACCGTGGAATTCGACAGCGGAGAGCTGATCCGCAAGGCGGCGGCTCACATTGACGACAAGATGTTTGTTTCAGAAATTCAATACATCGTGAAAAAGGGCACACAGGGGGAGGACTTTGATATAGAGGAACAGGGAGCCGGCGCCTTTACCCCGGGGAAGACTCGTACAGTCACACTGAAACATTCCCAGGGAAGCTTGGTTTCATATGATCTCGTCGGTAAAATAGCCGAAGGGACAAAGCTGACCAGGCGTTCCGCGGCAAGAATCCTCGCGGGCATCAAACCTTCTGTCTTCGAGATGTTCAAGAAGAACCCGGAGGAATTCATCACAAAGGCGGTTCGTCTCATCAATGAGCAGAAGGCAACCGTGATTGTAGAACAGATTACCTACAGCCAGACGGACGGCACCTATGACAGCGGCATCTTCACCGCGGAAAAGAACAGCGATTACACCCGTGCATACCGCGCGAGGAAAAACGTACAGGACTATGTCTTTGCGGACGGTTACGCGAAGGACGGGCAAAGTGTGGAACGCAGATTCGCCGAAGACATGGATCGGGCGGCTGAGGTATGCGTGTACGCGAAACTGCCGAAGGGGTTCTCGATCCCGACTCCCGTGGGCCATTACTCTCCGGACTGGGCGATTGCTTTCAACAAAGGAACGGTGAAGCACATCTTCTTCATTGCCGAGACCAAGGGCACGATGGACTCATTGAACCTGCGGCCCGTCGAACAGGCGAAAATCAAGTGCGCGAAGAAGCTGTTCAACGAACTGTCTGCGGCAGACGTGGTTTATCATGATGTGACGAACTATCAGAATCTGATGAACATCATGAACAGCCTGTAGAGCCCGGCAGATCCTCCCCCCGCTCCTCCAGCTTCTCCCGCGAGACCCGGCCGTAGGCGGCGCGGGGGTGGCGCCGCGCGGCCTCCCGCCACAGCGACAGGGCTTTGTCATGCACCCCGAGAGCATCGTAGAGACAGGCGGCGCGATAGAGCAGAAGCGCCTTGTCCTGCATGCCGCGCACGCGGGCGGCCGCCTGCTCGTACACCCCGGCCGCCTCCCGCGGACGGCCGTAATATTCCTTCAGCGCGGCGGCGTATTCCGTCCAGGCGCGGAGGCGGCGCGGGTTCTCCTCGGCAAAGCGTCTCAAGCGCTCGAGCGCCTCGGCGGAGCGGGTGCGCCGCGCCTCGTCCGTCAACCGCAGGAGGGGCTCGTCCGACGCGAGATGAGCGTCTCCATAGATGAAATCGGCAATCGCGCCGCCCAAAGCCGGCAGAAGATATTTCACCGCCGCCCACGCCGCCAGAAATCCCCCGCCCAAAGCCAGAAAGAGCCAGTCGACGGGGGCGCCCCCTCCGGCGGGCAGAACGGAGCGGAGCGGCAGACAGAAGCCGCATGCCAGCAGAAAAATGCCGAGCGCCGGAAGAATCCAGAGCCGGAAAGAAAAGGGCGACTTCATGGCAGGGACTTCTTCTGGATGCCCAGCAGGCGGGGGGCATCGGGGGAACCGCTGAAACTTTGCAGCCGGCAGACGAGAGCCTCGCGGATGGGCAGGGCGGCGCAGAAAGCCTCCACGGCGGCGCGCACCCAGGCGCGGGCGCACTCCAAGGTGCGCAGAACGAGACGGGGAGGAGACATCGCCGTGGCGTCTAGCGGGCGGGCAGATCGCGGATCTCGATGTAGTCCACCGCCCTGTTTCTCGCGGGATCGGCGGGATCCCGCACCTCGAGCTTCATCTGCTTGAAGAACCACGCGCCGTCCTTGAGCTTCTGAACCGAGGTGATGGAGAAGCGCTTTCTCAGCAGCCCCCGGGCGTCATAGCCGTCGATGCGCCAGGCAATGCCGTTCTCCTTGTCGATCCACACGCGCATCCGGGCGAACTGGCCGATCCTGAGATTCGGGTTCGCGAGCTCGACCACCCAGCAATCCCGCCCTTTCACGCGGGCGATGGACGCGTCGTCGAGCACCTTGCCGTTTCTCCAATACAAAAAGCGCAGGGAGAGATCCTCATAGCACACGTCCGTGCCGGCGATGGGCTCGGTGCAGCGGGACGGCGGCATGCGGACGGCGCGGCCCGCGGCGTCCACCTCCATGATCTCGGCCTCCTTGTCCCGGATATGCAGATCGAAGCGCTTCCATTGCTCCGCCGGCTTGTACTGGAAGGCGATCACGTCCCCGCGCACACTCATGGCGAAAGGCACCTTCACCCTGCCCTTGCGCAGATGCCCCTGCACGTCCCGCTCGCCCTGGCTCACCATCGCGGCGCGCATGGAGGAGAGCAGGCTGTCGGCCTGCACGGATTCTTCGGCGGCGGCGCAGGAAAACATCAGCAGCGCCGCGAGCACCCCATGGCGGAAGAGTCTCTTCATATGCCCGACTCTCTCACAAATCGCTGCGGAAGGCAAGAGCCGTTTCCGCCCGCGCCCATTCGGCGCCTCCCGTCCGGAAGCGTTGTCCGGGAGAGGCGTCCCGGAGAATCCCGCCGCGCAGCGGAATCACAAATCATTCACGAAAAACGGCCGATACACACAGCAAGGAAACGGGCGGAGCGCGCGGAAAGCCCATCCGGCAGAAAAGATCCGGCAAAAATTGAAATTGCGGCTTGAAAAGGCGGAGGAAAACTTTTTCAATAGAAGGCGACGATGGATTCCGAGACTTACAGGAAAATGGCGCCCGAGGTCTTTCACTGGAACACGGTGCGGCTGGCTCTCCAGGCGGCCGAGGAGGGGGTGTATTGCTGGGAAATCGACACGGGCAACATTCACTACACCGAACGGTGCCTGCAAATGATGGGCCTCCCCAAGCAGCAGCTCGCGCCCAACATCTTCACCCAGCCCGAACTCACCGTCCACGAGGAGGATCGGGCGTTTTTCCGCCACGGGGTGCAAAGCTATCTCGAAGGGCACACGCAGACCCCCATGCGCCTGGAAATACGCCTGCTGAACCAAACCTCCAAAGCCTGGAAATGGGTGCGCGTGAACGGGCTGCTGAAATATGACGAAAACTTCAGGCCGCAGATGCTCGTGGGCGTCTGGGTGGACATCACGCGGCGCAAGACGGCCGACTTCAAGGCACGCGGCGAACAAGAGCTCTTCCGCACGCTCATCGAACACATCCCCAACAATATCTACTTCAAAAACAGGGAATCGCGCTTCGTGCTCGCCAACACCGCCACCGCGAAGAAACTCGGCGTGCCGACGCCCTCCGACCTCATCGGCAAGACGGACGCCTATTTTTTCGACAAGGCCATGAGCGCCGTCTCGCGCGCCGAAGAGCAGGAAATCATGACCACGGGCAAGGCCCTAACCTCGCGCGTGCACCACGAGACTTGGAAGGACAGGCCCGACACCTGGACGCAGATCACCAAATTCCCCTGGTATGACGGAGCGGGGCGCCTGAAGGGCACGGTGGGCATCTCGTCGGACGTTACGCCGCTGGTCGAGGCCGAGCGCAAAGTGCGCCGGGCGGCGGACATGCTCGACAAGCGCAACCAAGCTCTTGAAAAGGAGATCGACCTCGCACGCGAGATCCAGCTCTCCCTGCTGCCCTACTCCATTCCCTCGCATTCGTGGGAGGACGGCGAGGGAGCCATCCATACGGCCCGCTTCCACCATCTGTTCACCCCGTCGGAAGGCGTGGCGGGAGACTGCTTCGAGGTCTTCCGCGTGGGGAACACCGGCATCGGCGTGCTCATCTGCGACGTGATGGGGCACGGGGTGCGCGCCGCCCTCATCGCCTCGATGCTGCGCGGGCTCATGGAACAGCTCTCCGTGCAGGCGGACTCCCCCTCGCTCTTTCTCTCTTCGCTCAACCGGCAGCTCACGCGCATCCTGCTCAGGGCCAACGTCACCATGTTCGCGTCCGCCCTCTACATCTACCTCGACCTGAAGACGGGCACCCTCACCATGGCCAACGCGGGGCACCCTCTCCCCATCGTCCTGCTCCCCGACGGGAAAGTGGAGACGCCGTCTTTTCCCCGCTCGACCGCGCTCGGATTGATGGAGAACTCCGCCTATGCCGACATTGAATACGCCCTGCCCCCGGGCGGCAAGATCCTTCTGTACACGGACGGCCTCACGGAAGCGGCCAACCCCGCCGGCGAAGAGCTGGGCGCCGGCCGGGTACGCTCCTTTCTGGAGGAGCGCCGCCCCGGCACGGTCAAAGACATGGTGCTCTCCCTCTTCCGCTACACGGGCAAATTCACCGGCTGCCGCGACCTTGCCGACGACATCTGCCTGCTCGGCATGGAATACAACGTCTCGCCCCGCCCGGGAGAGTGACACCTCGTCTCCGGCCCCTCCGGGCGCGGGAGAACGGGGCGGCGGCGCGCGTCAGCCCTCCTCCTGACGGGAGGCCGCGCCCTTCCGCCGCAGAAGCATGCCGAGAAACACCGATGCCGCCAGCACGCCCGCGGCCGTGGAAGCCGGCACGGGAAGCGCCAGACACTCCGGCGCGCACAGAAGATACGTCACGCACATGACCGTCATCAGCGCGGCGGGCACGGTGGCGATCCAGTGCCAGGAGCGGCGGCTGCGCAAGGCCGCGGCGATCATCCAGAGCGTCATGGCGGCGATCACTTGGTTGAACCACCCGAAATAGCGCCAAATGACTTGGAAGTTCACCTGCGTCAGCACGATGGAGACAGCGAACAGGGGGACGGCCAGCATCAGGCGATGCCGCAGCCGCCTCTGCTCCAGGCGGAACATGTCCGAAAGCATCAGGCGCGCGCAGCGGAACGCCGTGTCCCCCGAGGTGACGGGCAGCACCACCACGCCGAGCACCGCAAGAACGGCTCCGAATCTCCCCAGGAGAGCGGTGCAGACCGCCGTCACGGAAAGAGAGGGGTTCTGCAGAGTCAGCTCCGCGAGGCCGGAGCCGGCCGCCGTGCGGAACGAAAGGCCCACCGTCGCCCAAATCAACGCGATGAAGCCCTCGGCGATCATGCCGCCGTAAAACACGGGGCGTGCGTCTCTCATTCCCGGCAGGCACCGGGCCATCAGCGGCGACTGCGTGGCATGAAAGCCGCTGATGGCGCCGCAGGCGATCGTCACGAAGAGCATGGGCCACAGGGGCAACCGCCTCGGATGGGCGTTGGTGAAGAAATCCCTGTCCGGCAGGATCTCCGTTCCGCTGGCGAGCAGCGACGCCAGCACGCCCACGGCCATAAAGATGAAGAGAGCGCCGAAAAAGGGATACAGACGCCCGATGAGCGTCTGGATGGGCAGGAGAGTCGCCAGAAAATAGTATCCGAAAATGACCGCGCACCAGATCCACACGCCGGTGTGAAACAAATCGCCCAGCATCGCCGCAGGCCCCATGGTGAACACCACGCCCACCAGCACGCAGAGCGCAGCGCACAGCACACGCAGAACATGCCGGGCTCCGCCTCCCAAATAACGGCCCATGGTCTCGGGCAGATTCTCGCCGCCGTGATCCACCGAAAGCATGGCCGCCAGATAATCATGCACCGCGCCGCCGGCAATGCAGCCCACCACGATCCACAGCAGAGCCGCCGGGCCGTACAGCGCGCCGGAAAGAGCACCGAACACAGGCCCCAGACCCGCGATGTTGAGCAGCTGGATCAGGAAGACTCTCCATCTGGGCATGGGCACATAGTCTACGCCGTCATATCTGGCGACGGACGGCGGGACGGCGTCCATCTTCGGACCGTACACCCTTTCCGCGAAGCGCCCGTAGAAGACGTACCCCAAAGCCAGCAGCGCAAAGGCCAGGATAAAATAAAGCAGACCGGACATAACGGGCGGAAAGTGTACTCTCCCGCCCCGGACAATTCAAGGCCGAATTCGCCGGGAAACCGGTTCTTTTTCCAGATGAATCTGTTGTCTCTCAATCGTCTTCATCATTTCAGCGTGCCTCTGCGCACGCATGCGGCCCTCCTGTTCCATCCGCTCGTCCTTTTCCGTCTGCCTCCTCTGGCTTTCCCGCCAGTGCACACAGACGACCGCGCCGGCCACAGCCAGCGCAGCGGCCAGAGCTATGACGGCCGCAGCCGCCCTTCCGC
Source organism: Akkermansiaceae bacterium (assembly GCA_021200315.1). GTDB lineage: Bacteria > Verrucomicrobiota > Verrucomicrobiia > Verrucomicrobiales > Akkermansiaceae > Akkermansia. The sequence continues at coordinate 19,159 of JAJQGU010000027.1, forward strand.
CGGCTTTCCGCCTCTTCGGGGCGGCGGGCCTTTCTCCGTCTGTGCCCGTTTCCCGCATGATCAGATTTCATTCTGTACCCTCCCCGCCGGAGAGGTCAAGCATATTTTACTCCCCGCGCCCGGCACCGCCGCTTTTCCCTCCCCGACGGGCGGCAAATTGCCGCCGCCGGCTGCGCGGACGGAAAAAATTCACTTGTCCGCCCCCCGAGCCTTGTGCTATAAAACATAAGTTACCCGGCAGCCATCATGGACGATTCTCTCTTCCTCTCCCGCCTGCAGTTCGCGCTGAACATCAGCTTCCACATCCTGTTCCCCACCGTAACGCTGGGGCTGGCCTGGGCTCTCGTGTTCTTCAAGTGCCGCTACAAGCGCACGAAAGACGAAAAGTGGATGCAGGCCTATTCATTCTGGGTGAAGATTTTCGGGATCACCTTCGCCCTCGGCGCAGTAACCGGGTTCACCATGCCTTTCCAATTCGCGACCAACTGGCCCGGCTATTTGGAAACCGTGGGCAACATCGCCGGCCCCATCCTCGCCTATGAAGTGCTGCTCGCCTTCTTCCTCGAAGGCACTTTCATCGGAGTCATTCTCTTCGGACGGAACATCATTCCGAACTGGCTGCACACGCTCTCGACCACGCTCGTGGCGCTGGGAGCCACAATCTCCTCCTTCATCATCCTCTCGCTCATCAGCTGGATGCTCACCCCCGCGGGCTTCGAAATGCGCGGGGGCGCCGCCTGCGCCGTCTCCTGGGCGGACATCGTCATCAACCACTCCACCCTCTATCGCTTTGCGCATATGATGACCGCCTCGGCCATCACCGCCTCGTTCCTGATGGCAGGCGTCTCGGCCTATCGCCGCCTGCGGGGCGACCGGTCGCCCGCCGTCTCGGCCGTGCTGCGCACGGGCGTCTACTCCGCCCTGGCATTCTCTCTCCTCCAAGTGGGCGTGGGCGATCTTCACGGCTTCAACACCACAAGAAACCAGCCGCAGACCATGGCCGCCGCCGAAGCCGTCTGGGAGACGGAGAAAGGCGCGCCTTTCATCATCTTCGCCATCCCGGACGCCGAAACGCGGACGAACCGTTATGAAATCGCCGTGCCGGGGCTGGCCAGCTTTCTGATGACGCATGACTTCAGCGGAGAAGTAAAAGGCATCGCCGAATTCCCGGAACATCCGCAGGTGGCTCCCGTCTTCTACGCATTTCGCGTCATGGTCTACGCGGGGGGGCTGATGCTTGTGACGGCTCTGGCCGCCGCCTGGACGCTCAGAAAGAAGAAGGATCTCTCGCCGGGATGGTGCAGGCTGTTGGTTTTATTTACATTTTCAGGATGGGTGGCCACCCTCGCCGGCTGGTACGTCACGGAAATGGGGCGCCAGCCCTGGCTCGTGCAGGGAGTGCTCAAGACGGCGGACGCCGCCACGCGAGCGGGGAGCGGCATGATCCTCAGCACGTTCGCGCTCTATCTCCTGAGCTATATCGTGCTGCTGCCCGCTTACATCTTCACTATCTTCCATCTGGCCCGCAAGCATGCGGCAGAGGGCTCCCGGGACGGCGCGCCCGAATCCGCCTCTCTCCGCGAACATTGACAACCAACTGCGCACAACCATGTTTTCAGACATTTCCCTCCCCGAGGCCTTCGCCTTTCTCACGGCTCTCTCACTGCTCATCTACATGGTGCTCGACGGCTTCGACCTCGGCATCGGCATCCTGAGCGCCTTCGTGCACGAGAAGGAACGCGACGCGATGATCCTCACTATCGCACCCTTCTGGGACGCCAATGAAACCTGGCTCATCCTCGCGGCGGGGCTCGTACTCGTGGCCTTTCCCCAAGCTCAGGGCATCATCTTCGGCGCACTCTACCTGCCGACGGCCATTCTGCTCGTCGGCATCCTCTTCCGGGGCGCGGCCTTCGACTTCCGCGCCAAGGGCTCGCCAAAGCTCAAGCGCCTGTGGGACATGGCCTTCTTCGGCGGCTCGCTCACCGTGGCCGCCGCGCAGGGCTATATGCTCGGCCTGTTCGCCACCGGCTTCGAACAGTCTCCTTTCGTGTATCTCGCCGCGTTCCTCGCCGTCGCCGCCTACGGCATGATCGGGGCGGCATGGCTCATTCTCAGAGCCGGCGGCTCTGTACGGCGCAAGGCGTTCCGATTCGGCTTCTACAGCATGGCGGCGGGTCTTGCCGCCATACTGATCGATATCGCGGCGCAGCACGGCAACATGGCCTTCACTCCGACGGAAGTTGCTCTCGGCGCGGCGGGAGGGCTCGCGCTCATTCTCCCGATAGCTCTGCACGGATTCTGCGCCAAGAGAGGAAACCGCTTCGCCTGGGTTCCGTTCGCCGGCTGCGTGGTTCTTTTCGCCGCAGTCGTCTCGGGGCTCGCGGTGCACTGCTATCCCTACGTGGTCTACGGCAGAATGACGATCCGCGAGGCGGCGGCGGACGAGGCGTCTCTTCAGTTCATGTTCGCGGGAGCACTCGCCGCCCTGCCCCTCATCATCCTCTATCACGTCGCCGCCCATGTGATCTTCCGCGGCGGGCGCCGCATCCCCTCCGGCGAATAATCCCGCAGCCGGCGGCGGGGCTTTTCCCCCGCTGACCCAATTGGGTGTTGCTTTTCAGGAAAGACGCGATATGCTTGAAGCAACGTGAATTCACCCATGATCGCAACCATCTTTTCCCCGACCCAGTGGCTGGTCGTTCTTGTCATTCTGTTCCTGCTGTTCGGTGCCAAGAGGCTTCCCGAGATCGCGCGCAGCCTCGGAAAGAGCCTGGGCGAGTTCAAGAAGGCGCGTCAGGAATTTGAGGACGAGCTGATGAATTCCTCTACGGAAGAACCGGACGGCCGTGAAAAGAAAACTCTCGCTTCGGACGAGGAGTCGTCCAAAGCCCGGCAGAGCGAAGAGGAAAATAAAGAGCGTCCGGGGCTGCGCCTTCCGTGAAGCCGGAGCCCAGCCGGGCGAGGAAAAGAAAGACACCCCGTGAACCCGCGGCGAAGGCGGAAATGCTCCGCGGGAAAGTTTCCTCATTCGAAGGAAGCGCAAGCCTCGCGGCCGCCCCGAGAAAGAGCTCTCCCGCCCGCGCCGGAGGAGATGCGCGGCGCACCTCGTCCGTACAGACTCCGATGAGCTCCGCACGGGGAAAATAAGACGCAAATTCGGCGATTTCTCCTTGAAAAGCGCAGCCCGTGTGTGATAGATTGCGAGCCGCCCGCCGGGCGGCAGGGTGTATTGCCGCCTCTCATATTTGATATCAACCCATCATTCAGCCATGGCCTCGACCCCGAAAGACAAAGCGGGCGCATCCGCTCCCAAGACGCCGACCAAGAAACAGGCTTCAGCCAAGAAACAAACTCCGACTGAAAAACAGTCTGCCGCCAAACCCGCCGCCAAACCTGCCGCAAAACCCGCCGCTAAACCCGCCGCTAAACC
>JAJQGU010000051.1 GCA_021200315.1 Akkermansiaceae bacterium
CGTCACCGTCACGGAGTTGGAAAAGCTCGCGCCGCCGTTCAGAGCCAGCGTGCCGCTGCTGGTCAGCGTGCCCTCCAGCGTCGCCATGCCGGTGACGGTCAGAGAGGCGTCCGCGGCGACGTTGATCGAGGAGTCCGCCCCGGTGTTCAGAGCTCCGCCCACGGTCAGCGCGCCGGCGTCCAGGCTGACTGCGCCGTCGATATCCAGACCGTTGGTGACGGCCACTGTGCCCGCGCCGTCAAGCGTCAGGGAATCCGTCTGGCTGACGGCGTTTGTGCTGCAGGTGAGCGTCAGCGTCTTTCCGTCGGCCACGGTGATGGTGTTCGTGCCACGGATAGTGAACGTCGTCCCGGAATAGCTTCCGGTGCTGATCGTGAAATCGGCGTCGATGGTGGAAAAGGATTCCGTCTCCGTGTCGGAATCGCCCAAGTAAAAGCTCCGCAAATTAGAGCCGCTCGCCGCGATGGAACTGACGCTCGAGTCGGCCTCGACGATCAGTCCGGCTGCGCACAGGGGGCGGAAGGTGTATACGAACCCGCTGCCCGAGGAGGAGGTGAAGCGCAGGGTGTTCGCGGTTCCGTCCGTCGCGACGATCGATAGCACGGTCGTCGATGAGCTGTCCCCGCCGCCGGACGCGGAATTCCAGCCGGAGACGTAGTTCTCTTCGTCTTCCGTAAACGTGGTTCCGGCGGCATCCTGTTCGGTCACGTAGTAAGAGGCGTAGGCCAGATCTGTCGAGCTGCTGCCGGCCGTCACGGTGTAGATCGTTCCGGCGTAGGTCACGGCTTGTGCCTGCTGTGCGGCAGCGAGCGCGAAGACCGCCGCGCCGACGGCGAGGGAGCCGGAAGCAACGGTGGGAACGAACGGAGAAACGGCGGAAAGGCAGGCGGCAAGCGCCGCGCGAAGCTTGAGAGGCAGATGAAGTTTCATATTTTGAAAATGATCTTGGAAAGAAAGTAACAGAATCAAGGGAGAATGCAAGATAAAAATTATCGTCAGGCGTGAAAAGTCTGTTTTTGGAGGTGAGTGGAGTGTGTGAGGCGCGGCGTGTAGGGCTTCCCGCTTGACTCGGCAAGGGTTTCATGCCATATTGGCGGCATGAGAAAATTCCTTGTTCAAGCCGCGTTGCTGTTGGCTCTTTCCCCGTTTGCGCCGGGGGACGAGGAGTTGATGAAAAACGCGCTTGCTCAATGGGAGCAACAGATCAGAGAGTGGCGGGCGGCCGTCTCCCAGGCGGAGGGGGAGAGGGAGAAGGAAAAGGCTCGGGCGGGGCGTCCGGACGGCACGGAGATTGCCGCCGCCCTGTGGAAGGCGGTGGGCGCGAATTCCTTTCGTGAAGAGTGGGCCTGCCCGGCCGTCGTCTGGTGGCTCGAGCGTCCCGGCCTCTTCGAGCAGACCGTGCCCGCCGAAGAACGGAAGAAGGCTGTGGGTGCGCTGTGGAAATCGGTGGAGGAGGTGCATTACCAGAACCCGCTGATCGCCGGAGCCTGCGCCGCGCTTTCCCGGAGCGCGGATGTGCGCGTGTACCGCGTGCTCGAAAAGATCTACGCCGCCAATCCGGACGACCGGGCGAAGGGATGCGCCGCGCTCGCGCTGGCCTTTTTCCTGAACAAGACGAATGTATTCAGTGAGGCCGAATGGGGAGGGGACGAGATGAAGAAGGCGCGGCGCGTGTTTTACGTGCGCGAAGCGTTGCTGAAGGCGGCGGATGCCCCTTTCGGGGAAAGCACGGTGGGAGAGCTGGCCGAGGAGGAAATCTACCGCCTGCGCCACCTTTCGGAGGGGAGCATGGCGCCCGCCATCACGGTGATCGACGGCTCCGGCCGCGCGGCGTCTCTGCCGCTCCGCGGCCGGGCGAGCGTGCTCTTTTTCTGCACGCCGGACGATGAGGAGAGCGTGGCCGTGCTGAAGCGCAGCGCCGTTTTTCAGACGCAGTACCCGGAATCCGCCTTTTGCCCTGTGGTGTACGCGCCGAACCGGGATGAGGCGGAGCGGCGCATGGCGCTTTGCGGGATTGCCTGCGATTTCTTTCTGGACGCCGACGGGGAGGCGGCCCGCGTCTACCGCGTGGATCGCGCGCCCGCGGTGGCCTTGGTTTCCGCGAATCGGAGACTTCTTTACTTCGGAGCGCCCGACTTGAATTTTCAAACCCGCCTCGACGACTGCAAGCGGGAAATGACTCGGCAAAAAGAGGCCGCGGCGCGGGAGAGCGGCGAAGAAGAACCTCCCCCCGTCGAAAAGCAGGCGCCCCCCGGGCTGCGTCCCATGCCTCGGTTCGACTAGCGGAAAAAGCGGCGGGCAGATGGCGGACGGGGAGGTTCGCCGCTGGCGGAAGCTCTCAGTCCCGACGGGTGGCAGCCATGATGCGCATGGCGTAATAAAGCAGCATGGCGAGTGAGGAAAGAGCCCCCACCACATAGGTCATCGCCGCCCAAAACAGGGCGTTCCTCGCTTTGGCGTAATCCACGGTGGCGCTCAAACCGGTTCTCTGGATCCAGGCCAGAGCGCGTCTGGAGGCGTCAAATTCCACGGGCAGCGTGACAAACGCGAAAAGCGTGGTCATGGCGAACAGCCCCAGGCCGATCCACGCGACCGTGGGAGAGCTGCCCGCCAGCAGGAGCAGGATGCCGAAGACGAGCACGATCTGTGCCAAATGCGAGGAAACGTTGACGACGGGCACCAGAGCCGAACGCAGGCTCAGCCAGTGATAAGCCTGAGCGTGCTGAACGGCATGGCCGCATTCGTGGGCGGCCACGGCGGCGGCGGACACCGTGCGCGAGCCGTAGACCATCTCGCTGAGGTTGATCGTCTTGTCGGCGGGATTGTAGTGGTCGGTCAGACGGCCGGGGGTGGAGAGCACCCGCACGTCGTAGATGCCGTTTTCCTGAAGCATGCGCTCGGCGATGTCGCGGCCGGAGAGCGGGATGGGGAGCTCGGAGTAGGACTGCATTCGGCTCTTCATGACGCTGCTCACGACGACGCTGGCCAGCATGGAGAGGCCGATCAGAATCCATCCCCAGGGCAGCCCGCTCATGTCCGCGGGGGCGCCGGCGTAGGAGTTGTAGTCCGTGTAATAGAGCTGGGCAATGAGAGGAAACGCGGTGTTCATCGCCTGTTAGTCGCCCTGTACGCGGAATTCGTTCAAAAATATTTTGTATGGACGGGCATCCCCTCGGAGAGGCGTGTGGGAGCGAAGTCTCCTTTCCAGGGCGATGCGGGAAGAGAGAAATCGCTATTGACAGAAATGCGGAATGGGGTATATTGCGCGCGTGCACAAGAGAACCATACCGTCCGTGACTCTTCCTGTAAGCGATTACGACCGCATGCAGCACATGAGCAACTCATCGCTCGTGTGCGTGCTGCGGGAAAACGTGCTTTCGCTGCGCCGGATTCGGAGCATTTCCCCGCACCCGCCGGAGGATTACGACTCCTATTTCGTTTCCCGGAGTCCGGAGCGCATTGAAGTGCAGCTCCGGAATGGGGGAGAGACCGTTTACGTCTGCAGTTTCGTTCCCCCGGCGGAATATTGAAAACTCGGGTCATGTCCCTCCGCTCCGTCAGCTGTGCGTTCGTCTGCGTCTTCCTGCCGTGGTGCGCATCCTGCTCTCCGGGAGGAAATCCGACGGGAGAGCCGGCCGCCGTGGATCCTCTCTCCGTGGAGGCGCTGCCCTACCTGCCGCCGGGGACGCCTCGCGCCGTGGGGCTGATGGAATTGCCGCCCGACACCCCCTTCCGCTGGGATGACGAGGAATTTTTGGAGAAGATGAAGGAGAAAGCCGCGGCCATGGGGGGCAACACCATCGTGTCCACGGAGGAGGAGCCGCGCCGGGTGCGCGTATTCTATATCCCCGAGGACGAGGGCTCGCACGGCGGCGATGAGTGATTCGGTCTTTTCCCGCCGCGCCGGGTGTCGAAGACGGATTTTGCCGTTGACAAGACGGCCGCGGGGATGCTATAAATGCGGGCAGAGATGCTTCAGGAATATTTTTCAGCGTTGATCCAGTGTATCGCGGGCTTCGGCTTCGCTGGGCTCGTGCTCGTGCTGAGTGTGGTTTTCGGACGCCGGGCGAGGCACCGCCGGCCGGCCGGCATTCCCTACGAATGCGGCATTGTGCCGAGCGGGGACGGAGCGCCCGCGTTCTTCGTGCGCTTCTATCTGGTGGCGGCGCTTTTTCTGGTGTTTGATCTCGAAGTGGTGTTCCTTTATCCCTGGGCGCTGACGTTCCGGGAAGTCGTGATGAACAACTCCGAGGCGTTCATCGCGATGGCGCTGTTCATCGCCCTGCTGCTCGTCGCCTACGTGTATGCGCTGGCGAAGGGCGCGCTCGTCTGGCACAAGAATCCCGTGCCGCCCCGGGCTTGAATTGAACGGGGCGCCCCTGTGCGATGTTCCTTCCGCCTTTCCGCCTTGCGCTGGCCGCATTGCTCTGTCTTTCCGCGCTGCGGGGAGAGGAGGAGATCGGCATATCGGAGCGGGGACTCCGCCTGACGGTCGACGCCAAACAGGCGGTGAACACAGCGTGCTGCACTTTTCGGAGCGGGAAATGGGTGGGAGCGGCTCTGATGAATGGGATGGTGTGCGAAGGGATCCTTCTGTTGCCCGAACCAGGGGCGGTAGCTTCCGATGAGGAACTGCGCGCGAAATTGGACGCCCTCATGCCCGGGCTGACTTGGTCTGCGGACAAATGCCGCGGCGAGTCCTGCACGGGCGCAATTATGCCCTATGCGGCGGGCGCCGTGCTGTACGATGAGGAAGCGCGCCAAAAGGCGCACGGCAGGAAAGAGATGAAGCAGCCCATCCTGGGCATGCCGCTTTCCCAAGCCGCCCTTCGGCTGGGAGTGCCCGAGGGGTATGCTCAAGGGTGCCTCACATGGAGGGGAAACGCCGTTCTGCTGCGCATTCCCCTGGGAAAATACGAGGTCACTTTCGTGGAATGGCGGCACGTCAAACTCAAGAAGCTCTCCGACAGAAAGGCGGTTCAGCTCGCTTCGGACGCTCTTTCCCTTCCGCTGCGTTTCTCAGCCGCTTCCCGGAGGAAAGCGAGCGAATCGTCCGAGGAGAGCAGGATCCTGGCACGCTCGAAAGACACCTCGCCCTTGTTCTTATTGGCTGAAAGAGCGAAGTCGGAGTGGCCTTTCGCCGTGTGCTTGAGCGGTATGCAAAACCGAAGCGGCAACAGTATCGGGGGATTGATCACCTTTCCCTCCCCTGCGCACAGGACGTCCGAACGCGGGGCGAACGAACGCCCCGAGGTACAGAACGACCCAGCGGAGCGGAAGGCCGAGTCTGACGCCGACAAGACCGCTCCCCCGCGGAAGCACGCGGATCTGCTGGAGCTCTTCCTGAAGAGCCTCGAGCTCTCCCCCGCCGAAGAGGAAGGGGATGAGACTGCGCGGATGCGCTGATTACCGCATGTCATCCCGGACGGGGAAGAGAAAATAGAGGGTTTTATCCGGCTCGTCGCGCAGGAGGTAATGCCACCATTCGGCGGAATAATTCCGGAAGCCGTGCGCCTCCATGACCTGGCGGAGAAGATGGCGGTTCTTCCTCTGGGCGGGGGAAACGGCGCCGCTGTCCGTGGCTGAGACGGGGTCGAGCAGATCATGGTGACCGCCCATGTCGAGGTCTCTGCCCGTCTTCAGGTCGAAGAGACCGACATCGACGGCGACGCCCCGGGAGTGCTCGGAAATATCGTGCGTGTAGCCGTGCTCGAAGATCTGCTTTTTGCTGATGCGGGGATAGAAGCGGGTGCGCATCTTCCGGTCGGAGGAATCGCGTCCCCACGCGGCGATGTCCCGCATGGCCGTGTGCGGACGGTAGGCGTCGTAGATGACGAGGCCGCAACCGTGGCGGGCGAATTCCTCTGCCGCCGCCCGCAGAGCCTGAGCGGCCTCCGTGCGCAGGATGGCGCGCCTGCCGCGATAGCCGGCTAAGGGACGCCCCACGAAATTGTCGGAGCCGGAGTATTTGAGATCGGTGCGCACGCCGGGAACCACCTCGTCCACATACGTGAAGCCGGCGGGCATGGCGGCCGGAGCCTCCCGTTCGGGGCCGCCTCCCGAGCAGTGCGCCAAGGCCGGCAGGACGAGAGAGAGGCCGAATATTCGGAGCGGGAGAGTCATGGAAGTCATGTGCGTCAATCGCGGATGCGGCGGGGGATCTCTGCGTCCTCGCGGCTCATCTCGCCGAGTACGCGGCGGTATTCCATCGGGAAGACCTTGACGAAGCTGGGCAGAGCGTCGTCAAAATGTTCGAGAATCCAGGAGGCCCGCTTCGAGCCTGTGAGAGCGGCGTGCTCCTCAATGAGCGAGCGGAGCAGGGCGACGTCCGCCGGCTTCTCGACGGGGTCGAGATCGACCATGCCGAGATTGCAGCGGAGATCGAAGAGGTGATCTTCGTCCCATACGAAGGCGATGCCGCCGCTCATGCCGGCCCCAAAATTCACCCCCGTTGGGCCGAGAACGATCACGCAGCCGCCCGTCATATATTCACAGCAGTGGTTGCCTGCGCCTTCGATGACAGCTGATGCGCCGGAGTTGCGCACGGCGAAGCGCTCCCCCACCTGCCCCCGGATGAATACCTTGCCCTCGATCGCGCCGTAGAGCAGCACATTGCCAGCGATCACATTTTCGCAGGGCGGGTAGGGCGAACGCTCGAACGGCTTCACCACGATCACGCCGCCAGAAAGTCCTTTGCCGAGATAGTCGTTGGCCTGGCCGGTGAGCGTGAGCGTGACGCCGCGGGCGAGGAAGGCTCCGAAGGATTGTCCGGCGGTGCCGTCGAGCTTGAGGGCGATCGTGCCGTCCGGCAGGCCGCGGTGGCCATATTTGCGGGCGATGAACCAGGAGAGGCGCGCTCCGACGGCGCGGTCGGTGTTGGAGACGGTGAAGTGAGCCTCCATGGGACGCGCGGTATCGATGCTGTAGCGGGCGAGCGGGAGAATGCGGTCATCATAGGCCGCGGCGGACGCCGTTCCCTTTCCTGCGCAATGCACAGGCAGGGGACGGCCGCTGAGAATGGCCGAGAAATCGAGACGGCGCGTCTTCCAGTGATTGACCGCGCGCTCGACGCGCAGCAGATCAGTGCGCCCCACGGCTTCGTCGATCGAGCGCAGCCCCAGGCGGGCGAGAAGCGTGCGCGTCTGCCTCGCGACGAAACGCAGGTAGGTTTCAATATATTCGGGCTTTCCCTTGAAACGCTTGCGGAGCTCCGGATCCTGCGTGGCCACTCCCACCGGACAGCAATTTTTATGGCAGACGCGGGCCATGGCGCAGCCCAGCGCGATGAGAATGGAAGTGGCGAATCCGAATTCCTCCGCCCCCAGCAGGGCTGCCACCACGACATCGCGGCCTGTCTTGATCTGTCCGTCCGCCTGGAGGCGGATCTTGTCCCGGAGCCCGTTCAGCACGAGAGTCTGATGGGCCTCGGCCACACCCAATTCCCACGGGAGACCCGCATGCTTGATCGATGTGAGCGGCGAGGCCCCCGTGCCGCCGTCATGGCCGGAAATGAGCACCATGTCGGCACCGCCCTTGGCGACGCCCGCCGCCACCGTGCCGACGCCCGCCTCGGAAACGAGCTTGACGGAGACGCGCGCTTCAGGATTGGCGCAGCGGAGATCGAAGATGAGCTCGGCGAGATCCTCGATGGAGTAGATGTCGTGGTGCGGGGGAGGGGAGATGAGCGAAACGCCGGGAGTGGAGTGGCGCACGCGGGCGATCTCTCCGTTCACTTTGGATCCGGGCAGCTGGCCGCCCTCGCCGGGCTTGGCTCCTTGAGCTACCTTGATCTGGAGCTCGCGGGCATGGGCGAGGTACTCGGCCGTCACGCCGAAGCGGCCCGAGGCGATCTGCTTGACGGCCGAGCAGGCGGAATCGCCGTTTTCGCGCGGAGCGAAGCGGGCGGGATCTTCGCCGCCCTCCCCGGAGTTGGACATGGCGCCGAGGCGGTTCATGGCGATGGCGATGGCCTCGTGGGCTTCGCGAGAAATGGAGCCGAAGGACATGGCTCCTGAGACGAAGCGGCTCAGGATGCTTTCTTCGCTTTCCACCTCATCGAGGGGGATGGGGGCAGTTTCGGCGAAATCGAAGAGGCCGCGGAGGGTGCAGAGCGTTTCTTCCGATTCGCCGACCATGGCGGAGAAGGCCAAAAATCGGTCGTAGTCCCCATGGCGCAGGGAACGCTGGAATTCTCCGATGGCCTTGGACGTCCAGATGTGCTTTTCGGCGTCCTTCCCCCTGCGGTACTTGAATTCGCCGGAGAGCTCCAGCTCGCCGCCGCCCCGAAGCTGAAACTCCTTCTTGCGCTCGAAGCGGATCTTCGACTCGAGGGCGATCTCGGGCAGACCGATGCCGCCGATGCGCGAGGCCGCGCCGGGAAAATAGGCGTCCACCAGCCCGCGGCCGAGACCGACGGCCTCGAATACCTGTGCGCCGCGGTAGCTGCGCAGAGTAGAGATGCCCATTTTGCTCATCGTCTTGAGCAGGCCGTGATCGATAGCTTCGAGGTAGTTTTCCAAGGCTTTCGCGGCGGAGAGCCCCTCGCCCAGCTCACCCCGGCGCTGGCGGTCGGTGATCGTCTCGAGTGCCAGCCATGGGCACACGGCCGTGGCTCCGAAGCCCAGCAGAAGGGCGAAGTGCATCACTTCCCGCGCCTCGCCTGTATCGACGATCACGCCGGTGGATGTGCGCAGGCCGAGGCGGGCCAGACGGCGGTTGACGGCGGCCACGGCCAGCAGGGAGGGGATGGGCGCCTCATTGTCGCTGAGGGAGCGATCGCTCAGAATGAGAATGCGGAATCCCCGCTTGACGCAGAGCTCCGCCTGCCTCGCTGTCTCTTCGAGCGCCTCTTCCAGACCGCGTTCGGAAAAGGGGGAGAAGCCCAGGGAGAGGGTGGCGCTGCGGAAATCCTGCTCGCGGCATTCCTTGAGGCGATCGAGGTCGCCTGAGGTGAGGACGGGGCGCTCCAGGCGGATGATGCGCGCCATGCGGGGCGATTCCTCCAAGATGTTGGGAGGGTTGCCGATGTAGGTGGTCAGCGACATCACGAGTTCTTCGCGGATGGGGTCGATGGGCGGGTTGGTCACCTGGGCGAAAAGTTGCTTGAAGTAATTAAACAGTAGCTGAGGACGTTCAGAAAGAACAGCCAGCGCGGCATCGTTGCCCATCGAAGCGAGAGGATCCTGCCCGGTGGCGGCCATGGGGTCGAGAAAAGCGTCGATTTCATCCTTCGTGTAGCCGAAGAGCGTCTGACGCGCCAACAGAGTTCCGGCGTCCACTTCGGGGGCTGTGATGGAATCGAAGAAGCCTCGGATGTGGATGCGGTTTTCTTGGCACCATCGGCGGTATGGGCGGCGGCGGGCGATGAGAGTCTTGATTTCCGCGTCATAGCTGACGCGGCCCGCGGCGAAGTTGATCCACAGCATCTGGCCGGGGCGCAGGCAGCCGCGTTCGACTACGTCCGCGGGATCCGTGTCTACGACGCCGGCTTCGCTGGCCAGGACGAGGAGGCCGCTGCGGGAGAGCTCGTAGCGCATGGGGCGCAGGCCGTTGCGGTCCACCATGGCGCCGGCTCCCTCGCCGTCGGTGAAGCATACGGCGGCGGGCCCGTCCCAAGGTTCCATGATGCCGGAGTGGTAATCGAAGAAGCCCCGCACATCTTCGCCCATGAAGTATTTTTTCCCCCACGCCTGGGGAATGAGCATCATCATCGCGTGGGGAAGCGAGCGGCCGCCGGCGGCGAGCAGCTCGAGCGCGTTGTCGAGGCTGGCGGAATCGCTCTGACCCGGGCGGATGACGGGCAGAATGCGGCGGATGTCGTCTCCGAAAAGAGGAGAAGCGAGAGCCTGCTCGCGGGCGCTCATCTGGTTGAGATTGCCGCGCAGGGTGTTGACTTCGCCGTTGTGGGCGAGGTAGCGGAAGGGGTGGGCAAGGGACCAAGAGGGAAACGTATTCGTGGAATAGCGCTGATGGACGATGGCCACGGCCGATTCGAAGAGGGGGTCGGTGAGATCGACGTAGAAGCGCGGAAGCTGGGGTGCTTTCAGAAGCCCTTTGTAGACAATCGTGCGGCAAGAAAGGCTCGGAATGTAGAAAGCGCCGCCCAAGGCAGGGGAGTCGGCGTCCGCCGCATTCTCGATGCTGCGGCGCAGAATGTAGAGACCGCGCTCGAAGGCGGCGGAATCAGCGGGCTCTTCGTCCGGCATCAGGAAAGCCTGCTCGATCCGCGGTGCGGATTCGCGGGCCTGGCGCCCGATGGACGAGGGGTTGACGGGAACTTCCCGCCAGCCGAGCAGGGCGTACCCCGCTTCTCCCGCTACGCGGGCTATCAAAGCCTTGCAGGCGCGGCACGGCTCCTCGTCCCGGGGGAGAAACAGGACGGCTATGGCGTACCGCCCCGGCGCAGGAAGCTCGAAGTCCTCCACCCGCGCTGCGAAGAAGCGATGAGGAATCTGCATCAGCAGGCCGGCGCCGTCTCCCGTTTCGGGATCGCTGCCGGCCGCTCCGCGATGCAGGAGGCGCTCCAGCACGGTGATGCCCTTGAGCACCACATCGTGCGAGGCGCGCCCATGGACGTCGGCCACCATGCCGACGCCGCAGGCGTCATGTTCATAAACCGGATTGTACAACCCGCGGGGGCGGGGCAAGGAGCTGTTCATGTTTCTGTGCTGTTTTTCTGGATGGCTTCGGGAAAATCGTGCTCCGGGAGAACCGGAGGAAAGTGTGCGCGGAAAAACCGGCCGCATGTGCCGTTCCATGCGGCCGGGGCGCGGCTCTGCGTCCGCAGGTCAGACGAAGAGCAGCTGATCGTAGTTCGGCACGGGCCACAGGGCGTCGTCCGTGGCTTTTTCGAGGAGATCGACGACTCGGCGGGCTTCCGCAAGCGCCTTCTTGATTTCCCCGCAGCCTTGTGTGCGGGATTTGCGGAGAGTGTCCAGGATGCCGGGAAGCTGCTCGTAGAGGCCGCCCACCTTCTCCAGCGTAGCCACGGCGGCGGAGAGGCCGGCACCGACGCCGCTGGCTCTGATGGCCGCGACCGTCTGCGCCAGCTCCTTCACCTGTCTGGCCGCTGCGGGCATGTACTGCGTTTCGATCATGTCGATGGCAGTCTTGGCCTCGATGGCCAGTTCCTTCACGTAGATTTCGTATTGCACCTCTTTGCGGGCCTTGAGTTCCGCCTCGCTCATCACGCCGTATTTGGCGAAGAGCGCGAGCGTTCCGGGCCGGTCGAGCACCTCGAGAGCTTCGAGCGTGGTGCGGAGATGCGGAAGTCCCCGGCGCTCCGCCTCTTGAACCCAGGCGTCGTTGTAGCCGTCGCCGTTGAAAATGACGCGCTCGTGCTTCACGATGATGTCCTGCAGCAGATTCTGCAGCGTCTGCCGGAACTCGGGCTTGCCCGCCACGGGCTCGAGCGCGCCGGCGATCTCGTCGAGCGCTTCAGCCACGATCGTGTTGAGAACCGTCATCGGCCAGGCGCACGTCTGGGAGGAACCGACGGCACGGAACTCGAATTTGTTGCCCGTAAAGGCAAACGGGGACGTCCTGTTGCGGTCGGTCGTGTCTTTCGGCAGATCGGGGATGGTGTCCACTCCCACATTCATCGTGCCCATGCTGCGCGAGGAGCGGGCGCCCCCGTGCTTGATTTGCTGTACGATTTCCTCGAGCTGGTCACCCAGGAAGATCGAGATGATGGCGGGGGGAGCCTCGTTGGCGCCGAGACGGTGATCGTTGCCGAGTTTCGAGATCGAGGCGCGGAGCACGTCGGCATGGGTGTCTATGGCCTTGATCACGGCGGCAATGAAGGTGAGAAAGAGCGCATTTTCATGTGGCGTGGCTCCGGGGCTGAAGAGACTCCCCAGACCGTCCGCGCTGAGCGACCAGTTGTTGTGTTTGCCCGAGCCGTTGATGCCGGCGAAGGGCTTTTCATGCAGCAGACACACGAGGCCGTGCTTGGCGGCCTCCTTGCGCAGAACCTCCATGATGAGCATGTTGTGATCCACTGCAAGATTGAGTTCCTCGAACGTGGGGGCGATCTCGAACTGCCCGGGCGCCACTTCGTTATGGCGCGTCTTGGCTGGGATGCCCAAACGCCACAAGTCATGATCCACAGCAGTCATGTATTCGAGAATGCGATCTTTGATGCAGCCGAAATAGTGATCCTCCATCTGCTGATGCTTCGGCGGCACGTTGCCGAACAGCGTCCGGCCGCACATGATGAGATCGGGACGCTTCTTGTAGAGTTCCCGATCCACGAGAAAATACTCCTGCTCGGCGCCGAGGTTCGAGACGACGTCTACGCCCAGCCTGCCGAAGCAGGCCAAGACCCGCGCCGCGTGCTTCGAGACGACGTTCATGGAGCGGAGCAGAGGCGTCTTCTTGTCGAGGGCCTCGCCGTTGTACGAGCAGAAGGCCGTGGGAATGCACAGCGTCGCGCTGTGAGGAGTGCGCTTGATGAAGGCCGGGCTCGTGGGATCCCATGCCGTGTAGCCGCGAGCTTCGAACGTGGCGCGCAGACCGCCTGAGGGGAAGGAGGAAGCGTCCGGCTCCCCTTGGACGAGGCTCTTGCCCGTGAATTCGAGAAGGAGGTTGCCTTCTTTGTCGGGTTCGAGAAAGGCGTCATGCTTCTCGGCGGTGGAACCGGTCAGCGGCTGGAACCAGTGCGTGTAGTGCGTCGCGCCGTTGTCCACGGCCCACTGCTTCATGGCCTGCGCTACTTCATTGGCGATGCTCGGATCGAGCTTGCGTCCGAGCTTGAGAGTCGACATGAGTTTGTTGAACACCCCCTTCGAGAGGTAGGTGCGCATCGTTTTGATGTTGAAAACATCGCATGCATACTGATCCTGGAGCTGCAGGCAGGGCGACGTTTCCGTCCGGCTGGTGGTGCTTTCTTTGGCTGTCATGAGTCTGTTCGGTCGACTTGGATGGAAGGCGGCCTCCCCTTTTTATAAGCAGGAAGCGTGCCAACTTTTCGACAAGTGCCGCGAATCGCCCGATGCTCCGGGAGAAAAAGTTTTCCGCCGGAGACGGCTGAAAAATCAGCGCTGACAAAAATGTAAGCTTTCTCTCTAAAGCACACAAAAACGTAAGACAAAATTGTCGTTTTTTCTCTTCCTGTCCGGAGAGGGGAAGGTGGCGGAATATTTGCCCGCCCTTCCTGTGCCGGAGAGCGGTGGATCATTCGCACAGGGTCTGCCAATGGGGGTCTTTGCGGGCGAGGAAGCAGAGGGCGATCTGTTCCTTGGTATTCCGGTTGACGGAAAGAGGTGCTGGAAGGGAGTCCAGGGAGAAGTAGCCGGAGGCGTCCGTTTCGAGACTGGGCGCGAAGCGGCCTTCCGCGGCTTCACAGATCATGAACGCCTTGGCGATGCCGTAGGCGAAGGGCGGCACGTTGTGGCGGTTGCGGTCGAGCAGAGCCACGAACTTGCCGGGAACGACGTCGAGCCCGGCTTCTTCGCGGACTTCCTTGACGAGGTTTTCTGCGACGCTGAGGTTGGAATCGACCCAACCGCCGGGGAGGGACCAGGTGCCGTCGGAGCGTTCTCGGACGAGGAGGATGCGGCCGGCGGCGTCGAAAACGGCGGCGCGGGAATCGAGTTTCGGAGTGGGGTAGCCCTCTTCATTGCAGAAGAGCCCGGAGACTGTTTCGGTGCTGAGGCCGGCCTCTTCGCCGAGCATCTCGGCGGCCATGCGCCGCAGGCGGCGGAAGCGGTCGATGTCGAACGGATCGCGGCTGTAGGCAAGCCCGGCCTGAGCGATCATCTGCAATTCGAAGATGCGGTCGAGATACCGGTCGCGGGCGGGTGCGGGATTCAGCACTGCGAGCAGATCCGAGGGACGCTCGAAGCGGTAGTCGGCCAGCGGTACGGAATCGCCGGCGCACCAGGCGGCCAGACCGAATGCGGCTCCCGCTTCGGCGGCGCGGGATGCGTCGGAAAGCGAGGAGCCGATGAACAGGCTGCCGCCGGGGCGGGCTCCGAGGCGCTCCATGCAGGCGGGAAGGAGACGTCCGTCGGGAACCTCGTCTCCGCAGACGATCGCGCCAAAATAGATGTCGAGGCCGAGCGGTGCAAAGTCCGTCTCATGCTCGCGGCGCTGGCGGCGGGTGAGTGCTCCAAGGCCGACGCCATGCGCCGCGAGAATCTGGATGAGAGAGCGTTCGCCAGGCGCGGGCATGCGGGAGGCGGCGAGGGAAGTGTCGAGATTGAAGATGATGTGACGGTACATGGGCGAAGAGGAAATTCAGGGAAGAGGAGAGGGCGGGCCTGCGCGGACGATGCGCCCGCCCCGGGCGCCGGAGCCGGGTCCCATCTCGACGAGGTAATCCGCACGTTCGAGGATGCCGGAATGGTGTTCGATGCAGAGAATGGTGTGGCCAGCGCCGCGCAAGGCGTAGATGGCCTTGAGCAGGAGGTCGATCTCGGCGAAATGCAGGCCGGCGCTCGGTTCATCGAGAATGAAGAGAATGCCGCCTGCCCGCGCCGTCCCGCGTACGGAGGGCGATTGGGCGAGATGCGGGGCGAGCTTGACGCGCTGAGCCTCTCCGCCGGAGAGGGTGGCAGAGGGGCGGTCGAGCTGCATGTAGCCGAGCCCGAGATCGCGCAGACTGCGAAGCAGGGCGGCGGCCTTGGGGAGGTTTTCCAGAAAGTCCAGCGCCTCGTCCACCGTGAGCGCGAGCAGTTCGGCAATGGATTTCCCGCGCCAAGTGACTTCGAGCGTTTCGCGGTTGTAACGGCGGCCGCGGCAGGCGTCGCACTCGGTGCGGATGTCTGCCAGGAAGTCCATGTCGATTTCCAGCATTCCCGTGCCGCCGCAGCGTTCGCAGCGGCCTCCCCGCACGTTGGTGGAAAAGCGCGAGGGCGTATAACCCCGCTGTCTTGAGAGAGGAAGGGAGGCGTAGAGATGCCGGAGCACGTCGAGCAGCCCCGTGGCTGTGGCCGGAGTGGAGCGCGGCGACGAGCCGATGGGCGATTGATCCGCCACCACGGCGCGTCGGAGGGCGTCACCTCCCTCGAGCCTTCCCTCGCGCAGAGCGGGCAGCAGACAGTCGTGCACGAGAGAGGACTTGCCCGAGCCGCCCGGACCGGAAAGGCAAGTGAAGGCTCCGAGGGGAAAGCGAAACTCGACGCCCTTCAGATTGTGCGCGCGGGCACGGCGCAGCACTGCCCAGGGCAGGCGGCCGAGATCGATCGGGACGGGAGCTGCGAGGCGCCGTCGCCCGGAAAGCCACGCGCCCGAGGGCGAGTCGGGGTTTTCCGCCACTTCCCGGAAAGATCCTTGGGCGACGACGCGCCCCCCTTCCGGGCCTGAGCCGGGTCCCATCTCCACGAGATGATCCGCCGCCGCGAGAACGAGCGGATCATGCTCGACGATGAGAATGGTGTTTCCCATGTCGCGCAGAGAGCGGAGAGAACGCAGAAGCCGTTCCGTTTCGCGGGGGTGCAGTCCTATTGTCGGCTCGTCGAGAATGTAGAGCGTGCCGGCGAGGCCGCCGCCCAGCTGTCCTGCGAGACGAGCCCGCTGCAGCTCGCCGCCGGAGAGTGTTTCGACGGTGCGGTCGAGCGAGAGGTAGTCCAGCCCCAGTTCTTGGAGGCATTTGAGGCGCTTGTCGAGCTCGGCCGTCACTTGGGCGATTAAGGGTGCGAGCGGCGGGGAAATGGACAGAGCCGGAAGCAGCTCTCTGTTCTCCGCGATGCTTTTGCGGCAGAACTCCGCCAAGTTGAGCTCGAGCTTCCCCCATTGCAGGGTGACGGCGAGGATGACGGGACTCAGACGCAGACCGCGGCAGGCCGGGCAAGGACTTTCCTTCCGTCCCCGGACGAGGCGGCCGAGGCCGGCGCAGGCGGGGCACGCCCCTACGAGGGAGTCATACGAAAAACTCTTCGGCGACAGCTCCGGAAGCACGAAGCCTGTTTCGCGGTTGCGGTAGCGGGTATGGAAGGAAAGTTCCTCGGCTTCTCCGCCCGGCTTCTGAACGAGAAAGCGCACTTCGTCCGGACAGATCTTGAGGGCTGTTTGGAGGGAATCCGCCAGGCGCGCCTCCGCCGACGGACGGACGACCAGGCGGTCGATCACAAGCTCGAAACGGCGCGGAGACGCCGAAGGGAGCACCTCGTCGATCTCGAGGATCTCCCCGTCCACTCGTACGCGCAGAAAACCCTGCCGCCGCAGTTCGCGGAGATCGGCTTCGGGATCGTCCGCGGCAAAGGCGGGGGGCAGGGGAGCCAGAAGCGTGAGGCGGGTGCCCTCGGGCAGGGCGTGCATCTGCCGTGCGATCTCGTCGGGGCTCCGTTTTGTCAGCGGGACTCCCGTGACAGGATCATGCGGTATGCCGATGGCCGCATAGATGATGCGCAGATAATCCAGCGTCTCCGTCAGGGAGCCCAACGAGGTGCGGCCGGGGCCGGCGGCCGCGTGCTGCCCGAGACAGAGCGCGGGCGGCAAGCCGGTGATGGAGTCAAACGCGGGCTTGTCCGGCTTTGAGAGCAACTGGCGTGCGCGCGGCGAGAGGCAGTCCAGAAAGCGCCTGCGCGATTCGGCGAAGAGGACGTCGTGAGCCAGAGTGGATTTTCCCGAACCCGAGGGACCCAGCAGGGCGATGATCTTTCCCCGCGGCAGATCGAGGTCGATGTGCTGCAGATAGTGCTGGGCGGCGCCGCGGATGTGGATGTACGAGTCCATGTCTCACTGTCGGGGAAGATGTCCGCGGTGGACGCCCCCGGGGCGGACGGTCAGAGCGCCCGCTTTCACGTCGCCCAGGAAGACGCCCGTCTCGGCGACGGTGATTGATCCCGTGGCTTCAAGCTTGCCTTCGAGCGTGCCCTCGATTACGGCGTTATGCACCATGACTGCCTTGCGGAAAACGGCGTGGGATTTTTCTCTGAGGCGGAGCGTGTGCGCCCGGACGGCTCCTGAGACGGCGGTTTTCGAATGAATGTCCAGCACGCCGGAGCAGACGAAGTTCCCCGATGCGGTGCCTTTCATCAGGAGGTTGTGGCAATGAATGTCCAGATGGGAGAGAACGGCGTTGGGGTGGATGGTCACATCCCCTTGGGTGTATACCCGCGTCTTGGATGAACCGGGGAAGAGGCTCACATCCCCCATTGCGAGATGGACCCGGCAGTGGATGCAGTGCGCCGACAAGGCCGCCGCCGGCACTTCGGAGACGCGTCCGCACACGTGGCAAACCACACTGCGCGTGGGAATGACGGAAGTGCGGGACAGCGCGGCGCCTCCGGCGTCTGATCCGATCAAGGAGCCGAGCGCCCGCCGTCCGGAGGGCTCTTCCGTCATGACCGGTTCCGGGTGAAACGAAGGCTCTGCGTCCATGGGGGTTCTTAGGTGAAGACGCCCCGGCGCACCGAACTCGTAAAACGGCAAATCGCCCTGAAAAGAACGATCTGCATGACGGATACGGGCGCGCTCGCCCAGGAGGGAAAGGCCGGAAGTCAGGCCAGAAGATCAGGTGCTGCGGAAGCTTTCTTGGCAGGCTTCTTCTCTGCCTTGGCCGCGCCGGGGATGGCCATGCCCGCCACATTGCCGACAGTCGAACGGCCGATGAACACGGCGCCGGCCTGGACGGAAAGAGTAGCGGCGACGACGTCTCCGACGAGCTTGGCTGTTTGGGAGAGTTCCACGCGGTCGGTGACGGTCACATTGCCGGTCACTTCACCGTGGATGATGGCGGACTTCGTCTTGATCTCCGCCTGAATGCTGGCGTTGGCGCCCACCGTCAGCACGCCGTCCGAAAAGATTTCGCCTTCCACGTTGCCGTCGATGAGGAGGTCGTCCGTGAAGCGGAGCGTGCCCACCACGGAGACATCTTGGTTGAGGACATTGCGCACGGAACCAGCTGCCGGAGAAGATTCCGGAGTTTCCGCAGCGATGCCGCCAGCGTAGTCCGTCGGCGCTTGGGCGGAAGGAAAGAGGTTGTCCGGGTCGGAGACGCCGGTGTCGATGGGATCGGTGGAGCTCCAATTTGGGAAGCCCTGTTTGTCGTTGAGAGAGGGAATGTGCTCGGATTCCGTTTTTTTGTAGTTATTGAACATATGAGTGCCGATTTAGAAAGTTGCCGGTGAAAGACCCGTTACGCACGGATAGTAGCCTGCCCGCCGCCGATTTGTCCATTCGAAAAAGCGTCAGACTCGAAAAAAACGCGGGTTCCTTTCCCATACAACCCGTCCCGAAGTCTTTGCCGGGAAAATGAATATTCTCGAAGTTGACTGACGATAAATAGTGAATAAAGCGATTCCCCTCATCTTTTCTGGATGCGCCTTCGCTTCCCGAATTCATGATCGCTCCTCCCCCTCGCAGCTGAAACGCAGAAAGTCAGTCCACGTTGCGCGATTTGCAGATGCCTCCGGCAGATGTACCGGTGGTGCAGCGTCACTTCGCCGTCACCTTCTTCGTGCAGCTGCGCCCCATGCAGTCGCAGGCGTACGCGTAGTCGTCGCTCCCGAGCACTGCCTCCGTCAACTCCGAGCGGCCGTTGTGCGTGAACGTGTCCTCCCGCGTTCCTCCCTGCCTCGCCGGCTTCCGCGTCAGCGGCCTTCCCAGCGTATCATAAGCGCAGTTCCGGATCACCACCCCCGTCGTCCCCCGCCTGTAGGTCATTTCCGCGGGCAGATCGCGCTTCTCCTCATAGCTCTGCGTCAGCGTCATCCCGTTGGGCATCGTCAGCGTCTCCAGAAGATTCGTCCCTGCCAGAAGCCGTACGAGAACTCCTTCTCCCCGTCCCCGTGCGCGAACCCCGCCGCGCTGACGCGCCCGTCCTCCCCGTACTTCGTAAAGACCGCGTGCAGCTTCTCTCCGTTTCATAGCTCGCCGTACTCGTTTCAGCAGAAATTATTTATTCATTAAGATGAAATATTATTGTCTGGGAATATTGACTTCATTATACAGGACTCGGTTTTTAAAAGAAGCCGATAAAATTCCATAACGCCATGCCTGAAAGCAACTTTCCAATACAACAAAACAAAACTTAAAAATCCTGAGAAACAGTTATTTAAGCCGTTTTCAAAACATATTAAATATAAATTTAAAGAGATTTCCTTTTTTGTAGCCAGCGAATACCTATATATTTTAAAACTTTATTTACTGCGCCTCCATATTTATATTCATAATATTTTCCCCCATATCTGGATATTGGATAGATAATACGATCAAAAAAATCAACATGAAAGTCCATAGATATATTCACATTAATTCTTGTTAAAATACAATTAATTTCATCAATATTTTCTTTTGTGACAATAATATCAATATCCTCGTTTTCAAGTGAAAAAAGAACATGTTGATTGCTGTCAATATCTAGACTATCATTCTCCCAGTACTCAACAATATAATTTATTTTCTCGTTCTTGATTTTATTAATTACCCATTCTCCTGCCTCAGATCCGGCTACTGCAACAAGAAACGCTCCCATAGCTACCGTAACATGACATATGAATTTCCCCCTCGCACACCCCGCCGCCCATGAAAACGACAGAAAAGGCCGCCGTCAAGAGTATACAAAAATTGGAGGCACGGAAGCACCCCCGGCCGGTGTGAGGATAGAAATCAAACAATCCGCCTCCTTGGATGCTTGTGCCGCGGCCTTTTCTCCACCTCTTGTCACGTCGGGATGCCGGCGGATGATGGATTATTACCCCGCGTAGTCTGGCTCGATTTCGACGACCATGCTGATTTCCACGGCGACGTTGAGGGGCAGAGCGGCCACGCCTACGGCGGAGCGGGTGTGGGCGGCTTCTGGGCCGAAAAGCTCTACGAGCAGATCCGACGCGCCGTTCAGCACCTTGGCCTGATCCGTGAAATCCGGGGAAGAATTGACAAATCCGTTCACAGCCACGATTTTGGTGAGACGTTCGAAGCCGCCGAGTTCATGCTGGATGACGGCGAGTCTGTTCAGGATCGCGGCGGCGGCTGCTTTTTGAGCCGTGGCGAGGTCGACCTCGGTGCCGACTTTGCCGTAGTAGGCATCATCCCCGTTGACGGAAATGCCGCCTGAGAGGTGGAGTTGGTTGCCCGATTGGAGGCACTGCACGTAGGAGCCGACGGGGGCGGGGGGCGGATTCAGCTTGAGACCTTTGGCTTGGAGTACATCGTTGTTCAGGATCATGGCGCGACAATTCTACACCTGATGGGCGCGGATGCAAGGAGGAACAGAGACATGCCGAATGGCTCAGCCGCAGGCGGCGCGGATGCGCTCGATCTGCCCGGGCGACATGCAGGCCTCCAGGCGGGGCAGGATGCGCCGGAAATATTCCGACCGGCTCCAGCCGTGAAGGATCTGGGGCGAGGGGTTTTTGAAGCGCCAGGCGGGCAGGGGCAGGACGAGGTCGATCACCTGCTCGACGGCGGGAAGGATGCGGCAGAAGGCCGCACATATGTCCTCCGTCAGTTCGGGGCGGAGTTCCGAACAGGAAAGCAGCCACTCGCCGCTCAAGCTGTTGGGGGTGGTGTCGAGCTCGCGGAGCGTCTGTGAGAGCTTTTCCCGGGAAGCCGGGACGATGAGTTCGAGAAGGTTGGGAAGGAGACGCCTGTCGCTCAGACTGAGCAGAGCGTCCGCCAAGGGAGTGGACGACGGAAGCTCCCGCCGCACGGGGAGGAGAAAGAGACTCTTCACCTCGGACACGCCGCGAAATGGATCCTTCTCGTCGGGCGGAGTGAGCGTGGCGATCCGGAAGGCCGCCTGCCGCCGAATCTCAGCCTCCGGATCGGCCAGGGCAAAACAGGACAGAGCCCGCCAGCCGTCCCCCTGCCTCTGCGCGATGAAGTCAGAAAGCTGGGAGAGCGTACGCTGCCGGATGACAGGCGAGGAATGGGCGGCGAAGCGGGGATAGATCTCGAGGCTGTAATCTAGGTTGCTCTCGTCGTTGCAGGTGGCCAGCCCGTAGGAAATCATGGCCAGCGGCCATTGCGAGCCGCCGATTTCATCGACTCGCACGGGATCCTGCACCAAGGCGGCCAAGCGTTTCAGCTCCGAGAGAGAATCCGTTTGATCTTGAAATAAGCCCATGCGCCTATCATGCCTGTTCTGCGCCATTGTGCAAGCATAAAGGATGCCCTGGTCGTTGACAAAACTGCTCGAGGATGTTAGCATGAGCCATGGACTGGTGCGCAGCCATGGTGAAGAGGATGTTGAAACACCCTGATTTTCTGTTGTTCATACTGGCGGCAACGTCTCTTGTGTGCCTCGGGAGGGGGCTTTCGCCCTCATCGGGAGAGTGGAACGAGGGCGCGGCTGAGGCTGTCGCCGCAGAGCCCCCCGAAAAGCCGGCGGGGAAGCGCGTGAAGGTTCCCGCACCGGGCGAGCCCGTGCGCTTTCTCATGTTCAATGTCCAAAATTATTTCGTGCCTGAGGATGCTCGGCGAAGCACGTACAGGATCAATTACAAATCACGAGAAAAAAAGGAGGCTGTGGCGGATCTGATCGCCTCCCGAAAGCCGGACGTGGTGGGTCTCATCGAAATGGGAGGCACGGAAGCTCTGAATGATCTGGCCGTCAGACTGGAGAAGCGCGGGCTCTCTTACCAGGAACGTTTCGTGCTGGAGCGCCCCGGGGAGGAACGCGCACTGGCTGTTCTGTCGCGTCTGCCCCTGGCGCGGAATGACTCGAAGGCGAACTATCCCCTGTATGGAGAGCGCAATCGCTGTATGTTGAGAGGTATACTTGACGTGACTGTGAAGGCGGAAGACGGACGCCTTTTCCGCATTGTGGGAGTACACTTGAAATCGAAGGTTTCCGACGACCAAGCGGCCGCCGACAGCCTCCGGAGGCGCGAGGCAGATACCTTGGCTCGCTATCTGCACCAAGCACAGCGGGAAAGGCCGGGGCTGCCCATGCTCGTGTTCGGCGATTTCAACGACACGCCCTCCAGCCCGGCCGTGCAGACGGTGGCGCGGGGTGTGAACGGAAAGAGCGCCATGACTCGTCTCTCCCCCGAGGACGGCAGCGGTGCCGGGTGGACGCTCTATTACAGAAATGAAGACACCTACAGCGCCTTTGACCATATTTTCATCAACAAGACTCTCTCTTCCAGAGTGAAGGGCCGCCCCCTCTCGGGCGTAGTGGAAACCGAGCCGAAAAATTCTCCCAGCGACCACCGTGCGCTGTGGTGCGAGCTGAAGTGAAAATCCTTGCTTGCGGCCGCGCTTCCGGACTGCTACTCTGGGCTCGTGAGTCTTCGACAGAAATTGAGGGAAATTCTCCCCGATATCCTGCCCGATTCCCCCGGCAGGGCGATCAAGGGAACGGAACTGATCAGGCGCGTCCGCTCCATTCTGGGCGGCAACTATTCGGATCGCTCCTATCGTTCGCAGTTTTCCCTGATGATGTTGGATCCGGAATCCTGTCTGGCCCGAGTAGAAAACGGGCAGGGCTATTACTTGCGGAGCCCCAATGAGGCAGGGAAGCGGTGCACCCGTTCCCTGCACGATTTGTTTGACCGGGAGAAGGGTGAGGATGAGGGAAATTCGTTTTTCCGGCAGCTTCTTGCACTGGGAGCCCGCTTTCAGGGTGCCTGCGGAAAGGGTGTGTTTGTCTTCCCCGATGAGGAAGAGGAAGCTTGGAACCATCCGGATCTCGTCTCCGTGACGTGGCCGTCCGGATATTGGGATTCGGGAGCCTACTGTTTTCTGCCTTCCGAAGGGCAGGAGGGCGCGCCCTTTTACCGGAGCGTGTGCCTGGCCTCCATTGCTGGGTTTGTCGGCGCCAAACGCGCGCTGTTCCGTGCGCTCGCCACTTCACTTTGGGCGGATGAGGCTGAACTGATGCTCTTCGGAAATGAGCTTTTGCCGGGGGATGAGGGGGAGCTTGTGCAGCTGGGTGCAATGTATGGCGTGGGGATCTTGCTCATCCCGCTGACGAATAAACAATTCGATCACCTCCCTGGAGCGGGCGCCCTGTTTCGCGCCGACGACGAGGAATGGCGGGAGATGGCGCGGAACATACCCTGCCGGGTGTTGTTCCCGCCCCGTTTCCGCCGATCGCGTCTCCCTGTGGTTGAAGGGGATGAGATCGCCGTCGTTCGCTCTTGGGTGGAGGGCTGTCTTGCGCGGAGGAGAGTGGAGGCATGCGAACTGCGCGTCTCCATCTCTTGACACTTTATGCTCTGCCCGTACCCCAGCGGCGATGCAGCCAGCGTTCTGTGGGGGAGAAGAAGATCTTGTCCGTCAATAATCCGATGACGATGATGACGAGCATGATGGCGATCACCTGATCCATACGCTGCAGCTCTCGCCCGAAGTGAAGATGCTGCCCCAGGCCGAATCCCGTGACAACGGCCACGTAAATTTCCGCGGCCATGAGGGAGCGCCAGGCAAAGGCCCATCCCTGCTTCATTCCACTCACTACGAATGGAGCCGAGGCGGGCAGGGTGACGAGCATCAGAGTGCGCAGTGACCCCGATCCCATCGTCCGCGCCGCTCTTGTGTAAATGGGGGAAACATTGCTCATGCCTGTTTCTGTGGAGAGGGTGACGGACCAAAGCGTGCCCATGATGACCACAAAAAGGAGAGCTGCTTCCGTCTGTCCGAACCAAATGCATGCCAACGGCACCCAGCAGACGCTCGGCAGAGCCTGTAATCCTAGGGCGAGCACGCCGATTGTGTCGTGAACCATGGTGAAACGGGCAGCGAGCATCCCCAAGGGAATGCCAATGACGAGGCCGAGCGCGTAACCTGCAACGAGGCGCTTGACAGTGACCCACATGGCGCTGAACATCTCTCCGCTCGCGATGAGATCCGCCAAGTACTCCCATACCGAGATCGGGTCGGGCAGCACGTAGGGCGAGCAGACTCCGGCCTGGCAGAGGAAGTGCCAGATCGTCACGAGAGCGGCGAAAAACAGAACGGTGGTGGCAAGCCTTTTCATGGGAAAACGGGATCAATCGGATTCGGAGGCGTTTTGATATCCCTTCAGGGAGGAGGTGATGCGCACGGAATAATCCGCCAGTTCGACGCTGTTGATGTCCCGCGGCCGCAGCAGGTCGATCAGGAATTCTTCGCGGATGCGCCCGGGATGGGGAGAAAAGAGCACGACGCGATTGCCCAAGCACACCGATTCCCGCACGTTGTGCGTGACGAATACGATCGTCTTTCTGCGGGTTTGCCAGATCGTCTGGATGTCGCCGTAAAGACGCTCGCGAGTCATGGCGTCAAGGGCAGCGAAAGGTTCGTCCATCAGCAGAATGCGGGGGTTGGGAGCGAGAGCGCGCGCGAGAGCCACGCGCTGTTTCATTCCTCCGGAAAGCTCGTGAATGTTGGCGTGCAGAAAATGGTCGAGCTTCACCAGGGAGAGATAATATTTGGCCACTTCGAGGCGCTCCTTGTTGTTGAGATTGGGTTTGAGCTTGAGGGCAAACATGACGTTGCCGATGACGTCAAGCCAGGGGAAGAGCGCGTGTTCCTGGAACATCATCATGCGATCCCGCCCCGGACCTTCGATGGGCTGCCCGTCGATCAGGGCTTCCCCGCTGTCCGGTTTTTCAAGGCCGGCGATGATGTTGAGCAGCGTGGATTTGCCGCAGCCGCTCGGCCCCACGAAGCAGACGAATTCCCCTTCCTTGATGGTTAGGGAGACGTTGTCCAGGGCACGCACGATCCCTTGACTGGAGGTAAAGCTTTTGCTGACGTGTTCGATCGAAAGCTTGGCAGCGGGGAGCTGCTGCAGTTCCTCGTTGACACTGTTGTTCGTCTTTGCGGGAGGGGCGGTTGTCTTCATGGTTGGGAAGGGATCTGGGATGACGGAGAGGGGAGCCGAGCCTTCATGCCGTCCAGCGGAGGAACGCGCCCCAGCAGGCCGGCGCTTTGCGCGTCGCGCACAAATTGTTCCATTCCTTTCATGTTCAGATTTGTAGTGGGTTTGAGACGCTTCCACGAAGTTTCCACGAGTGAGGGATCCATGGGCGAGCGCATCAGCAGCGAGAGCTCGTCGGCTACCATTTTTTGAGCTTCCCGAGGGTGGTCGAGAATCCATTGCGTGAGATCTTCGTGAGCCTTCACCAAGCGAGCCGCCCGCTCGGGATTCTCCCGGAGCCAAGCTTCGCGGGCGACGAGAACGGTGGTCACCACAGCGGTGTCCTCCACCAGGACGCGTGCGCCGGCTTCTCTTTCCAGACGTGAGACCCAAGGTTCGACCGTCCAGACGGCGTCGAGGTCTCCCCGTTGGAAGAGAGGCAGCTGCATGGAGTTGGATGTGGGCGTCACGTGCGCGTCTCCCCCTCCTTCCCGGGTGATGTGGAGCCCCGCTCTCTTCAGCCAGGCGCGCGCCGAAATGTCCTGCGTGTTGCCCAGCTGAGGCGTCGCCACCGTCTTTCCTGAGAAATCACGGCCGCTTTTCATGGATGCTCCGTCGTGCACGAGCAGAGCCGCTCCGCCGTCCACGGCACCAGAAAGCAGGCGTACCTCGCGCCCCCGAGAAATAGCGTAGGCGTTGATAGCTGGACTCGGACCCACATACGATGCGTCAATCGTTTTGCCGAATATCGCTTCCATCGCACTAGGACCGGCATTGAAAGAATACCATTCGATCTTGATGCCGGGCAGATATTTTTCGAACCACCCATCCCCGTTGCGTGCCATGCTGCGCGCCACGAGCGCCTGCACATGCGTGACGTTGGGGAAATGCCCGATGCGGAGCGTCTCCGTGTCTCCCTCATCCTGAGAGCAGGCGGCCATCAGAATGCAGCAGAGGAATGCCGAGATCCGGAAAAGCGCACAAATCATCGCCGCAGATTATAACAAGCCCCGCTGGGATGGTCAATGGCGGGCGTTGTCAGTATGAACTTCCTGCGGAGAAGGGAGGAAACCGTCCACCAGAGGCTCCTGTACCGCAAACAGCTCCCGACGGAGTGCAGGGGTAGCGTCCAGATAGCCATGGAGATGAACGAGACCATGCACCATGTACCGAAAGACTTCTTCCCGCAGGGGAATTCCATGCTTGCGCGCATAGCGTTCAGCGGTTTCTGCGCTGACGACGACCTCGCCTAGGCCATTTCCGAGGGGAAATGTTATGACGTCTGTAGAGGTGGGGTCGTGGAGAAATTCTGCGTGTACGGAAGAGATGGTCTTGTCGTCGACAATGCTGACTTCAACGTGTTCTAATTCACTGAGCACATGATCGGGGCCGGCGGGCTGCGCCAGGAGGGCGGGGAGAAGTCGGTTCAGCGCTTTTTCAAAGTCTGCCGCGGCCAGTTCGTCGAGCCACGGAAGCCTCACGTGCAGATAGACTTCGACTTGAGGGCTCATGACTTGACGTTTGGCGAGGGCTCCGCATCGCCCCCCTTTTCGGAGGGTGATGGCTCAGGCTGCTTCGCCGGAGATTTTCCAGACGGGATTTCCGGAGGGCTCGGATAGGCGATTCGGTTGTGAGACATCGTCTTGAGAGTGGCAATGAAGGAATTGCGAATTTTGTAGACGTCGCCGAAGGTAAGTCCGCTGTCGCGCAGTTCGTTGTCGCGGATGCGCCCTTTGATCACTTCGTCGATCTTTTGTTCCACTTCTTCGAGTGTGGGGTTTTTCAGAGACCGCGCGGCGCTTTCCACGGCATCCGCCAAACTGATGATGCCGGATTCCCGGCTTTGCGGCCTGGAGCCATTGTAGCGGAAGAGCTCCTCATTGACGGGATCGGGTTTCGTGTCCGTCTGGCCGTTTTCAAATTGCTTGAGGGCGTCATTGTGGCGTGCCAGAGCCTGGTAATAGAAATATGAGGCGGTTGTGAGACCATGATGCTCCTTGATAACGTCGATGATGCGCGAATTGAGGCGATGTTTTTTTGCCAGCTCTACCCCTTCGGCAACATGTCCGATGATCTTGCGTGCGCTCATTTCGGGCGTGAGCCCATTGTGAGGGGAGGCGGAAGGGTCGGGGATGTTTTCGGAGAAGAACTGAGGGTAGGCGAGTTTCCCGATGTCATGATAGAGCGCCGAGACGCTGCATTGCGTTGCGTCGGCGTTCACTGCTTCGGCCGCCGTCTCGGCCAGACGGGAGACGACGATACTGTGGTGGAATGTGCCCGGTGCGTTCATCTGGAGCTTTTTGAGCAGGGGATGGTTCATATCCCCCAGTTCGAGCCAAGTGATGGGCGTACAGAGGTTGAAGATACGCTCGACAAGAGGCAGTGCTCCGCCGATGAAAATGCCCAAAAAAAGGCTCGTCCCGAACGCGCAGCCCGCAGCCATGCCGATGTGGCCGAGAATGAAAGACTCATCTGGCTTCCGCAACAGTTCGAATGTCGTGATGCTGACGAACACCAAGATGCCCGCGATGAAGCCCGATGTGAGCGTCTGCTCGCGCTTTCGCAGCGAGACCGTGAGCATTACACTGACCAGGCCGGTGACCAAGCTTGCCGCGATGTAGGGCAATGCGTTTTGAGGCAGAAGAAGAATGGTGCCGAAAAAGCTCACGCACAAAGTGGCGAAGGCGCCCAGATATCTGCCCAGCAACGCTGAGACGAGCACGGGGGCCAGCATGTAGGGCATCAGAAACAGCGGCATCGGCTCCGCCGCCGTCTCGGATAAAAATCGGATCGCCTGCACCTGAAGAAGCACGATGAGGAGCAGATGCACGGCAATGATCAGCGAGGTGACCATAATCGTCTTGTTGGAGAGGATTCCCCTCCCTGCTGAGAGGCGGTAGAGAAAAGTCATCCCCATGAAGGCGAGGGTAATCCAGACACAGCGGAACGCCAGAGGTCCGTCCGGAGTTGTGTCGCCGCTGAAACTCGCCAGCAAAATCAGCACGATGAGATCGATGAAGACCAGCAGTGCTGTGATGCGGCGGTCTGTGTCAAGCGTCCGCACCGCCGCGGTCTCCGACGAATCGGCGCTCCGTCGGAACCATTGAAGAAAAGAATGAATGATCGTCACAACAGAAGAGGCAGGAAGTTCGTTCCCGTGCATCTTGGAACAGGATGTCCCGCAAGGCAATATTTTACTTTGTCATTGACGGAGAAGTCTCTCTCTCTCTGAAGAGAACGTGCATCTTCCAGGGGTGAGCCGCAGAAAACCTGCGGCCTCATTTTCGCCTTCCGGCCATCTTCGCGGCACTGCGAGCTTTTTCCTCTTCGCTCAGAATGCGTGGAAAGACGGGCGCGGGCGCGTGGACGGAATGGCCTGCCGGGAGAATCCCCCAAGCGAGGCTGTCCGGCGTCTTGTCTTGAAGCAACCGGGCCGCGTCGAGCTGGGTGAGCATGCGCGACGAGGCGTCAGGCAACACACAGCCCAGCAGGAAAGCGGCGTGGGCGCAGCTTTCGAGCAGATGTCCCAGAGCGCGGTCGAGCTCGCTTTTCTTTTCTGGCGATTTGGCGAGCGCCCAGGGCTGTTTCTGTTCGATATAGCTATTGCACGCCTTCACGTGGGCATTGAGCGCCGCGAGGGCTTCGGAGACCTGCGCTTGGTTCATCGCGTCAGAAAAGGAAGATTCCATTTTGGAGAGAGAGAGGCGCAGCTCGGAGGAGAGTTCGTCATCCCCCTCGGGAGCGGAGACGATGCCTCCGGAATATTTCATGCACATGTTGAGCGATCGATTGCAAAGGTTGCCCAAGTCGTTGGCCAACTCGGTGTTGTAGAGCATGACGAGCCGGTCGGGATCGAAGTCCGCGTCATGCCCCGTCTTGATGTCGCGCACGAGATAGTAGCGCAGAGCCTCGACTCCGAATTTGTCAGCTAACTCATTGGGATCAACGATATTGCCGAGTGTCTTGGACATCTTGCTGCCTTTGAGGTTCCACCATCCGTGTACGAGCAGCCCCGGCATATCTTCATCAGGCAGCCCGATGGCGTGCAGCATGGCCGGCCAATAAATCCCGTGAGCCGGCACGAGGATATCCTTGCCGATCACTTCGCAGGCGGCCGGCCAAAGTTTCTCGAAGCGGGGAAGGGCGCTTCCTTCTTCGGCAAGATAGCCGGCAAAGGAGATGTAGTTGATGAGGGCGTCAAACCACACATAGGTGACGAAGTTCGGATCGAAGGGAAGAGGAATGCCCCACGAGAGGCGCTCTTTGGGCCGCGAGATGCAGAGATCGTTGTCAAAGGCTCTTTCAATGGCGTAGAGAAGCTCCTGTTTGCGGAAATTCGGCAGCACAAAGGAGGAGCTCTTTTCCACGAACCCTTTCAGCCATTCGGCTTGATCGGTAAGTCTGAAGTACCAGTTCTCCTCTTCGAGCTCGATCACATCGCCCCATTCCGGGCCGAAGTCTCCCCCCTCTCTGCGTTCCTTGTCGGTGAGGAACTGCTCTTGGCGCACGGAGTAGAAGCCCGTGTAGCTCTTCTTGTAAAGCAGACCTCGTTCTTTCAATTCCATGAGAATCCGCTGCACGCAGCGTTCGTGGCGGGGATCCGTCGTGGCGGCCCATCCGTCGTAGGAAATGCCGAGGCGTTTCCAGAGAGCGATGAATTGAGCAGTGACCTCATTGGCGTATTCCTGGGGGGAGACGCCTGCCTTTTCGGCGGATTGCTGAACTTTCTGGCCGTGCTGATCCACTCCGGTGAGCAAATACACCTCTTCGCCCTGCATCCGGTGCCAGCGCGCCAGAACGTCCGCCAAGACTTTCTCGTACGCATGGCCGATGTGCGGGGAACCATTCGTGTAGTCAATCGCCGTAGTGATATAAAACATAGCGGGAAGTTTCTACCATGGAGGCGCTCTTTTGACAAGGAAAATCCGGATGCCGGCTCCGCCGTTCAGCGTTTCTCGCACCATTTCTTGTTGACGGCGGCAATGAATATCACTGCGGCAACGGAGAGAAAATCCGATTCGAAGGGTATCAGCCGCCCGTTGGGGTGTATGTGCCTCAGCAAGAGAAAAACGGGGACATGAAACAGATAGACGCCGTAGGTGAGCGAAGCGGCATAAGCCAGAATGGCTCTCCCGGATGAGCTGAACCTTGTTGGGTGCATCTCCGCCAGGACGGGGATGAGCAGAACGTAGAGGATGGTCACGCAGACGTCGAAAGGAAGCGTGTAATTGATGAAATGAAGACCGGCGTCCTGCGGCAGAACGAAAGAGGCGGTGTAAAGCCCCGCATACAGAATCAACAGAATGGCGCGGATGAGCCCGGGAAATGTTCCGCAGCCGAATCGGGCGCAGAGCATGCCCGCCATGAATTGCCACACCCGGCAGAGAGGATCGAAATAGAGACCTTCTCCGAAGGGAGCCGCCCACGGAATTTGGAGAAACCGCACCAAGGCCGTTGAGAAGAAAAGCAGAAAGAGACAAATTGCGGACGTCTTTCGGCTCATTGCCGCCCACAGAAGCGGCGTCAGCGCAAGGCAGAGGATTTCTCCCTGCATATACCATGCCGGAATATTCACTATTTCAATGAATCCGTGAAGGGAGTAATGAGCCAGAGCCCACTGCTTCCACAGGGCGGTGAACGAAGCGTCCGGCGTCGTGGCTGTTCGGAAGGCAAGAACCGCTGCCGCAAACAGAGTAGATGAAAGCAAGGTGGGCAGGAGGCGCCGTGCCTTTGAGCGGAAAAAACGGAGGTTGTCAAAGGAGTTGTTTCTGAGACTGAGGGCGCATAAATATCCCGAAAGCACGAAGAAACCGATGACGGCGAGCGGCCCCGACGAAGGACGCGGGTAGATGTAGTGGTAGAAGACGACGCCCGCGCACAGTAGGAGGCGAAGGGCGTCCAAACCGGCTAAATGATTGCCGGGGGATGGAGCGGACTCTGTGTCTGTAAGGGACATAAAAAGGAGCGGTGGCAAATCTAGACAAATGAAAGGATCTTGTCAATGCGAACTTTGCAGCCGCCCGCGGCAGACGGCACCATCCCTGGGAACGTATTTGAACTCTAATGCAGCGAAAAGAAATTGCCAAGCGGCTCTCGAAAGCTATAATGCCGTCCATGCCGGGCTCATCGCGCAAGCGGAAACAGAGGCCACCCGTTGAATACGGGGACTGGCGCGTCGCCGTGCCTCCTGGGACGGAACACAGGCGCTTCCCCTCTCTGAGGGAGACTCTGGCGCGTTCGCGCTGCCGTGCGCGTTTGGCTTCACAATCCGACTCATGGGAAGATGGTGTAATTGAATGCGGAGCTCTGCGGGGCTGGCCTCGCTTCTTTCGACTGGCGGCCGGCATTCTCGTCCTCTTGCCTCTGGCTCTGCTTTTGTGCATGGCGCTGTTGAGGCAGCTTTCCGGCTTTCATGTGGAGAAGGAATTCTGGGTGTCCGATCCGGTATGGTTCTCCCTGTTGGGAGGCGCACTGTGTGTTGTGCTGATGTTCGGGCATGTGGTGGATGCGTTCGGAGCCTATGTTTACGTACTCGGCCACGAATTAACTCACTACTTGGCCGTGTGGTGCAGCTTGGGGCGGGTGAAGGGCTTCTCCGTGACGATGGAGGGAGGATACGTGGAGACGACAAAAAATAATTTGTTCATTGCCTTATCTCCCTATTTCGTGCCGCTCTGGGCCATTTTGTGGGTGGCGCTTCTATGTCTGCTCCGCCTTTTCTGGGAGTTTGCCGCTTTCGATGCGTGGCTTTACGGCGGAGCCGCATTCTGGGGTGCGTTCCATTTGTATTGGACGACGTGGATCATCCCTCGAGAGCAGCCGGATCTCGAGGAGAACGGCATGTTCTTTTCTCTCATGATTGTCTACATCATGAACATGCTGCTCATGGCTTTTGTGCTCTGGTGCTTTCACCTTTTGTCATGGGACTCTCTCCTGGAGGATTTTCTCTACGTCTGCCGTGAAAGCTGGGAGATGCTGTCCTTGCTGGCCGACAAAATCGCACAATGGACGGCCGAATGAGTTTTCGCCCCTCCTTCTGTCATACTGTGCCATTCCGTACGTCTATGCCATGCGGTGCGGGAAAAGACGGCCGCTTAGAGCGTATGTCTGAAATGCTCCTTCCTCTTCAGTGATTTGATGAATGCGACGAGCAGATCGATGCAAGCGTCGACGTCGTCGAGGTCGGCGGTTTCCACGGGAGAATGCATGTACCGCAATGGGAGCGAGAGGTTGGCGCAGGGAACCCCGTTGCGGGAGCGAAAAATGGAATCTGCGTTGGTGCCGGTGGTGCGCCCAGATGTTTCGTGTTGCAAGGGGATATTTTCCTTGTGGGCGAGAAGCTCGAGCCGTGCGTTGAGGCGGGGATGGCAGGCTGGACCGTGACAGAGGCAGCCGCCTTTTCCGAGGCGCACATCGCCGTAGCGCCCTTTGTCGAGGCCGGGAGAATCGGTGGCATGAGTGACATCCAGGCAGATGCCGGCGTCTGGCTTGATGCGATAGGTCAGCATGCCGGCGCCGATGCAGCCCACTTCCTCCTGCACGGTGTTGCCGAAAACGATGTTCCATGCCGGCTCGATCTTTTCTTCCGCCGCTCGGCGGGCGGTTTCGGCAATGATGAACCCGCAGAGACGGTCGTCCAAGGCGCGGCAGACAAGTTTCTTGCCGTTCATCAGCAGGGGACCGTCGCAGTAGACGCCGACGGAACCGACGCGCAGGCCGAGTTTCTCGACTTCTTCACGGCTCGATGCGCCGAAATCGACGTAAAGATCCCAAGTTTTCGGAGCCTTTCCGTCGTCGTCGCGGATGTGGATGGCCGTGTTGCCGGTGATGCCGATCACTTCTCCCTCTGTGCCGAGAAAGCGGATGCGGCGGCCGCGGGCAATAGCCGCATCGGTGCCGCCGAGGCGCTCTACACGCACGAACCCATCATCGGCAATATAGCGGATGCTGAAGCCGATTTCGTCGGCATGCGCGTCGAGCAGGAGAGTCGGCACATTTTTATTTTTGCTTCCTAGTGTGGCCCATGCGCTGCCATAGGCATCGCACTCCACCTCGTCCACGTAGGGTTTCATACGGGCTGCCCAGATACGCTGAGCGTCCATTTCAAAACCGGTCGGACTGGGCGTTTCGAGCAGTTCGGTGAGGAACTCGAGGGAATTGTCGTTCATAATTGATTTGTGGTTTTATTTCAGGAAATGTTGCGATACCCGATGTCCGTGCGCCGCTGCATTCCGTCGAAGGAGATGAGAGCCGCTTCGGCATGGGCAAGAGCGCGAGCCTCGTCGAGAGTTGCTCCTTGGGCGGACACGGCAAGTACTCGCCCTCCGTGGGTGACGAACGTGCCGTCGTTTTCCTTCTTCGTCCCGCAGTGAAAAACGTGCGCGAACCGCACTCGATCGAGACCGGCGATTGCATCGCCGGAATGTGACGAGCCGGGATAGCCTTTCGAAGCCAAGATGCAGCAGACGCTCCAATCTTCGCTGAACGAGATGAGCTCGGGGCGGAAATCCCCTTTTGCTCCAGCCAGGCAGAATGCGGCCAGATCTCCCTTCAGCAGGGGCATCACGGCCTCGCATTCCGGGTCTCCGAAACGGCAGTTGTATTCAATCACCTTGGGCCCGTCAGGCGTTAGCATTAAACCGAAGTAAAGAAAACCGCGATAGGGCAGACCGTCTTTTCTCAATCCTTCGACTGTGGGCCGCACGATTTCGCGTTCGATGCGTGCGAAGGTGTCATCATTCACGAGGCATCGCGAAGCGACGGCACCCATTCCGCCTGTGTTGGGGCCTTCGTCTCCATCGCTCAGACGCTTGTAGTCACGCGCCGGGCAAAGAATGAGACAATGTTCGTCGACAACGGCTCCGAAGATCGAAATCTCAAGGCCGGTGAGAAATTCTTCCACCAGCAGCCGCCCTTCGCCGAATCGACGTTTCACAAATACATCGTCTAGGAAGCTTTCAACGGAGGCTTCGTCCAGACAGACGGCTACACCCTTGCCGGCGGCCAGCCCATCGAACTTGAGCACCGTGGGATAGCTTTTCCCGATCAGCGTGCGAGCTTCGTCGGGCGTGGCGGCCGCTTCGGCGTGCCCTGTAGGGATCCCATGGCGCCGGAGAAATTTTTTGGCGAATTCTTTGCTGGCCTCAAGTTGTGCGCTTTCCTTGGGCGGCCCCCAGCAGGGAATGCCCGCGTGTGCGCAACGGTTGGCGAGACCGTCTCCGGCTACGAGATAACTTTCCTCTCCTGCCACGCAGAGATCGATATGCTTCCGGAGCATCCATCCGATCAGACTGTCGAGATCGTGCGCATCCGCCGGAGAAGCGGTTTCAAAAATGGCGTCACTTCCGGGGTACGCAAAAATCTCCGGCTGAAGAGCGCTTGCGCCCAAAGCTGTAACGAGAGCGTGTTCACGCCCTCCCTTCCCGACAACGACAATTTTCATCGCCGCCATTATAGAGAAAACCCAACGGCAATGCAAGCCGCAGAAAAAGGCATCCCGCAATTTCAGGACGACGCAGTCTCGCTCAAATATGTCACGTGAAGAGCGCGGAAAAATAAATGAAACGAGGAAGCAAAGAAAACGCTTGACATGCCATTTTTTTGCGGACATTATCTTCCCCGCTTCGTTCTCAGTGGAGAGATGGCTGAGAGGTCTAAGGCACTCGACTCGAAATCGAGCGTAGCAGAAATGTTACCGTGGGTTCGAATCCCACTCTCTCCGCCAGCAATTTGAACAAGAAAACCCGCATAAACCAATAATAAAAAGGGATTGCGCCGCGGGTTTTGACAAGAAAACCTATGCCTGCTATGATACAGAAATCATTACAGCCATGAGCAGGGAATATTATGAAGGGCGTCTTTTCCTGATTGATCGAAAGCCGCCCTTCATGGCATTCTCCCCTCATGCTGTTTATGATTTTCAATTGGTCTTTTGTGCATGTTTTGCGTTTTTGGTTTAGTTTTGTTTAGTCAGTGTCTCTTTCTTTTTTCGTTAGATGTTTTTTGTTTTACCCGCCCGCAAAAGACGCTGCGCATGGTTTGAAAAATCAATATATCGAGCTCCTCGGGCTTCAGTCCTCATCGTAAAAGCAGTCCTCATCGTATGGGCGGAACCAAACATCCGCAGGCGTGGCGAGAAGAAGGGTATAAGCGGGATACTCCCCATCCTCATCCTTCAGATAATCCAGATAGTTATGCCTAATGAGGCAGATGTTTATCGGGCAAGAGATCGCAAGCAGCAAAACTATCAAGGCCCACCTCCGCTCTCTCGTAAGGCGGCTCGCGTTTCCCATTGATTGCTCGGCCTCTGCCGCTGTGAAAAGGTAGAGAGGGGAAAAAGCACAATGGCGCCGCAAAAAATAGCAAAGGCTATCTTTTCTATTTTGCTCTCATTTGGATCTCGCGGAGCTGGATAAGAGGTATTGAGGAATCAAAGCGAGTGCTATTGTATTTTTTTAAATTAAGTAAAGCATTTTTTATTTCTGTAATGCCGAGGCATGACAGAAAGCCTATCAAAAAACAACATACTCCTCCTCGTTTTCCTTCTTGCCCTCGCCTTCCGTTCCTCTTCCTTCATATCCCACTCAGTCCGGCCGGAGCCAATGAACCCCCGGAACGCATCCAGAGCCTTCTCCGCCGCCTCCGCGTCGAGCGACTCCCACGCGCCGAACGTCTGAAGGATGCCCATCTCCGTCCGCAGCTCATCCGCCCGCTCCTGCGTCGTATTCGGCGCGGCCAGCTCGGTTTGCTTCGCCTGCAATTTGCTGTTCACCTCCGCCGCGGTCATATTCATCGCCTTCAGCATCTCCGCGGCCAGACGGTAGTTGTGCGCGTGCATCTTGCCCTTCTTGCGTGCGCCCTTCTCGGTCTTATCGGGGTAGGCACGCTTCCAAAGGTTCTCTATCTGCTCCCGCGCCCTGTCCTTGATAAACCGGTCAAGCTGCTCGCGGCACCCGCGTGCCACCTTCCTCAAAGCCTCCTCCAGCTTCACCGCCCCCAGAGACGCCAGCGTATCCCGCAGCTCCTGCTCCGTCATCCCCATATCGCGCCGCGCCTCCAGCGCGTTGATAAACTTGTCAAAAATCGGCCCTTTCAGCACCCCGCCGGACTTCGGCACCTCCCCCGTCTCCGCCAGCTCGGCATACACCGCCGCCCAGCTCATCAGCACATTCAGCCGGCCGAACTGATATTGCGGCGGCAGCACGCTTCGCGTCGCCTCCATCAGCCCCGCAATCACCCCCAGCCTCGCCGCCCCCGTTCCGAGCGTCTTGTTCGTCGAGCCTACCGCCGTGTCAAACATCTTGAGCCACTTGTCAAACCGCTTCAGCACCTTGCCCGCCACCAGCTCATCCGGCCTCCGCCGCAAAGCCTGCCGCGCCCACTGGCCGTAGGTCATTACGGATAACGTAATATCCGCGTTCCGAGAGCTGTAGGTGCCGCGGTTCTCCGTGGCGGATTTAATCTGCCCGGGCTCGGTTGCTAATACCCATACGGACTCTTCACCCTTCAGTATAATTCCATCATAATCATATCCGTCTTTATCCCCTTCTGCAAACTCCTTCAAGGCTTTTCTGTGAAAAACAGGATCATCCCAAATCTTAGGTTCTATCGCGTCTCCCTCGCGAAACACGCCGAAAGGGTTATCCTTTAAATCATAAATAAGAGGGTTTTCCAAGTTGACGAACAATTCATAATTTCTCGCGCTCTCATCGGGTAAAGCCTCATCGCCGTACGCGATTCTTCTTTCGTTTTCAAACTCGAGTGTCCATTCCGAGTAGTTCTCCGCCGTCTCTCGGCTCGAAGTTGTGAAGATGAATCCTGCGTCTTCCTTCTCCGTCCCGAAGTTTTTACCGGCCAAACTCACGTCAAACTCTTTAAAGTCGGCATAACTCCCATGGTACACCACCATCGGCTCACCGTTCTCGTCCACCACCTTGGAAAGTTCTTCTTCCTCCCTCTTGATGTCTTCTGCGCGCCGTGCTAATATACTTCGGGAAGCTTGAGGCGTGCCTCCTTCGGTGGAGGTCTTGAACACGTCCTCGAGCTTCTTTTTTATTTCCACCTCATGTAGATAAAATCCCTGTTTGTTGGCACGTTGTGTGACAACAATCTCGCAAATATATTCCGCTCCTTTAATCGTGACGGGAGCGGCAATCACCGCCGTATCGTACCCGCGTTTTTTCCAGTTCTTTTGACGGTCGAACACAATTCCTTTTCGAATCACGTCTGCTACGCAAGCGAAAGCCGCGGCTTTCAAAGAGCCTATGCCGTGCCCAATAGAAGACTTCACTCCTTCAATGTCGAGCTTAACCTCTCCAAGCTCCGGAGAAATAGCGGCACCGCCAAAACGCTCCTTCCAAAACTTTGTCACCTTTTCAGTCAGCGGCGTACCGTCTTTTTGAAACTCGTTCCCGGAAATGGCCGCTACCGGCTTCATAGACATAATTTTCCCATGGCCGCCTTGAACTGAGCCGCTCTTTCCCAATCCCCAAACCATTTTTTGA
This sequence comes from Akkermansiaceae bacterium, assembly GCA_021200315.1. Classification (GTDB taxonomy): domain Bacteria; phylum Verrucomicrobiota; class Verrucomicrobiia; order Verrucomicrobiales; family Akkermansiaceae; genus Akkermansia. The sequence goes on from JAJQGU010000051.1 coordinate 37,237, forward strand.
AGTTAGTTGTGCGCACTGAGACCCACTGCGCTTCCGTGAGATTTGTTTTCTCTCCGTTCGGGGCTTTCATATACGTGCCGTCCGCTTGAGCTCTCTCGCGAATACCCCGTATTTCTTCCTCAATCGAAAAGCTTCTTGACTGTTCGGGATTTCCGAACAATTGCCCCCCGCGCTCCCTCGCTTCTGTTACCGAGAAACTCCCCCCGCCGAAAAGCGAGTCTGTAGGCTCATGATTCTCGGCCGCCTTCCGCATCTGTTCCATATCCCATTCCCCGCGGTCCATTTTCTTCTCCGCGTCCAGAGCCCGCACATCCGCCCGCGCCTGTTCCAAAGCTATCTCCGTAATATTTATCTTCGTCTGCCCGTCCCACGCCTGACAAGGTGCCATCAATTCCGGATAAGAGCCGATGTTGTTCAGTTTCTCCTCTAAAAACGCCAGCGCACGGAGGTCCTCGGCAGCTTCCGCCGCTGTACCCACACGCAGACCCATCCTCTCAGCTTTCTTCCTGTCCTTGCCGGTAAGCCTCCCCTCCATTTTTACCAGATTTATAGCATTCTTAATCTGTTTGCGGGCCGTGTCTCCCCACATTTCATCTCCTCCTCAAAATCCCCGCCCAAATCAAGCAACCCCCTGGCTCATTTTCACGCTTTCCTGCGAAGGCAGACATTTGGATTGTTGTGGAAATTCAGCCGGCGTTTTCAATGCTTTTGCAGACAATTTGCCTGTTAGGCACTGTATCTGAATTACGACTTTCATTACGACTGAACAGTTCGGGATTATTTGTCTTGATTCTTGGGGAAAAGGCATGTATCATATGCCCATCGCGCGGTGTACGCGTGTTTTCTCCGCTTCGTTCCCATCGGAGAACGAGGGGAGATGCTTCCCATTCGGGAAGCATCCGAGAAAGCTTTTATTTTTAGAGATATGGAAACATCTGTACAACAATCGAAAATAACTCGTGCGCTTTTGTCCGTTTCAGACAAAGCCGGACTTGACGTCTTCGCCCGAGGGCTTGCGGCTCATGGTGTCATGCTGATCTCGACCGGCGGGACGGCCGCCTATTTGAAGTCCCTGGGGCTCGAGGTGACCGAGATTTCCGATTACACGGGAGAACCCGAATTGTTCGAAGGACGCCTGAAAACACTGCATCCCAAGGTTCACGGCGGGCTTCTGCACAAAAGAGACAATCCGGAACACGTGCGGCAGGCCAAAGAGAACGGCATCGAGCCTATCGATCTTGTGTGCGTAAATCTCTACCCCTTCGAAGAAACCGTTGCACAGGAAGGCGTGACGCTTGATGAAGCCATCGAGAAAATCGACATAGGCGGACCTTCGATGTTGCGCTCGGCGGCCAAAAATTACGCTTCGGTTGTCGTCGTTTCCGATCCCTCTGATTACGAAATGATTCTCGATGAAATGGATCGCCACAACGGCTGCACCACTCTGAAAACGCGTGAAAAACTGGCTGTAAAAGTGTTTCTGCGCACCTCCGCCTATGATGGAGCCATATCGAATTATCTCGGCCACCAAGCCCATGAATCCACCAAGGGGAGTTTTTCCATCTGCTTGCCCCTGTGCCAGACGCTCCGTTACGGCGATAATCCTCATCAGCCTGCCGCTCTCTACGGCAGCTTCGATGAAATTTTCACCCAGCTTCAAGGCAAGGAGCTCTCCTATACCAACGTGCTCGATATAGACGCGGCCGCCGAGCTCATCACCAACTTCCGACGTCCGACGGTGGGTATCTTGAAACACACAAATCCCTGTGGCGTGGGGCAGGATGACGAAGATATCCGCATGGCCTGGCAGAGAGCCTACGAAACGGACACGCAGGCTCCATTCGGGGGAGTGATCGTCATGAATCGCCCGATGACGGAAAGTCTCGCCCGCGTGGTGGGCGCTATCTTCACGGATGTCATCATTGCGCCGGATTATGAACCAGAGGCGCGCGCCATTTTGCAAAAAAAGAAAAACTGCCGCATCATCCGAATGAATGTGCCGGCTTGGCTCGAATCCCGCAAGGCGCCCGTAATCCGTTCCGCTCCCGGCGGTATCATGACGATGAAAAAAGATACGGAAGTGATGGGACTTGAGAACCTGGAAACCAAGGTTGTCACTAAGCGTCCCCCCACTGAGGCAGAACTTACGGCATTGCGCTTCAACTGGCGCGTCGTTAAGCAGGTGCATTCAAACGCCATCGTCTTCGGCACCGCTGATCGGACGCTCGGCATAGGTGCCGGCCAAATGAGTCGCGTGGATTCTGTGCGCATTGCTATCTGGAAGGCCGGTCAGGCAGGGCTTCCTCTGGAGGGTAGCGTTATTGCTTCGGATGCCATGTTCCCCTTTGCTGACGGGCTCCAAGCCGCCATTGACGCCGGAGTGACAGCCTGCATTCAACCGGGGGGCTCCATTCGCGACCAAGAAGTGATCGATGCGGCAGATGCGGCCGGCATCGCCATGGTTTTTACCGGTCATCGCCACTTCCTGCACTGAACACATATCCCACACAATGGGGAGAGATTTTTGCCCTTCCGAAACGATATATGAATTTAGGTGTCAATATTGATCACATTGCTACACTGCGCCAGGCTCGCTATGCCGCCATGCTCGATTCGCCCAACACGGAGCCTTCCGTGCTTGATGCGGCACGAGCCGCGCTGAAAGGCGGCGCCGATTCGATCACCTTGCACGTGCGCAGTGATCGACGCCATATGCAGGATTCTGACGCCTTCGCCGTGAGACGTGAAATCCCGTTGCCGCTCAATCTTGAAATGGGTGCCGATGAGCTCATGCTGGGCTTTGCCCTCTCCCTCCACCCGGACTATGTGTGCCTCGTACCTGAGAAACGCGAAGAAATCACCACGGAAGGCGGGCTCGATGTGCTTGCCCATTATGAGGAATTGGTGCCCGTGGTGGATGCTCTTTCCGTAGCGGGCGTGAAAGTGAGCATGTTCATCGATCCTGATGAGAAGCAAGTCGAGGCTTCGGCACGCCTCGGGGCTCCCATGGTTGAGCTGCATACGGGATGTTTCGCCAATTCCGCGGGAATGAAGCGCACCGAAGAGGTCGGACGGCTCGCCTCGGCTGCTCAAAGGGCGGCCGAACTGGGAATGGAAGTGCATGCCGGACATGGAATCCGCATTCCGATGCTGACCGAACTCTCACGCGTGCCGCATCTCACCGAACTTAACATCGGCCATACTATTGTAGCACGCGCCCTTGTCATTGGCATGGAGGCGGCCGTCAGGGAAATGAAAGCGGCCATTCATGCACAGAATTGGGCATGATCGTCGGGCACGGCATCGATCTCGTCTCCATCGAGCGCATTCAGCGTCTTGTTGTACGGGAGGCTTTTCTTTCACGGGTGTACACTCCAGCTGAACGGGAATATTGCACTTCTCGTTCAGATTCCGTTTCATCTTTCGCCGCCTGTTTTGCTGCCAAGGAGGCTGTCTCAAAGGCTTTGGGCGTTGGTATCGGCACTCGCTGCGCACTGAAGGATGTTGAATTACTTCACGATGAAAACGGCTCTCCAGTGCTCCGGATCTCTGGAGCCGCCCTGCGTACCGCCAGTGAAACGGGTGCCAGTCGATGGCATCTCAGTATCACTCATGATGAAAGGCTGGCAATCGCCAGCGTGATCATTGAGGGGTAATCCTCCCCAATTCCTCTGCGGCGGAAAATCGTCATGGAGGATTTGTATCTTCGTTTTGCGCGTCTCCCTTCTTGATAGAATATATATTCTGTATTGATTGGGCGCGCGATACCCTATGTACCGCCACAATCTAGGTTAGGAAAAATGGTAAAGACAGATCAGAAGATTGGCGGGGGAGCGGGCGTTTTTTGCGGAGGAGGGCAGGGCTTGCGGCGCGGGATGGTGAGGAAGCTGCTTGCGGCGGCACCAGAGAGCCTCGGGGTTCCAGGAGTGGACGTGCCAGCGGCAGAAGCTGTGGTCGTGGGCGGGTGCGAAGCCGGCGAGGATGTGGTGGCCGCCTGTATGGATGATAGGGAGGTGTTCTTTGTGAGGGACGGTCGATACACCTTGAGAGACTTGTGGCAAAGCGTGTTTCCCAATCTGAAGGTAAGAAATTATGAATTTATCACGGAGGCTTTGAGGAAAGGGCGGACAGTCTATCTGATGAGAGCGAATGCGGATTCCGACGTTTCCTCGTGGGAGAGTGTGACCGTGATAGCCCCCGTTGGGAGAATTGGATTTTTTCGTGATGGCTGTGCTCATTTAATCATGCGCCTCTACAGGTTTTCTCCCCGTGTCGTGGATTGAGAGACCGAATAGTGTGAAGATATAGGATGAGTTTTCCGCGTTTTGGGGAAGAAAATGCCGCATTGTCTGCTCAGGCAATATCCGGCTGCAGACCTGTTGAAATTATACCCGGGCGAGGAAAGATCTTCCCATCAATCTCTTCATGACAAGACCAAGGGAATGCTGCTCCGAAATTTCCGCCCGCGACAAAAAGCGCCTCGATCAACGCTTAGTCCACATGCGGGCGTAAAAAACGCATTACAAGACGTCTTCCAGTCGGGCGACGAGCTTGCGCACCTCTGCGTCATCGGCCATTTTGCGTTCAACAGTTCTAGTCGCGTGAATAACAGTGCCATGATCGCGTCCTCCAAAGGCGGAACCGATATCCTGAAGAGAGAGATTGGTGTGCTTTCTGGAGAGATACATCGCAATTTGGCGGGAGTGCGCCACCTGAGCCGTCCTGCGGCGTCCTGTAATGTCCGCTATGCGCAAATCAAACACATGAGCCACGGCCTTCTGGATATCCCCCACCGTAATTCGATGCGAGTTTGAACCTTCCTTCAATTCATCCTTCAAAAGCATGCGGACGGTCTCAAGGGAAGGGGAAGTCTGTGAAAAACTCGCCATGACGGCGATACGCATCAGCGCACCTTCAAGGCGGCGTACGTCTTTCGTGATGTTTTCAGCCAAGAAGTCAAGTACGTCGCCGGAGATGGAACAGTTCCACTCCGAGCATTTTTTGAGAAGAATAGCTTTGCGCGTTTCAGGACTGGGAGACTCAATGCTGACAGTGAGTCCCGATTCAAAGCGCGAGGCGAGCCGTGGCTCCACACCGATAATTTCGCTTACAGGACTGTCTGAGCTGAGCACAATACGCTTCTGAGTTTCGAACAGGCTGTTGAAAGTGTGAAAGAATTCCTCTTGAGTTTTGTTCTTGCCGGAGAGAAACTGCACATCGTCGAGCAGAAGTACATCCACTTTGCGGTATTTTTTGTGGAAAGATTCCATAGTGTTCCCTCTGCGGGATTTCGAAATGGCTTCTATGTACTCGTTTGTGAACGCCTCTCCTGTAATGTAAAGAACCTGGCAGGAGTCATTCTTCTCCTTGATGGCGTTGCCGATGGCATGGAGAAGATGGGTCTTGCCCATGCCGGGAGCTCCGTGAATCATCAGCAATCTGTACTTACAGCGCGGGGAGGATGCCAGAGACTTGGCTGCGGCAAAGGCAAATTCTGAATTGTTGCCCACCACGAAGTTGTCGAACCGATAATTCTCATTCAGGCAGCTGTTGATGAACGTACGAGGCGTACGGCGCGGTTCTCTCTTCTTCGGGGTTGACGGCGCGGGGACTCCCGGCATGGGAAGCTCCGTGTCAGGAGAAGCGGGCTGCTCGTTCGGTCTTTCTTCGCAGCGAAACGATAATTGCCGCGCCTCCTGCAATTCGTCGAGTGCGGCTTGGCAAATTTGAGGGGTATAGTTGACTTCCACCCATTCGATGCAAAGATCCGCCGGGTAGGCAATTACCAGGTGTGTGCCCGTGTCTTCCAGCAAATTGAGCTTGGAAATAAGCCCTTCATATCCGAATTCATTCACACTCCCGCGCAAACGGTTCAGTATGCGTGCCCAAAGTTCTTGGACGGTGCTTTTGCGAGAATGTGACGATTCCATGGCTGTTTTGCTTGAGAGGTGAAAATTGTGGTTATTTGGCCGAGTCCCGCTTCCCCTGCGGAGTGCGTTCCGTTCAGTGGTGCGGGAAGGCGAAAGTACCTGTTTCAGCCGAGAAAGAAAATATCTTTTTAAAATCTCTTCGGCCGCCTGGTGTCCGCAATGTGTTCCATGGGGGTTCCACGACTTTTTTTTTTCTCTTCTTGATTTCTCTTTTCTTTCGGTTTTCTTGATTATTATTTTCTCTCGCGAGGAGAAGGGGAGATGCCCCTGGAACAGAGGAAACTTTCAGTGGTATTGATTTATATAAATATTTATCTGTTATATTTTTAAAATAAAAAACAAAAGTTAGGAAAAGTTAAATATACGACAAAGACAGCTCGGTGGGAAGAGAGAAAAAGATATGGAGCAAGGAAATTTCAGCGAATGAAATGACGCCAGCCTGAGGGAAGGGAACCGGGCGCGCCGGCCGTCATTCTGCCAATTACAGTGAGGGGAAAATCAAGCCCGGGCACATGCTCGCCGGGGCGATAATCAGGCAGGGCGCTGGGAGGAAAGGAGAGAAGGAGTTCATAGTCTTCGCCGTCGCAAATGGCGCTGTGAATATCACAGCCATGGTGCCTGGGCAGATGAGCGGGTTCAATTTCGAAACCGCAAGAAGAGGCTTGGGCGAAGCGGGGGAGATCGGTTCCCAGTCCGTCAGACAAATCCATGGCGGCAGATGGACGAGGACCGTGCTCTTGGAGGGAGCGGGCCCAATTCACGCGTGGAGTGAAAACCAGATGGCGTCCTGAAGGGAAGGCCCCGCCCAAGCGCCCGGTGACGGCCAAAAGGTCTCCGGGAGTTGCCGTGCTGCGACGCCAGGCGCGGCCATGCTCCACGCGCCCCGTAAGGGTTATGCTCAAAGCAAGCCCATCCGAGGGCAGGGAGCTTGTCTCTCCGCCAGCCAAAGAGATGCCGAACTTGTGCGCGAGAGTTTTTATCCCATTGTAAATGTCCGTAATGACTTCCACGGGACGAGATGCATGTACGAGAACGGTCACGAGCGCATGCTCGGGTATGCCGCCCATCGCGGCAATGTCCGAAACGGCTCGGGCAAGAGCCTTGCGCCCGATGAGATGAGGCTTGGTATCAGGTGTAAAGTGAATGCCTTCCACGACGGCGTCCGTCTTCAGCAAAGTATCCCAGCCTTCATTCCTGCGCACAATAGCGCAATCGTCCCCCGGGCCTTCGATCAAATTCTCCGAAGAGGGGGCAAATGCCGTCAACAGACGGACGAGTGCATCTTCTCCCAGTGAGGAAAGAGAACTCATGGCGCCAAATGAATAACCAGAACAGACAGCGCGTTGAATGATGCGTGCATGGCGATCGAAAGTCTGATACAATGCGTTTTTTCGTAAGCAAGATTCAGGATCAGCCCCACAAAGGCCAGAGGGAGAAAATGAACAATACTCAGATGAATAGCCCCGAAAAACAGGGATACGGCAATCAAGGCAAAGGGAACATTCGTATACTTACGCAAGACGGGATAGAGATAGCCGCGAAAGAAAGTTTCCTCCAGTACAGGCGCTATCACGATGGCCGACGCCGCTGAGAGAAGCTGTATTTTCCAGCTTCCCTGACCCATCTCCTCCGCCACCTGCTGTTCGAGCGGAGCGTCAAGCGCCTCATGGATCCATTCCGAAAGCCCGGAAAAATTCAGAAAAAAGCTGAAGATGTATATGGCCGACAAACCACCAAAAAACCAGGCTAGTTTATTGGGACGAAAGACGGGGGGGGCAGGGTGCTGAACGGCACGTACGAGTCCCGGCAACATGAGAAAAGCCATGACGGCCTGAGATAGAATCATATCGCATCCACTGCCAGATTCATGGCTTATACTTTCCTTTTCCGCAAATGCGGCGCTCATTTGTCCGAACGCATACAGCAAAACCAACATGATGACGATCAGCCCGGCCGCCGCGGCGTCTCCTCCGGTGGGGTAGCTTCTGTTCGGCGCGGGAGTATCCTCCTGCGTCTTCACGTGAAACATCAATGGCGCCAAGATGAACACCGCTGCGGGAATGGCGAACAGAATCCCCAAGTTCAGCCATTCGTACATGGGCAGTTCCGGCAGGGAAAATAGAAATCGGGCTGACATGTCCGGCATGAATTCTACCCGCTCTTCCCGCCGTTTGCAATACTAAAGGCTGCCTCGCAGCTGCCGATTTGATAGCAGATACAATTGTGTATAAACGAGCCTCGCCTGGGAGAGTCTCTGTCGGGCGCGTTCTGAATCATCGTGCGTTTCCGGGAGGCGGCTTCCCTTGGCACAGTTTCCATGTCAATCTTCCGGAGCATGAAACGAGCTCTTCTTCCGTCTTGTGGAGAACGTACGGGTCATCGTGAGAAGAAGAGCGCAGATCATAACGCCGTAAAAGACCTGTGCGTCCCACATGCGTACATCGTAAGCCGTTTCTCCGTCTATAATCACAGCTGGATGAAAATAAAGAGTGAATGCAGTCACGAGACGTACGGGAACCCATGATTCCAACCAGTCGGCGCCGATGAGCCGGCTTGAAGCGATCAATACAGCTTCCGTGGCGATAAGATATGCGATTGATTTGATAGAGATTGTGACAATTCTTTTCTGACCGCTGTGGGCAGTGGGCGTATTCATGGCCGCTGGAGTGCGTAAAGTCCCCGCATGCTAACAGAAATCCGGCCGAGCGTCAACGGCAATGGAAAAAATTCTGGTGAAATCATCTGAAATCGAAATATCCATGCGGCAGGCGGCTCTTTTTCGCTTGCTTTTTCCGGGTAGAAAGTTAGAATGCCCTGCGGAATACAGTCTCTACTGTTTCCACAGGCAACACAGCGACAAGAATGAAAGAATTGAAAGGAACCAAAACGGAGGCGAATCTGCGTGCAGCTTTTGCCGGAGAATCGCAGGCTCATACCAAATATCTCTACTACGCCTCGAAGGCGAAAAAGGACGGTTATGTACAGATCGCCGATCTGTTCGAGGAGACGGCGCGCAATGAAAAGGAGCACGCCAAGATCTGGTTCAAGCTCCTGCATGGCGGCATGCCCGGTACTGACGCCAATCTGGCGGATGCAGCCGAAGGTGAGAACTACGAATGGACGGATATGTACAAGGCTTTTGCCGAAGAAGCCCGAGCCGAGGGCTTTACACGCATTGCCGGCCTTTTTGAGGCTGTAGGCGCCATCGAAAAGGAACATGAAGAACGCTATCGCCGCCTGCTGGCCAATATCGACGAGGGCATTGTCTTTTCACGCGACGATGACCGGATTTGGCAGTGCTCGAACTGCGGTCACATTGTCATTGGTAAAAAGGCTCCGGAAATATGTCCGGTCTGCGATCATGCGAAAGCTTATTTCCGGCTTCTCGCGAAAAATTACTGACACCTCTTCCCGCTCTGCGGCACGGCGTCGGCTTCCTCTCTTCGGAAGCCGGCGTTTTTTGCATGCGAGCCCATGAAAACAGGCCAGAGACTACTCCCCCAATCTCTGACAGACTCTATCTTGGAGCAATCAGGCGCCGTCTGACAAGGCGGTACGCCCAACGGAGGGGAGCTCCAATCGCTCCGAAACGCAGCCAGCTGAACACCCTTTCGTAGCACATCGACAGAAGGCATGCCCGCCTTTTGAGAATCCGCCAGGATTCATCATTTAGATGATGATCGAAACCATTCAAATAGCTTCGGTACAGCAATCTCATGTAATAATCATGGTTTTCCTGGTAATTCCCCACATCAAATACATCATAAAATCCGGATAATTTGTCCAAAGCGTCCAGAGCCCACAACGTGCGCATGCACTTGGGGCAGTAGCCGCAATTGCCCGCGCCTTGACGAAGACAAACGTTCAGATAATGTTTGGCTGGTTCATAGTCGGCCAGACTTTTTGTCTTTTCAAATCGGGAAGCGGGCGGCCCTTGATTGCAGATGCGCAGCCGGGATGTGGAAAAAGACGGCAGCGCGATCAGGTCGTACCGGTCTGCCGCATCTGATTCATTGTTCGTCAATTTAAAACCATCCTGCATATTATCATAGCCGGAGGAGGCATAGTAGTACCGTCCCCACAATCCGCCCAGCATGTGAATGGCAAAGCAGCTTGAGTAGAGGTGCGTCTTATAGTGGTTCTGGGGGAATGCCTCGGAAAAATTGGAGTCCGTCACGATGAGCTTATAACCGTACCGAGCCGCGAATGCCCGTGCGTTGGCCACATTGTCCGCATACCTCCTGCCATCGCTCTTTCCGCCGTTCGTATACGCTCCCACATTGTTGATTGCGAGGTAATCCAGATGGATGGAGGGGATATCGCTTTCCGATAGACATTTAATGGCGTACAGGGAATCAATGCCGCAGGAACAGCCGGTTCCTGTCTTGCCTGCGCTGGGCGGAGGTTCGTCCGCCATGTCGGCAGTGATCGAAGGCGCGTAGAGCCGCGGAGCGTATTTGACCAACGCGGGGATCAATTCCGTCTTCAGTTGATGTACCAATTCTCCTGTCAGGACGGCTTCGCTGCGGATATCGCAGCGTTCCCGCATAGCCAAGTTAAGCAGGCCGATCAGGTAAGCGTCCCCCCAATCAGGGCACAGATAGTCGGCATAAATTTTGTGCACGCGAAAACTGATTTCCCGCTCGATATTTCCAAGAAAGACGCGGCATTTCTGAACGACCGACTCTCCTTCCATTTCCACCCATGGTCTCCCAATGATCAGTTGCCGGACGGCGGCTGATGGAGAAACCAATCCCCCTTCCGACATCCTCTGTATTTCATCAGGTGAAAAGCAATTCATCATCAATATATTTTTATTTGAAACTGAGTTTTTTCAAGACAGGCTGCTCCTTCAGGAAGTTCCACAGGCAACGGCCGGCTGCGTCACGTCGCAGATAGAGTATCAGGATGTACAGTGCGAGCGAACTTCCGCCGCCGAGCGCCAGAATCGCCAGCGGAGCCCATTCCGTCTGCGCCAAAAGAACGGAAGGTAGATTCACTAAGATGGAAATCAGCAGGTAAGGTACGAAGTCCCTCAACTGCTGGCGCATGGTCAGAGCACAGATTGTCGAGGTCAGGTACAGCGATAGGGAAAAAGCAAAGAGACTTGTCAGCAGGCCGGCAATGCAAATGCCCGCTACGCTGAACCACGCTCCGGCGAGCATGGCGCAGACGCCGAATACCCGCAGAATGCTTTCTTTCTTGAGAGTGATATCCGTTCGCCCGAGTACGGAGTACAGATTTGAGTTGATGTTGGAAAGCGGATCAAACATCATGCCGAGACAAAGCAACTGAACAAAAAAAACGCAGGGAAGCCAGAGATCTCCATACAAGACGGCCACCAAGAAACGGCTGTTCGCCGCCATGGTGATCATGCTCCATTCGATTACAAGCGCGGTCAGTCGGATGTATTGGCGGTACACGCCGAGCAGGCGCCCCTGATCATGCTGAACTGTGGCGAGTATGGGATAAGTGACATTGCCCATGACCTCCTGTACAACTCTCATGGGGAGACTGCATGTATAATAGCCTCTCGAAAAGCAGGCCAATTCGGCGGGAGAATAAAATTTGCCAATGAGAATATCCGCAATTGAGCGTACAGCGTGGTCACCATCCCGGCCAAGGTCAACCGTGATCCGAAGCCAAAAAAGTAATGAAACGATTTTCCCGAGAAAAGGAGACGAGGTTTCCAAGGCGATACAATCCACACAATCACCAAGCTCAGGAAACCGGAGAGCACACCCTGCACCATGGGCGCCCAGTAGCTCCATCCGGTGCATGCGGCCCAAATGGTAAATGGCATAGGGACGAGAGTGCTGACGATGCCGATCACCGCCGGTGTCTTGAAATCACGTTTTGCTGTATACAATGTCCAATGCACGCTGCCGGTGATTGCAGGAAGAGCAGCAGAGCGGAGACCCGCGTCAGATTCACCAAAGCGGGCTGGTGGAAAAAAGCGGCAAACCAAGGCGCCAGAAAAAATAGGCTCAGAGAAAGGAAAAAACTCACACTCACATTGAACCAGAATACGGTATTGATGTCTTCCGTGGTTCGATCCTGCTTCCTGATCAGGGCAGCGCCAAAACCGAAATTCTGAAGCTGCCCGGCAATGGCAAAAAAAATGCCTGTCAGCCCCAAAATGCCCATTTCCGCAGGCGAAACCAATCGAGCCAGAATGACGCCTAAGACAAACTGCGCAGGCTGAATGGTCAGTTTTTGCATAACTCCCCATTTCACTCCCTTTGCTGTTTCATCGCGTATAGATCCCACGGATAACAACCCCTCTTCTTATTGGAGAGCGAAGTCTATCGCATTTTAAATGCTATGGTTGCAAATTTTTCGTCAATCAGTTTTTTGTAAAGTATTTATGAAAAAACAGAAAATGCAGATTTTCCGACATTTCAACATGATCGCCCCGAGGAAAAATGGATGAGCCCATTAAATTTCAAAGAAATTCAACGCTTGTAGTTGACATAGCATTTAAAATGCTATATCGGTAGTGAAAGCTTCCTGTCTTCCTTTGTCAAGGAAGCTATTATCATTGCTCAAAGCAAGACTTCAACGCGCCGTGCTTTCCATGGGGATGCGCAGCGCCTCGAAAGCCAGCGCACGACAGCCGGCAAGATCAAGTTTGCCGGAGGGAAGCATGGGAATTTCTTCGACAGGAATAATTTCTTTCGGGCACCAGAGAGCCGGCACTCCCTCGCCTATGAGGGCATAGCGCAGAGAGATGAGCTCCTGCTGCAAATATTGGCGATGCTGTGTGGAAAGCATGACGATTGCTTCGCCTTTTTGTTTGTCGGGAACTCCTACTACGGCAATTTTGCGCTCTTCCACATCGGGCTGTATTTTCAGCGCCCTGTTGATGCTTTGCTCAAGAGCGTCGTGAGGGATCATCTCTCCGCCGATTTTCGAAAAGCGGGCGCGGCGTCCTTCGAGCTTAATGAACCCATTGAGATCCACTCTTGCCACATCACCCGTACGAAACCAGCCATTGCGAAAAATGAGGGAATTCAAGTCGGCGCGTCCCGAGTATCCTTTGAAAATATTCACACCCTTGAGCCAGAGAATGCCGAGGCGCGTGAAGGGCAGCTCCTTGTCGTCGTCCTCGGGATCGGTTATGCGTACGGCCAGCCCGGGCAGGGGTGCGCCCACAGTACCGTCCACCGTACCCGGCACGTAATAAGGAGTGCCGGGCAGGAGAGGCGCGTCAGGCAGGTTAACGCTGCAGACAGGCGAAGCTTCGGTAAGGCCATAGCCCTCGGCAAGGTGAATGCCGAAGCGGGAGAGAAATTCTTCAGCGAGATCGTGCGGCAATTTTTCGGCGCCCACAATAAAATACTCCACGCTCTTGAAAGTATCCGGCTGAGCTCGGCGCATCATGGCGCGGGCGAAGGTGGGTGTGGTAATCACAAGGGCGATTTCATAATGCCTGACAAGCTCGCAGAGGCGTCTGGACTCCATGGGCGAGGGATAAGTCACCACATCGTATCCCATCAGGAGAGGGAACCAGAGATTCAGCAACATTCCAAAGCAGTGGAATACGGGCAGGCTGCCCAGAAAGCGGCTGCCCGGCTGCAGCACAATGCGGGACGAGCATTGGGCGATATTGCCCAAAATGTTTTTGTGGGAGAGAGGGACACCCTTCGGTTCGCCTGAGGAGCCCGAAGTGAAAAGAAGAATCGCTTCATCTTCTCCGCTGCGGTCATTCAAATGGAAAAGGCGCTCAAGCGTATGCATGGGGAGCATGCGCACCATGGCTACCCAGAAAGCGATTCTGCGCTTCCCGATCTGGGCGAGTTCCCGCTCGATGAAAATAATGTCTCTCTGCGGCGGCCACGGAAAGCCTTGCAATTTGCGCATGAAACGATCCGCGGAAATGAAACGGTCTATGCCCGCTTGGCGCACCGCACTGTGAAAAGCCCTTTCGGACGAGGTGTAATTGATGTTGACCGGTGCAATACCAGCCAGCAGGCAGCCCAGATTAGCGATTGCCGCGCCTTTGCCCGGCGGCAGAATGATGCCCACGCGGCGCCCGCTTGTCAGCTTGCCGAGGCGTCGCGAAAAGGCCATGGCTGCTCCGAGCAGCTTGCCATAAGTGAGTGAACTGTCATCGATTCCGTCAATAATGCGGGCATGGGGGTGAGCTTTCATGCCCGCTACAAGATGGGAAATGAGAGAACCGTTGAGACAGGGCAAGGCGGCGAATGCGGCGGAGCCGGCCTCCATCCATGCCTGCAGCAAGCGTGCTCCAGCTTCCGGACCGGGAGAGAGCTGCGGCATAATGCGAATGTACAGGCGCGAATGTTGGCTTTCGCTGCCAAAGGCAAGGGCGATGTTATCGTTGTAATAGCCGACGTAAACGGGAACGGGAGAAATGTGCAAAGCACCCAGATGCGTCAGAAAGGGGGAAGGAATGTCCGCCAGAGTTCCCTTGATCGTGGCGGCGCGTCCCGGAAGGTAGACCACATGTTTTCCCGCATCGAGCTTCTCGAGCAGCATGCCGCGCAGTCGAATCGCATCTACACGCCTGAAATTAAATAGAATACCGTCGCTCTTACAGCTGCGGAGATATTGTGCTGTACGCGAATCAGGAACGAAACTTTCTTCGACGAGATAGGTGATTTGAGAAGGGCCTCCGAGCCTCTTTTCGAGTTCGATGAGGGCATCCAGGCACATTCTGTTCGGAATAAACAGACATGGCCGATTTCCGAGCTTATCCGCGCCTTCGAAAACAATCGCACTCATGACGCCCCTGAGAATACCACGATTCCGGAACATCATTCAATGAGGAAGTAGGGCATCAGCCATGCCGTGCCGCAGGATGATTGGCGAGCCTCAAAAAGGTCGGAATGTATCCGTCCATCCCCGAAACTTTCAAAAACGTTGATGAGAGCTCCTTATCCAAGCCTGACCGGAAAATAAAACACACATAACATATTTTTAATAATAAAATTATATATGACACAGAATGCGGTTTCTCTCGTTTGCGAGATTGTTTTAATTATGCATTACATATATTATGCGAAGTTATAGAACCGCAATTCAAGCGGGCACCAAATTCCGTTCCCGACGGGTTTCCCAGACACACCTCCCGCGCGGGTGGTGCTTTCTTTCCGATTTTCCCTGCACGAGAAAAGGAATCGGATGATGTATCAAAATCGGATATTGCCAAGAGGAAAGCATCGGGTTATCATGAGTGCCCGACATGATCGACGACAAACAGGAACTTCTCGACATTCTCCGCAGGAAATCCGTACGCACGGGCCACTTCATCCTGGCCTCCGGCAAGGAATCCGACTTATATTGCGACTGCCGTGTCACGGCGTTGGATCCTCGGGGCGCGAATCTCATCGGGCGCGTAGGCTGGCAGCTCGTCAAGACCGAGATCCTCCCGCGCCATCGGGAAATCGAATGCATCGGAGGCATGACCATGGGAGCGGATCCGATTTCGCTGGCTGTGGGCATGTACAGCAGCCTCGACGACACTGCGCCCAGAGCGCTGCAGATCTTTACCGTGCGTAAAGAGCCAAAGGATCACGGGCGAGGCAAACGCATCGAGGGCAACTTTGAAAGCGGCAAAGGCGTTCTGGTGGTGGACGATGTAATTACCACGGGGGGCTCGACCTTGAGAGCCATTGAAGCCATTGAGAATGAAGGGGGTAAAGTAAAGGCTGCGCTCGTGCTTGTGGATCGGGAAGAAGGCGGCAGGCAGGCTATTGAAAGTCGCGGCATTCCCGTGTTTGCCCTGTTCACGCGCCGCTTCCTGTTCCAAGAATGATAGAGCATCGGGTCTCCGATGCTGGTGACCAAAATGCAGCAGTTCTGAAAAGGAGTAGACAACAGCTTCCTCTTCGGGCATAATCTGTTTTCCAAGAAATTCCGCCATGCTTAGATTTCTCCATACCCGAATACGCGTTTCCGACATGGAGGCTTCCATCGCCTTTTACAGCAGACTGGGCTTTATGCTCACTCGCCGCATGACATCTCCCATGGGCAATTGCCTCGCCTACATGGGCATCCCAGGTTCCAACCACGAGTTGGAGTTCTGTTGGAGCTCCGATTACACCGTCGCCGTGCCGGAAGATCTCATGCACACAGCGCTCAGCGTGGATGACCTCTATGCGGAATGCGAGCGATTGGAGAACTCCGGCGTCGAAGTCTGGCCTGTCGACTGGCGCACCCGCTTCGTCCCCGGACTGTGCGAAGGCGCCATCGCATTTGTGACAGATCCCGATGGGTATGAGGTGGAACTCATCGGCAGCCATTGACTCGTCCCGACATGCTGCCGCTGATCGTGGGCATCGCCTCGCCCGTTCTCTCTCCCGAGGAAGAGGCTCTCTTCCGGCGCTTTCGTCCTGCCGGCTACATTCTTTTCGGGCGCAATGTGAAAACCCCCGCTCAGGTGCGTTCGCTCACCGACAGCTTGCGCCGTCTCAGCGAGGACTTTTCTCCCATTATCTGCATGGATCAGGAAGGAGGGCGCGTCTCGCGCATCGGTGCGCTGGGCATCGCCCTCCCATCGGCGGAAATCCTTGCCGACCAGCCTTCTGCCATTGCCGAAGCCGCCGTTCTTACGGCTGAGGCGCTCTCCTTGCTGGGCGTCACGCTCAATCTTGCCCCCGTGGTCGACATCTTCCGCGGCCATTCCAATGCCCTGCCCTCGCGCTGCTGGGGAAGAAGCGCGAAAGAAGTCATCCGGAAAGCGGGGAGGTATAACCGGGCACTGAACGAGGCGGGCTTGGCTTCCTGCCTGAAACATTTCCCCGGCATGGGGCAGGCGAATGAAGATCCCCATTTTCGCCTACCGGTCGTTGCAGCCTCCTTGTCTGAACTGAACAGGACGGATCTTCTGCCTTTCCGTTCCCTGCTGCCTGAAGCTCCGGCCGTGATGATCTCCCACATTCTTCTTCCATCTGTGGATGAGAGAGCTCCGGCCTCTCTCTCATCCGTTCTCGTCCGCGATCTTCTTCGTACTCGTCTGGGTTACGGGGGGCTCGTGCTCACGGACGACCTCTGCATGGGAGCCATTTCCCGACAAATCGCACCTGCCGATGCCTGTGTGGCGGCTCTCCGCGCCGGGAACGATCTGCCACTGCTCTGCCATGATGTGCCGTCCCATCTGCCCGCCGCCGCCGCGAGCCTTGCCCAATTGCTCCCCAAGGAGCTTGCCGAGGGGGCAGACCGCATTTCCGGTCTCTTGTCCGCTCGTGACTTCCCTCCCATGGATCCTGACCAATGGGCGATTCTTCAGCGGCGATCCCACGCACTCATGGCTCAGATGCCCGAACCGCGCGAAGCCGGAGCCGCCTTTTCTCCCGTTCAGGACTATTGATTACAGATCTATGATTTCAAGCGGATTCCCGTGCTCACGAATCACGCGGAGGAGTGCCTCCGGAGCCAAATACAGCGTGGAAGTGTTGTCGTTCGGGTGCACTCCGATGGCGGGAGCGAGCGTCAATTCCCTGTCAATATACACCCTGACGGCGCAGGATGCGTCATTCAGAATCCCGAAAGGAGACACTGACCCGGGGTGCACGCCGAGATAACGCATCATACGCGCCTCTGACGCGAAAGAAAGACGAGTAGAGTTCAGTAGTCCGCGCAGATGCCGCATGTCCACGGCCTTATCCCATTTCACAACAACGAGGTAGTGACTGCGCCCCTTGGCGTCGCGCAAAAAGAGGTTCCGTGCCACACAGCCGCGTTCGGTGAGCCCGCTGCCGAGCATGTCCGTCACCGAGTGCATCGGCGGGTGATCCGCACGCTCCCAAGAAATCCCGAAAGCATCGAGCAATGAGCATACTTTTTCTTTTTCCGTCATCAAGCTCTCTTTTCGCCTTTCATCTTTCTGTAACGATCGAGCCGGGCGTAGCCGATGCAGAGTTCATAAAGCAAGTACATCGGTATAGCCATCACCAGCATCGTGCCGGGGTCGGGCGCGGGCGCAATCAGCAGGGCGAGCACGAGGACGCAGGCAATGGCATACACACGCGTGCGGCTCATCAGCTCATAGTCGAGCACACCCAGTTTCACTAGAGGAATGATCAACACGGGTAATTCAAATGCAATGCCGAACATGAAAATGAGTTTCACGGCGAAAGAAAGGTAGTAACCGATGCGCCAGTCGTTCTCGATGCCAAGATTGAGCGAATATTCATAGAAAAAGGCCAGCACGCGCGGCAAAACGGCAAAATATGCGAAAAAACATCCAGACAGAAACAGGAAGAATCCAAAGATCAGCGCTTTGAGAAGGAAACGCCTTTCGCTCTCCAGCAGCCCCGGTACGATGAACTGGAGCAAAAAAAACATCAACAGAGGAAAAGAAATCACACATCCCCCGAAAAAGGCCATCTTGATGGACAAGAGAAACGACTCTCCCGGTTGGAAGGAGCCCATCATACGCAGTGCGGCACGTCCCGAGCCGGATTGCAGAACCGCCCCCTGCCCCAACAGCGCAAGAGCGAGTTCTCGTTCATTCTCCAGGCATGCCTGCTCCACAAACTTCATGCGTTCGCCTTCAGGCAGAATCGCCGCGGCTTTCAGTACGGGAACCAACCTGTGCAGTTCAAGCACCTGTGCATTCTCGCGCTGCCGCAAAAGCTCCTGCGCACGGGGGGAGAGACCGCCCATCGCTCCCGCCAGCGCCTTGGCTCTCTCCCAATCCTCTACCCGCACTCCATTCGGCAAATGATCGAGCTCATGCTGCGACCATACCCGTTCGACTGGTCTGCGGAGCACATCCATCATCTGGGGAGCCAAGCCGAAACACAGCATCATTACGACAAGCAATGTGAGCGCCATGCGCAAAATCACCTTCCTCAGATCTTCCAGATGGTCGAGAAAAGGCTTCTCCTCATCCTTTGAAGACATCTGCAGCGATTCGCGCAGTCGGAAGATTTGCTTCAGATAAAACACGCCCGGACAAAGTTTAGCGGAATCCCAGCGAAAAGGAAGAGGAAAACAAGGCATCTGCCTTTCTCCGCTCTTTTTGTCTTTTCACGATGCCCAAATCGGATTATAAGCCCCCCATGAGCGCGGACGGACAGCAGATGAACCGATCAGAAACGACGAAGGCACTTATTATGAGAGCGGCCATTTCCTCTTTCATTCTCAAGGGGTACGAAGGCTCGTCCATGAGAGAGATCGCCCGGGCGGCAGGCTCGTCGATGGGGCTCATCCGCTACCACTTCGGGCAAAAAAGAGATCTCTACCGCGACACCCTCGCCTGCATCTCCGAACAGTACAACAGGGTGTGTCTTCGTGCATTGAGAGAAATGCAAGAGCGTTCATCCTCACCCGAAAATCTTATTTTCGCCTGGCTTGCAGCGCCTCTCACACGCTGGGAGAATGACACCGTGGCCACAGGCGAGGAGGTGCTTCGTTTTCTCAACAAGATGGGTTATGAACCCCCCGCCCTCACACGCGAAGTGTACGAATCACATTATGCTTATGCGCTCAACGAGTGGCTCGGCTCCCTCCGCGCCCATTACGCCGCACTCACCGAAAACGATTGGTATTGGTGCCTTCTTGCGCTGCGCGGCATGTATTTCAATATCATCTCCCACCAGGACTGCATGCTGTGGTCCATCCCCTCCCTGAACAACAAGCTCGTGGCACTGAAACGCCTCTCCCGCGACGCCGTCCGCATGCTTGAATCCTGCCTCTGATTTTCACGGATGGGGAGAAGCGAGAAATCAAGTTGGAGCGGCCTCTATTGTTCCAAAAACCTCAAGATACGTGTACCGCAGCGGATACGGATCGAATTTCCCGCTTGGAGAAGTACCAACTCTGTGGTATACTGCAGAAGTGATGAAGGGCTGCACAATTCTCATAGCGGAAGACGAAGTCTCGATCAGGCGTGCTCTCGTCGATGCGCTACAAACTGATGGATACGAAACGCTCGAAGCAGAAAATGGATACCAGGCTCTCGAACTCTTGCTCACCCATGAGGTGTCTCTTCTTCTTCTCGATTTGAACATGCCTCAAGTAAGCGGATTCCAAGTGCTTACCGCAATGAAGAAAGAATGTCCCGGCATTCCGGTCATCATTCTCACCTCGCGGGGAGAGGAAACGGACCGCATCAAGGGGCTTAGGCTCGGTGCGGATGATTACGTGGTCAAACCCTTCAGCGTAGGGGAACTGCTCGCCCGTATCCAAGCCGTGCTCCGTCGTTCGCCCGAACGCCCGAAATACCCTGTCATCATGCGTTTTCCCGAGGGCAAGCTCATTCCCGAAACTCGGACGCTTCAATTTGACAATGGATGCAGCGCCCAGCTCACAGAAAAGGAATGCGAGCTTTTTCTCTATTTTCTGCGCCATCCGAACAGGGTCATTTCGCAGGAAGAGCTTCTGTTGCGCATTTGGAACAGCCGGGTGCGCGCTTCAGAGACGCGTCTCATCGCCGTCACTCTTACTCGCCTGAAAGACAAACTCGGCTCAGATTCCCCTTCCGCGCAAAATTTCGAAAACATACGCGGTCGAGGCTACCGGTGGAAATCAGAAATTCCCTCATGATGAAAATAAAGCTTGCGACACTAGCCGCCGTCATTGTTCTCTTGGCACTGGCCGCCATGGTCGGACTCAGCGTCCAAGCTAACCGCGTTGAAAACCGTCTGATCGAGCTCGACAAAACCAGCCAGGCCGAACGCTTGATGCAGATTTCGATGCCGCGCGTGCAAGGAGCTCTCTCGTCACTGCTTCGGGCAATACGGGCCGGCTACACCGAGATGCCCAAATTGAATGCCAATCGATACCCCGGCCCGGACACTCCTGACGGGCAGCCCGTGGCGGGGCATTTCCTTCTCACCCCTTACGAACTGAAAACACCCGTGGGAGAAGAAAATGCACGCCATGCGCTGGAAAACGTAGATGGACTGTTGTTCAATCTTAAACGAAAAACAGCCTCGCCATCCGCCCGTCTGCTTGATCCCAATGCGCCAGTCGAAAAAATCAAACCGGGCAGCGGCCTTTTGCCTGTATTCGATGTAGTACCCATTGTGGACGCCGATCCCGAAACGCCCATCAGAGTTACGGGTGAGCCCACTCCGTTTTTCGCTTGGTCATGGGGCGGTTGGATCATCTACATGCGCCAAATCCCCACGAACCACGGCGGCGTCTCCGAAGGCGTGCTCATCGCGCCCAACACCTTGGCAGAACATCTTCTACCTCTCGTTGAAAAAGGGATTTCATCACCTGTGCTGCGTATACCGAATGCACATGAACAGGCCAATCTCCTTCCGCTGCCTCTTCTGCTCGAGCCAGGCGGCCAAATTCAATTACCGGATACGTCGGCGCGCAAAAAGGCCGTCTTCGGTGCGATCTTGAGCGCGTGGGTGGTGGCCGTAGTGGCCATTCTGATGATTCTGGGGCTTCTGGCTCTTTATGGACGGCTGGAACGACGTCGCAGCGATTTCGTCTCCGCCGTCACGCATGAATTGCGCACGCCCCTGACCACTTTCACATTGCATACTGAAATGCTCAAAGCCCACATGGTGCCCGAGGAGAAAAAGGAGGAATATTATAACATGCTCCACCAAGAGAGTCTGCGCCTCGCTCATCTTGTGGAAAACGTGCTGGCTTTTTCCCGCCTCAGCCGCGGCAAGTCTCGGGGGCGGCAGGATGTGGAGGCATGCGAACCTCTGTTTACCCGGCTCTTCAATCAACAAAAGGAAAAGCTCGAAACGGCCGGTTTCAAAGTAAGCATCGCCATCGCCCCCCAGTGCCGCCTTCTTCAGGTTCGCACAGATGTCATGAGCCTCGAGCGCATTCTCACCAATTTGACGGACAACGTCATTAAATACGGGCGCGGCACGAACTCCGCCGTACAGTTCACCGTGCAGGCCAACCACAAAGAATTCCGCGTCCGCGTGCGTGACAAGGGGCCTGGTATCGCTCCCGAAGCAGTTCGGCGCCTTTTCCGCCCTTTCAGCCGATCGGCGGACACGGTGGGAGGCAAAAAGCCGGGCGTGGGATTGGGGCTTGCTCTGTCGCGCGATTTGGCACGCTCCATAGGAGGCGACCTCATGCTCGAAGGCACTTCCCCCCAAGGATGCACTTTCCTGCTCACCCTTCCTGCGGGGAAAAGAAGCTGAGAGAACGCAATTAATGCTGCTTGGCGCTGTTTTTTCTGAGCTCCGCCACAAATGGCTGGGCAGGCAATCCCGAGTCGTTCACAAGATTGGGCTCCATGTATGTTTTCCAGCCGTAGCGCACGGCCACCGGTTTCTGGACGCCCTCAGCCTGCAGTACCAGAGAATCCTTCTGCACATCTTTCACCACGGCCGGTGAAAATTTGCCATTGGATCCGGCAAGCTCGAACCCTTCGGGGGATCGCCCGTCCGTTGTCTTGAGTCCATCGGCGTGATTGAAATGGACTGTCACCAGCGGCCCATCTGCCTTCATCGATTGAAAGGCGGGGCCATAACATCCCACAGACTTTCCGTACACCTCTGCCGCCGCCACATCAGCCAGCCTCCTGCCCACTTCCGCCTTGCGGGGCGGGTGCACATTGCTGTCCGTCGAACCGAGATCGAGCGTCGTCACACAATAGACTCCCGGCATCTCATCCGCAGTTTGAGCCTGCACGGCGCGGAATTCCGGCCAGTATCTGCGAAGTGCAGTCGAATCGTTGATGCGCGGAAGCTGCACCTGCAGAAAAGGAAGGCCGGGCGAGGAAAACGCCTTGCGCCATGAAACAACGAGATCCCTGAGCAGTTTTCTGTTCTGCGACATATCCTGAATCTCGGCGTCCGACTCTCCTTGATACCAAATCACGCCGGCGACGGGCAGCTGCGTCCACGGTGCGATACCCGTCTCAAACAGAAAAGCCGGCTTGTAGGGGTGAGGCATGTCCCGATCTTTTCCGATGTTCTGTTTGGCCCGCCCGCGTACCCAGGCGGATACAAACGGACTTTCAAGCCAGGAAGCGCCGAGGCAGGAGCGGTATTCCCGCTTCAGCGTCTCTTTCGGAATCCATGCTGTCATTTGCGAGCCTCCCAGTGAGGTGTGGACAACGCCCACGGGAGCATTCAGCTGCTTTTGCAGCTCCTGCCCGAAATAGTACGCCACGGCGGACATGCGGGGAACCGAAGCCGCATTGCAGACGGCCCATTGTCCCTCATACATTTTTCCTTCCCTCAACGCCTTTTTCTCCTTCTCCCCATAGGCCGCACCATTGGTGTGAACCTGCGGCTCGGCGTGATAAAATCGGAAACTGGGGTTGTCCGCCTTCCTGATTTCGGCCGCCCCGTTACCGGGCGTCTGATTCAGGCGAAACAGCATATTCGATTGGCCAGAGGCAATCCACACTTCACCAACCACAACATCCTCGAGAACCACGCTTTGATCTCCCTGCTCCACCGTCAGTGTGCGCCCTTCGGATGAAGCGGGCATTGCAGGCAGCACCGCCCTCCACTTTTTCCCCTTCGTGACAGCTTTTACCTTCTTTCCATCAAAGAGAACTGTGATCGACTTTGACGGAGAATCCGTTGTTCCGAATATGGGGATTTCCCTTCCCTGCTGCAGTACCATGTGAGAGCCGAACACCTCGTTCAGCTTCACTGCGGCCTGCGCATGCAGACATGAAACCAGAATCAACAAACCATAAGTACGCCACATACGTGATTCATGGAAGCACAAAAAATCCCGGCGGGCAAGCTCAATCCGCGTACAGCATCCGCCCCGCGCCGAAATCGGGCAATATGCACCCCGCTTCGATGAATTCGAACGTCGGGAAGAGGAAAAACCGCAGCCTTTCTCCGCGGTTCCCGTATCCGCTGCCGTCTGAAATCTTCTGCGGACATCAATTCAAATGCCTGCATGTCGATGCCAGGGACGGTTGAGAGCAGGTTATCTGTCTTACGGATGGCGCAGGGCTGCCCGGATTGCGTCGGGCACAGATCTGCGGCAGTCGGCAAGCGTTCCTTTCATGCGGATGCCCGCCGCCAGCGTATGTCCCCCTCCGCCGAAACGAGCGGCAATTTCAGCCACACTCACGCGAGCATCCTTCGAACGCGGAGAAACGCGGATCACGCCATTCTCAAGATCGTCAAAGATTGCTGCAATCTTCACATTCTGAATGGCGCGAATATCCTCCACGAGATCCTTCGTCTCCTCCCAGCCAGCGCCGAACCTTTCCCTCGTCCCTGCATCCATGCTGTAGTGGACAAGGGCTCCGCCCTCCTCCAGCACCATGTTGTTGAGCACCTCGCGGCGAACGATGACACCCCCCAACGGCTCTTCGTCATATAAATGCGCGTTGACTCCCATCACATCCACCCCGCATTCCATCAGGTCGGCCGCCGCCCGCATCACTGCTGGCGTCGTCTCATGATGGTGGGCGGAAAAAGAACCGGTATCCGTGCTGATGGCCGTGTAGAGAGCGGTCGCGACAGCGGGTGTGATACTCCAATCCATCTCGCGGAACATCCTGTAGAGAACAAAGCCGCAGGCCGCCGCCGCATCTTCCACGATATTGATGTGGCCGTAGCGTTTATTGGTCTCGTGATGGTCAATGTTCACGACGCAGGGAGTTTCGGCGAAGGCATGCATGGCTCGGTCGCCAATGCGCTTCCAATCGCCGGTATCAAGGCAAATGAGCATATTCATGTCCGCCGGCCTTTCCACAGGCACGGTCTCCACCAATTCCGAACCCTCGAGAAAGGCGAAGCGCTTCATCATGCCGTCTTCATTAAAAAATCCCTGAGCCCGCAGAGCGAGTCCCATGGCCAGCGTGGAGCCGATTGCGTCGCCATCCGGCCGGAAATGTGAGATGACACCAATGTGAGAATGGGCGTCAAGCGCCTGAAGAAATTCTTCATTCATGCCCGGAGCGCTATATCTCCTCTCTGCCCCAACAGCAACAGGAAATATCGAACCCGCACACATCCCTTGAAGATGGAAGCGGGCTCATGCGCTTCTTTCTTCCGCTGACTTTTGTCGATACTCGCATCACGTCGTCTCAATTCGCCCTCTCTTCAGACGAATCAAACGCGGGAGCGTCCGGCTGAAGAACGGGCGGATACGCCGGAGCTGAAGCGTCGGAAGCTTCCGTTCCCACAGAGCTCGGGGATGGTGTGTCAGAGCTGTTCTCCGGGAGAGATATATGAATGTCTCTCTGCGTGGGGGCGGTCACAGTGGGCTGGGCGGCGGCTGTCGTTTCGACATTTTCGTTCCCATCGCTCACGGGGATGGCGGCCGGCTGCGTCCGTGCGGGAGCGGATCCTCCCGAAGCGCGTCGGCCGGCGGCAATCAGCTCAGAAACGGTCACAAGGCGGAAGCCTCTTTCCTGCAAACCTTTCACAATTCCTTCAATGGCGTCGGCCGTGGACGGGTGAATGTCATGCACGAGAATGATGGAACCGGATTTAGCACCATTCACCGCACGATTGATTACCGTCTGCACGCCCGGCTTGCGCCAGTCATTGGTGTCCACATCCCACAGGATGGCCGGGGTGCCGTATTGGGAATATATGAAACTGAGCAGTGACGCGTTCACAGCTCCATAGGGCGGGCGCATCAATGCTGGCGCTTTTCCTGTGGCGCTGCGGATAACCTCGCTCGTGCGTGAGAGTTCGGAGGCTACCTTCTCGCGATTCAAAGAGGTGAGTTTGGGATGGGACCAACTGTGGCTGGCGATTTCATGTCCGGACGAGGCAGCGCGGTTCAAAATGGAAGGCATGCGGACGGCGTTCTGCCCCAGCACAAAGAAAGTCCCCTTGGCGCCGCGGCGATCGAGAATGTCGAGAATGCGGGGAGTAAGCGAAGCGTGAGGGCCGTCGTCAAAGGTCAGGGCAACAAGTTTGTCCGGCACGCTCACGCGGCTGATTCGAATGCCGGGATTCTGCGGCACAAAAGGATGTTCCGGGGAGGGAGCTTTTTCCTGCCTTGCCTGGGGTGCGGCGACGGGAGGCGGGGCGGAGCCGGCTGTCTCCGCTTCTCTGCCTTCTCGGCACGAGATCAATCCCAACATACAAACGGCCAGAGCCGCAATCCATAAGTTCTGTCTTTCCGCGTTCATAGCAGGGGCGCACATTCTATCTCTCCGGCGGCAGGCATGCAATCCTTTTTCCTCAAGCGGCCGTAATCACGGCAACTGCCATGACGAACGCAAGCGCACGTATTCTGCGCCGGGCAGAAGAATGTACACAGGGTGCGACTCGGGGCGGAGACGTTGAAGGAAGGAGCGCAGGTTACTCTCGGACATCGATGTGCACCCGGCTGTAGCCGCCCTGCCCTCCCTGCGCCAAATGTGAAAGAAAATGGAAGAGCCGGCTCCACGCACAGGCCGTCCGTTGGTCTCTTGAGTGTTGTGGCATATTAAAAGCTTGATGCTGTGAGCGTAGTCATTGAGCCTCATCATTTCTTTTTTTTCCCACGGGGTGGAGGCGGGGTGGTTGAGGCGCACATGGCGGTTGTAGTATGGCGAGGCGACATCCGACACCCACAGATCCCGATCGCACACGCGCACCACAGGTATGCCCCTGGCAACCTTCACGTCATTTCGGGTAGTCCACAACCCGCCAATGGCGAAAATACCGGCGGGAGATCGGCCGTCGCCTTCTCTTTTCACAGCGCATCCCTTCGGGTTGGCATGCAGACCCAACCCCCATACAAGCCCTTTTTCGCCCAATCGCCCGGGGACGGGACCCATCACACGCTTCCAGCGGCCGGCCTCCTTTTCAACAAAAGAGAGCTGCACTTGCGAACTGTCCCATCCGTCGGCGATGCCGATTATCGCCTGTGCGGTCTCTGCTGGAAGAGCGTGTGCAGACAAGGAAAAGAACGGCAGAAAAAAACAAAAAAGAAAAGCCCTCACGGGAGGGATTATAATGCATTCCGCATCTCCTGTCAAAAGAGAAGCGAGGGGCTCTCCGCCCGAGAAAAAACGCATCTTTTTGGGTGGAGAATGAGCGCGCATCTTCTCGCCAAAAGCATCCGCATGCAGGCAGCCTGCTTTTGACAAAAAAGGAAGAATCCGTTTGGAACCGCCGGCGCCCGCAGATGAGCATCGGGGAAACGGGCTCGACATACGGCTGAAGACGTGATATCAAAGGAAACCGCCAGCGGCAAAATGGGAAAATTGCCGCTGAACTTCACATGACTGACTCATCCACTTCCACCGCCTCCCTCACCGTCGCCGCCCGCCTATGGCGCAATGGCGTCATGGTATTCGGTGCGCTCACGCTCAATCCGAAAGCGATGAGTTTCTCCACCGCCTCCGGCAATGTCGCGGAAGAACTGGCGAAAGTGCCGGTCGCTTCCATCGCCGAAGTTTCTAAATACAATACATATTTATTCATCCCCAATGGGATATTGATACTTCTCAAAAACGGAGAAACCCTCCAGCTCATCATCTCCGAACGGACTCGGCTTCTCCGCTATCTCCGCGCACTGCGTCCGGAACTTTGAGATTTGCCCGGCATAATTGTTCCCGTCTCGAGTCCCTTACAGATGCGCAATCTTCTCCTATAGCTCCTCTATTTTCCTGCGTACGCCCAACGGCAGGATGAAATTCACAGGATTGAGCAAAACGGAAAGATGCGTACAATAAATTTGCCGACGAAGACATATTTGCATAGAAGATAAAAATATTTTGACTTAGAGCCGCTGTAACATATATAATAAAGAGCGGATCGGGGAATTCCGTCTTCCGCTCTTCCGGGCAGGCGGAGTTTCCAATCATTCACTCACAGTATGAAAAAATCATCCGTCCTCAGCCTCGCGGCGGCTGCACTTTCAAGCGTTTGCCCTGCCGAAAACGCTTCCCCGCAAAAAGTGCTCGTGGCCTACTATTCCTATAGCGGCAACACACGCTGTGCCGCGGAGCAGATACAAAAGGCAACCAATGGCGCACTCTTCGAGATAGAACCAGTAAAGCCATATCCTTCCATTTATAAAGAATGCACGAATCAGGCTCTGAACGATATTCATGCCGGACGGCGTCCCGAACTCAAAGGCAGAGTGATCGATTTCAACCAGTACGAGGTGATTTACGTGGGCACGCCAAACTGGTGGAGTACGATTGCTCCGCCTGTAGCCACTTTTCTCACCAGTTACGATTTTTCGGGCAAGACGATCATTCCTTTTGTCACCCATGGAGGAGGAGGTATGGCCAACTGCGAACGCGATATGAAGAAATTGACTTCCGGAAAGGCCATTTTCCTGAAGGGACGCGCTTTTGCCGGCTCGGGTATCCAAAGCTCCAGTGAGGCCGTGTTCCGGTGGGCTCAATCTGTTCTCCCCTCCCGAAAGTAATGAGCAGGAAATGATTTCTCTTATGTCACCGACAGCGGAGAGAGCTTATTGGTGCGCTGCCGCACAAGAGGTGCGTTTATCGATATTTCAGCGGCTAGGCTCCGGCAGTGTGCTTTTTATACTGCTGTTTAATGGATTGCAGAAATCAAAACGCTGGTGGCGGAGCAAGTCTCGATAGTAGTTTTTCTTGTATCTGAGCACCTCCATCTGCTTTTTGAGAGCACGTATTTGCTCGCGCAGGATTTTCTCTTGGTCGAAAACGATTGCCGCCCGTTCAGGAATGGTGGCGTCCCCCTTCCGACAAAGCTCAATATAGTGTCTCACGCCTTCAATGGATAGCCCCGTGGCGCGCAGACAATGCACCACGCGCAACCAACTTAGCGTGTAGTCTGAAAACAAACGGGCGCCGCCGGTGCCGCGCTCCACATCGGGAATGAGTCCCACATTCTCATAATAGCGCACTGTGTAGGCGGAGAGCCCCATCATTTCCGCCACTTGCTTCACCGTGTATTTGGGTGTACGATCCTGCGGGGAATTGAGGGAAGTTAAGTGTGTTTTTGTTGATTTTCCAGCCATTATTAGGAGCGTTCATCATACATTGCCTCATGCGGCAAAGCAAGCTTTTTGTCTGCTGTCCGCAGACTCTGCGCCGTTTTGAATACATCTGCAAAATGCTTGACTTCGCCCCCTAATTGGGTTAGATGTGGACGGTCGGATTGTTTCTGCCGTCCGGTTTTTACAGCCATGAATATGCATCCTATTTTTCTTTTTGTCTGCATCTTGCTTGGTGCGGGCACAGTCTGTCTGTCCGGCGCTCCGTTCCCCACTCCGGAAGAATTGAGGGAGGCTCAGCTCGCTTCGCGCAAAGCCATTCCCATCGCTCCGGAGACCTTGGAAAAAATAAACCAATATGTGGGCTGCAAGCTTGCCCTCGCCACGCGCCACCGTCTGTACGGACTTCCCGTCTTCGACGAACAGCTCTTTCTCAAAAGTTTTCGAGAGGAGAGCCGGACTCCGTCCTCTGCACAGGCGAATGAACAAATGCTCCAATCTCTCTTCTCGTTGGAAGACAAACTCCAAGACTTGGCGGCGCAACGCATGAAAAAAGCGGAAGAGCATTTCCTGAGCGAGAACAGAAAAAAGGAAGGAGTCCGCACTCTCGAGAACGGTCTGCAGTATATTGTGCAACAAATGTCTGATGATAAGCAGAATATGCCAATTACACGAGCGGACATGCTCTTCGCCTCGGATCTTACGGGACAGTTGTTCTACGCTACCCGCATTGGGGATGACGGCTTGACGGACATGAACGATCTTCCGCCATGCATCGCTGAAATATCCGGCGATCTGCCCCCGGGGCATTCGTGGACATTCTACATCCCCCGCCCGTTGCTCGAAGATGAAAACCCGCCCATTCCCGACATCTGCGGCGTGCTCGTGCTCACCTTCCGTACGAATAACTCCCTTCAGTGGGAGAACCACTGGGAACAGACGGGACGGCCGCCTGTAATTCCGTCAGGAGTTCAGCTTCCGGATCCCGGCATTTCCGATGGGCTCCGCCGGCTCGTATCAGAGACGCTCGGCCGATTTCTGGCTTGCCTCTGCACCGGAACCCGGAACGATCTCTTCCGGGAAATTGGCATCGACATATTGGATGTGAACCCTCAAACGCTCGCGGCAACATATGCCGAGATGCTCCGGCGCCCATTGCTTTTTCAAGGCGTCGAAGCCTACCGCGACATCGAAGAGCAATACGAAAAATTTGTGGAAGATTACCGCCGCCTCCACCGCATCCGCATGGCTGAAAGGGATCGCATCCTCTTGGAGCGCCATGCGGCCTGCCCTGGCGTGACTGCCGCTCCCGGAGGCATATACTGCGAAAGCGTCCGATCGGACAAGGCAGAAGAGAATCACTCTTTTGAAGCATCGACCTGCGTAAAAATAGGAACTCTCTCTTCCCACTTGATGAGCCGCATGGCCAGCCCCGCCGCTTTTTCATGGCGCGCAAAGCTCCCCCCACTGCCTGACGGCATTTCTTGGATCATATACGTTCCTCTGGAGGAAGAGTTCGCCGCTATCCCCGAAGGATCGGAAGGAATCTACCTGAAATATGAGTTTTCTCGCTGTAAAGAAGGGGAGGCGGAGAATCCATCTCCCGACTCAGAGGCTCTCATTCTCTCTCCAGGCGTCGGGGGCTTTGAACGCGGCTGATGATGAAAGCGGCCGCATTTTCGTCCATCGCGGCAATCATCCGCACGCAGGAAATTCAATTTGAACAATGGATGCCGCACCGTCTCCGAGACTGCCGCGAAAGCTGCAACTCTCAGATATGACCCCTAGCGCGTGAACCGTTTGCAAACAACATTGAAAACGCCGGCAAAATTTCCATCACACTCCAAATTGATGGAGCGGATGATGGGATTCGAACCCACGACATCAACCTTGGCAAGGTTGCGCTCTACCCCTGAGCTACATCCGCATATTGAAGGCTCGGCAAAAACCGCACCTCACAGGAGGTGCACCCAGTTTATCGAAAACAAATGCGAAGGCAAGTCTTTTTTTTATTTTCCCACATATTTTCCGGTGGCCCGCGCGTCGGCCTCCGCTGCGGTAGTAGCCTTTACAGTGACGGAACGTTTTCTTGGAACACCTCTCCCTGTTTCAGAGTCAATAATATGCGACTCAACGACGCCATCTATTGCGGCGCTTTGATATTCCGCGCCCGAAGTGGAAAGCGCCGCGTGAACAAGCTCTGCCTCCGTGCCGTCCACGGTGATTTTCCATGCGCAAGAGCCAGGCGGAGGATCCCCTGCCAAAAAATCACTCCCGCTTGAGAGCAAATACCGGGAGACGCCATGCCGGCGCAGCACCTCGGCCATGCGATCGAGCATATACCCTTTGCCGATCCCGCCGAGATCAATGTGCATGCCGGGTACGGTCTTGAGGATGTAGTTCTGACCCAACGTGAGCTTGTGGTAGCCCGAAGCAGCGCTGGCAAGAGCAAGACTCTCTGGCTTTGAATCGGCTCCAGTGCGGGAACGGCGACGCCACAGGCGTACGAGTGGTCCCAGAGTGGGGTCGAAACGCCCCTCCGTCTCTTCCGCGATGCTGAAAGCCACCCGCAGCGCGTCCGCCAATTCGGGGCTGATGGGAATGCGCACGCCGTCCGGCGCGGCGTTGATTTTACTCAGTTCACTGCGGGCATCCCGCTCAGAGAGCACGAGCTCCCAGCGTCTCATACAGGCGAAGGCGGCACTGACGGCTTTTTCCATCTCCGCTCGCGGCACCGCGGAATAACAACGAAGGGTGAAATATGTTCCTGCGGCCGGTGCGGCGTAATAATAGGGGCGCTCTTTGGGGCAAGCGGAAAAAACGCACGCATAGGCACACAGCAGAGCGACGGCTCCCGGAACAATCGCACGCATCAGGCGAAAAGCCCGCCAATGCGGCGGCACACTTCTTCCACATTTTCACGCGAATTGAAAGCCGAAATGCGGAAAAATCCCTCTCCTCTGGCTCCAAAACCCGCCCCGGGGGTAATGACAACGAGCGCTTCGCGAAGCATTTTGTCAAAAAGCTCCCAGCTTCCCATGCCTTCCGGACACCTGACCCACACGTAGGGAGCGTTTTCTCCACCCCAGACCTCGAGTCCGGCTTGGCGGCAGGCTTTACTCAACAAAGCCGCATTGCCCAGATAATGATTGATGAGTTCCTGCGTTTCTTTCTTGCCCCGGGAGGTAAACAGCGCGTTGGCGCCGCGCTGCACAATATAACTCGCCCCGTTGAACTTGGTGCAGTGACGACGAGCCCAGAGCCGGGAAAGAGGCACGGCGGCGGCGTGACTGTCCTTTCCCGTCAGTTCCTTCGGGACGACAATGTAGCCGCAGCGCACCCCTGTAAATCCTCCGTGCTTTGAGAAACTGCGGAATTCGATGGCACATCGGCGGGCTCCCGGGATTTCATAAATGGATCGGGGTATGGAGGACTCGATGATGAATGCTTCATAAGCCCCGTCATAAAGAAGCACAGTCTCATGCTCGAGAGCGTAGTTCACCCAGCGCTCGAGAGCTTCCCGATCGGCGACGGCTCCCGTGGGATTGTTCGGAAAACAGAGATAAGCGATATCGACGGGAAACTCTGGCGGTTCGGGCACGAAGTTGTTCTCCGGCGTGCAGGGAAGGTACACGAGCCCCTCGTAAGAACCATCCGGACGAGCCGGCCCCGTATTGCCATGCATCACATTGGTATCCACATACACGGGATAGACGGGATCGGGCACGGCAATGCGGTTGCCCGAGCCGAAGATGTCCAGAATATTGCCGGTATCACATTTTGCACCGTCCGAGACGAAGATTTCATCGGCGCTCACTTCCACTCCTCTCTCTTGATAGGAAACGCGGGCGATGGATTCTCTCAGCCATTCATAGCCCTGCTCCGGACCATATCCATGGAAACGCTCGCGGGTGGAGAGATCGTCTACGGCTTTATGCATCGCCTCGATAGATGCGGGCGGAAGCGGTTCCGTCACATCGCCGATGCCACAGCGAATAACGGAAGGTGCTTTCTCCGGATTGTCCGCGGCAAACGCTGCCACGCGCCGCCCGATTTCAGGGAAAAGATAGCCGGCCTGCAATTTCAGAAAATGATCATTGATATGCGCCATAGCGCGTTCAGTCTGCCAGAAGAGGCGCATCCTGGCAAGAGTCTTGCGCGTCTTGCCGGCACATAATTCCGAGCCCGGCTTCTTTTTTGCGGAGAGGGGGAGCGCTTCCGGACTTGCTTTCTGCCGCCACGACTGTATCATGGAGAGGCGCAGGAAGGTCCCATGAAAAGCAGATTGGATGAATTCAAAGAATGGGGGGTGGATGTCGTTTTCGGGCGAGTCAGGGGGTTCCGCGCTTGGGTGCTGCGCTCCCTGCTCCGGGTTCTTTCGTTCTTCTTCTTCCTCGTGGTGAAGGTGCGGCTGCTCCTGTTCCGACGGAGGCTGAAGACAGTCCATTATCTGGGAACACTGGTGATAAGCATCGGCAATCTCACCACCGGCGGCACGGGCAAGACGCCTGTGGTGGAGCTTTTGTCCCGCACATTGGCGGCTCGCGGGCGGAAAGTGGCCATTTTGACGAGGGGGTACAAGAGCGCCGATTTGGATGAGCCTCAGCAATGGCTCGACAAGAAGGGGAACCCCGTCTTGAACCTGCCTAAAATTGCCAGTGACGGCAGAAAGCGCTATCTCGGTCCCCTGCATTCGGGCGACGAACCTTTCATGCTGGCCCGCAATCTGGAGCAAGTTGCCGTGCTGGTAGACAAGGATCGCGTGAAATCCGGCATTTTCGCCATTGAGCAGCTCGAAAGCGATACGCTCGTGCTCGATGACGGCATGCAATACTTGAAACTCAAGCATGAAATCGATATCGTGCTCGTGGATTGCGGCGCTCCCTTCGGGACAGGTGTTCTGCTGCCGAGGGGCACCATGCGCGAACCTCGCAGCAGTCTCGGACGGGCTTCATATATCATTCTCACGAAAAGCGGAGGCAGGCCGCAAGAGTCGCTGATCGCCGAAATCCGCAAATACAACCGCGTGGCCGACATTATCGTGACAAATCACGGGGCCAAATATCTGGAAAATATCTTCACCGGCGAGCGAATGCCTCTTGATTGGCTCAAGGACAAATGGGTGGCCTGCATGAGCGGCATTGCCCGTCCTGAAAGTTTCGAAAAGATCGTGGAAGAGCTGGGCGCGCATGTGGAAATACGCCGCCGCTACCCCGATCATTTCTGGTTTAAGCAAGCCGAGCTTGAAAATTTTGTGCAGCGCTGCGCCGATCGCGCCATGGATCTGATTGTCACTACAGAAAAAGATGCCGTGCGTTTTCTGAATCCGGATGAAATGGATGTGCCCATCTACTTTCTGCGCATTGAAATCGACATTCTCGAAGGCGCTGAGCACTGGGATCGCATGATCAATCGCTTCTGTTCCCTCGGCTCGGATCGCCTCGCCCCCGAATGGAGCGATGTTCTGTAGGCGTCACCCCTCCCGCCGGCAATCCGGAAGGACGGCACGCGGTACTGCCACGGTTTGAATTTCGAGCCCCCGTACACGTGCGCAGGAGGCTTCCCCCCTTCTCCGTTTCGCGTTCGCAAGGACGGGGGCGAGGAAGAGCCCTTGCGGAGGGAGACGCCCTCCGCTTCAAGGCCATATCGCCGGACAACAGGAAACGCGGTTCGGAGTCTACTCTTTCGAGACGGAATCCTTCGCCTTAAAGATTCCCCAGTCAGAAAGGCTCGGAAAAGAAGGTATACTCGGCATTTCCACGGTATCGATGCGGGCCCGCAGCAAAAACCAGAGTTTGCGCACATTGTTTATGCTATAGCGTTTTTCAAACACACGGAACTCATCGTTTCTCATTCCTTCCAAAATCGTGTGGTAGATCAGGCTCATCGCCTGGGCAGGGATGAGCGCATTTCTGTCATCGCGATCCAGCCCGGCATACAAATCGTCCGCCTCGGAAAAGAACTTTTCCGCCAGAGCGGACTCATAGGCCAGCAGATGGCGCAAACGGAAACTGTACCGCCTGTTATAGAGATCTTCCTTCTTCACGCCAAAAAGTTCCATATCATCCGCCGGGAGGTAGACACGGGAGTATTTTTCGGCGTCTTCCGCCACATCTCGAATGATATTGACGAGCTGCAGCGCGTGCCCCATGGCGACGGCATAGCCGCACGAACGCTCAGAAGCGCCCATGACCGCCGCGCTCGAAATACCCACACAGGAGGCCACCCGATAAGTGTAGGCCAACAAATCATGCCGCGTCGCAGGCTGGGATTGGGCAATATCCGAGCGGCAGCCTTCGATGAGCTGCAACATGGGTTCAATGTCCATGCGGAGCGTCTTCACCAACCCCTGGACTTCCTCCTCGATGCCCGCACACGGCGTGCACCGCTGCGAGATCACCTGCACCCATCGATCAAGCGCGGCATGACGCTCTTCAGCACCGAGCCCTGGCTCGTCCACGATATCGTCCACAATGCGGCAAAAGGCATAGAATTGAGCCATGCGGCGGCGTTTCTCCTCCGGAAGATCCATGAGAGCAAACGCGAGGTTCGACTTCGCCTTTCGAGTGATTTCGTCAGATTCAGGCATTGGAGCGGGAATTCAGGGGATGAGCCCCCAATGGAAAGTGAAAGGCCAGAGGGCGAATCCGGCCGGGCCGATCACATTGAATTGACGCACAGGCCCCCAGTAGCGCGAATCGAGAGAATTGACCGTATTATCGCCAAGAGCGGCGTATTCGCGCATTTTGGTATCCCGCTTGTCGTTGGAAAGCGCGATGCCGCGGCGATCCGTAATGAAGCCGAACGGGTGCTCCGCCTGCAGAATAGCGTTGTACCCCGTGGAATTATAGGGAGCCTGCCGCCCGGCAACACGCCGGATCCTCCAGTCGTCAGCAACCCGACCGTTGACGATGAGGTCGGGTTCACGGATTTCAACGGTATCGCCGGGCAGCCCGCAGAGACGCTTGATATAATGCGTGCCTTTGGACTGATCCGCCGCTCGCAAGGCGCCGCCTTGCGAGCCAGCGACGTCGATGCCCCGCGTATCGAACACAAACGCCTCTCCGCGGACGGGTCTGCGGAAATGGTAGGCCATGCGGTTCACGAGAATCATATCCCCGGCGTCAATACGAGCCTTGATGATCGTCTCCCCCGGTTCGAAAGTGATCAGCCCGCGGCGATCCCGTCCGCCATGCGCCTTGAAATATTCCCCCACAGCCCCGGCTGCGCAGGGGATGCTCAAAGAACTGCCGTCATCGAACTGCACGACCGTCTCGGTGAAAAGAAGCCATTTCTGCCCTTGCCGATACCCCACAATGCTCTTATGCCGATCGGCCTTTTCATCCACGTACGAACTGCCCAGCAGCACGGCATCCCTCATGCGCGTCAACATACCCGGAAGTTCGTCCACCGGGTGAATCACAATGCCGTTGAGAGACGGCTGCATCGACCCCGTCGGAATGCGGAAAGGCTGCACAAAATAGGTGCGTATTCCCAGAAAAACGACCAGAATCACGAAGATCGACTCCACCGTCTCAACCCACCCCGGCCGCAGACCTCCCACATGATGCGAGAGCTCCTTCTGCACGAGATTCGCTCCCGTCTTCACGGCTTCCTTGTCCCAAGAGAAAAGGGCCTCCTTCACCTCATCGCGCAGGCGCGCGATCTCCCGGCGGCGTTCCTCTTCAAGTTTCTCTCCGAAATAGTTCAAATAACGGGACGCCGCCTTCGCCGCCGCGCGCCCCTCCTGCCGCCATTTGGGTATAAACCAAGCAAAACATGAATCCAGAAGAGCGTACAAAATAGTCTTGAACAGCCTCATATTGTGAAAAAGCGCCCGGCGCGGCCGCAATTGTACACGTCGGGACGGGCAATGGAAAGGAAAAAAACAAAGGGAAGAAACGCAGGGCGGCAAGCGGCCTTCTCCAGCGCAAACGGGCCTGCAGGAACCTCCCGAACATCTTGGAATCGAACACTCTCATTGAATCAGCAGAACGAAACCGCCGGGCCGAAGCGGACGCAGGCAAGAATTCACGGGCAATTCACGGGCGCGGCGCAAGGGAGGAATCCGACAGAGACAGGCGCACGGCGCACGGGGGCTCAAGACCGCTTGCATCCATGAGCGCGGCGTCGGCCAACACTTCACAGGCGGAGCCATCGGCCACGAGGCGGCCGCGATCCAGCACGAGCACGCGAAGCCGGAGCTCCCAGACCAGATCGAGATCATGCGTAGCAATCAACATGCCCGACGGCAGCGCGGGCAGCAGCTCCATCAATCTACGCCGCGCACGGGGATCGAGTCCGGCTGTGGGCTCGTCCATCGCCAAAAGGACAGGCTCCATACAAAGCACCGCGGCAAGCGCCGCCAGAGACCTTTCCCCAGCGGAAAGCGTATGAGACATCCTCTCCCCCAAATGAGCAATATCCAGCTGTGCCAGCGTGATCTCGACGCGGCGGGCAACCTCCTCTTCCGGCAAATTCATGTTGCGCAAACCAAAGGCCAAATCCTCCCGCACGCTGGGCATGAAAAGCTGGTCTTCGGCGTTCTGGAACACAAACCCCACCTTCCGGCGCACCTCCTTCAGCGTCTTCTTTTCTACAGGGAGGCCGCATACCTCCACACGCCCCAGGGCGGGGAGAAGCAGGCCATTCGTATGCAGCAGGAGAGTGGTTTTCCCCGCCCCGTTGGCACCCACAAGAGCAACCTTCTCTCCGGGGCGGAGAGAAAATGAAATCCCCCGCAGCGCATCCCCTCCCTGTGGGTAAGAATAGCGCAGAGAATCGACTTTCAACAGGGGAGAACTCATCACCAATTTATGAAAAGAACCAGCCAGGCGGCACCGGGCCTCAGCAGGAAAACGAGCAGAAAGACAGCCACCCATAAAGCGAGGAAAAGCGCATCACACCGTGTCCACACACCAGCCGGACAGCCTGGGAAACTGCCGGACCACCCCCGGCAAAGCATGGCAGCGCGGACATTCCCGGCTCTCCGGAAAGTACGCCGCATCAGCAGAGACATCAACGAAGCCCACACTGCGGCCCCCAAAGGGCGTCCGAAACCGCGGGCCTCATGGCAGCGTTCAAGCTGCACGGCTTCCTTCACGAGCAAAAAAAGAGCGCGATACATCATTGTCAACTGGTCGGCCAGAATTTGCGGTACGCCCAGTCTCCGCCAGGAACGGCACAAAGAATGAAAGCCCGTGGAGGCCACGAGCAGCAGAACCGCCTGCGCCGCCAACAGCGCCCGCGCCACAATCCCGAAAAACGTCAACCAACCGCGTGAAACACCCAGCCCGCAGCCGGCAATCTCCCCGGAAACTTCGTCGAACCAAGGGTTGAACAGTCCCACGAACAAGGCAAAAGGCAGGGCGACCAAAGAACGCCGAACAATGGAAAGCAGACCCACTCTGCTCCAGACCGCCATGCACGCCGGATAGAGAGCAAAGAAAAGCAAATCGGGCAGATCCTCCAAGGGAAGACCGGTCATTGCGACAAGAAAAGCCAGGACGACGAGCGTTTTGGCGCAGGGATGGAGCGCATGTACAGGCGTATCGCCATGAGAAAGAGACTCAAGCGATAAAAGAGAATACCAAGCCCTGGCGGCGAGAGACATGGCAGAAACTCATCTTCTCTCCCCGCCGACAATGCGCCCTTCCTTTCCGGGACGCAACATCAAAGCGACACCCCCGATCAACAAAGCAACAAGAACACTGCCTGCGACGCCGGCGGCAGTCGTGCCCAAATCGACCCCAGGCCAGGAAGGCGGCTCCTCCGCCTCCGCGATCCCGTCCGTGCGGAAGGCATAGCCGGGCATCGGGGAGAGAACCCGCTGAAGCGAAGCGGCCTTGGATGCCCATTCACTGCGAACCCCGACCTCGGCCTTTCCATCGGCGACACCGCTCACGGACCACTCCAGGCCGTCAGGCAGAGGCGAGGCAAACCAGGCGGCCACCCCGCCCATCACGAGAGCAGCCATAGAGAGAACGGCAAGCTTCCGTCCCAATCCGGCCGCTGAAGAGACTTCTCCGGATTCCTCGCGAACGGCGGCGACGGGAAGCGCCTGCACGAGCGCTCCTCCGCGCCGGCGCAAAGCCAGCAGAAGCAAGGCTGTGGCAAGCCCCTCCACAACCCCGATGGGCAAATGAATGAGCTGCATCAAAAACAAAAAACTTCTGAAAGGGAGAGCTGTAACGCCCGAGCACAAAGTTTCGAGAACCACCGCAAAAGCACCCGCCTGCAAAGCCAGGACGGAAGAGAGAACGGCCGCGAGCCCCAGGCGGAACGGCGACGCCTCTTTCCCGGCCAGAGGAGCGTATACGAACGGGCAGATGAGAAGACACGGCAATACGCTCATATTGAAAATATTGCAGCCCAGGGCCAGAAGCCCGCCATCCGCAAAGAACAACGCCTGCACCACCAGCACCGAGGCGATCGTGAGCAGCGCCGCCCAAGGGCCCAATATCACAGCCAGAAGAAGGCCGCCCCCCAGATGGCCGCTCGATCCGGTCAAAGGAATTGAAAAATTGATCATCTGCGCCGCAAAAACAAAAGCACCCAGCACTCCCATCGCCGGCACAAGACGCTCCCTGCTCCCGTCGGCAACACGAGAGGCAAGAGCCAGCGCCCCGGCAGAAACGCACCACATGACGCCGCCCACGGCCGGCGAAACCAGCGCATCGGACATATGCATGCCCCTTATGCTATCAAGCACATCACGCGGCGTCAAGGCCAAATCCCGCTCCGAAACCGAAGCGGGAACTACAGCCGCCGATACCTGTCTTTTATCAGCAGGAAGCGTTCATAGAGCCGCACCGGCGCGGCGCGGCGCTCCTCGGGCGTATTGAGAGGGCCGCGGAACAGACTCTTCCCCCGGGCATCCAGAATTTCCACGGTCAGCAAATTGTCCATTCCCGTGACGATGAGCACACCGTCATCATCCCGAAACCGGAGTGTCACCTCCCCTGCTTTCCCCTCCATCCAGTGATCCCGGCTTCTATTGGCATCCCGCGCCAGATTGCGAATCGCCTGCATCTCCCGGATGACCGCCTTGGGATCCAAACCGTCCGGTCCGCATCCCATCTGCTCAGCGATGCGCCGCTGGGCCTCGTAAATGGAACGACGGATCTCCCCGGGCAGACCAATGGAGCGGCTCCCCTGCACACCAAGCGCATCCCGATAAGCATCCTCCCGTTTCCGAAGCGCATCACCGCGTTTGACACCATCTGAAGCGGGAACATCCGCTGGAACGGAAGCACCTGAAGAAACGGAACCCGTTCCCGGAGAATAAATTTCCGACGAAGCGTATCCGCCTCTCGGCCTTCCTGACGGAGCATGCGCCATTCCCGGAGAAGCGATCCCACCTCTCGGCCCTCCTGATGGAGCATGCGCCATTCCCGGAGAAGCAGGCATCCTGCCCGGAGAAGAAGTCACCCTTCTCTGTTCTCCCGACGAAGCGGGCGGTTCTGTCTTTATTTCCTTATGCTCAATAACCCCGGCGAAATCATCCCGCGAGATCAGAGTTATCACCGCCAAACACCATTTTCCGGCACGCACATATATAACGTTCAAAGGATCACCTGCCTTTTTCCCCGACAAAACATCGCGGCAGACTTCGCGATCCGGCTTTTCCCGGTCATCAATCCAGGTAATGACGTCCCCCGCCTTCAGCCCCGCCTTCTCCGCCGGACTTCCCGGAACAACGGCTCGAATGAAAATCCCTTCACCCGCCTGCACGTGAGACTGTTGCTGCACCTCGGCAGGGATCTCCGAAGGCACCACGCCCATGAACAGCGCCTCCCCCTCCTTCGCCGCCAAGGGGA
The DNA here is from genome assembly GCA_021200315.1 of Akkermansiaceae bacterium. Taxonomy (GTDB): domain Bacteria; phylum Verrucomicrobiota; class Verrucomicrobiia; order Verrucomicrobiales; family Akkermansiaceae; genus Akkermansia. Next base: position 77,795 of record JAJQGU010000051.1, read on the forward strand.
GATCGGCAAGAAGAAACGCCAAGCAAAACAAACTGAAAAGGGGAAGCTTCACCGATTCAAATAACCTCTTCGAGCACGGGAACCTGACAGCGGTTCGGCACGGAAACGACGACGCAGCCGCCCGCGTCATCGTTCATAACGAATTTATCCTGATACAGCACACGATCCAAGGAATACGGCGCGCCCTGTTCGCGATTCCATTTCACTTTCCCCTCTTCCAGCGCGATAATCCGGCGGCCCATCTGGGGATCCGGCGCCTTGGCGACAGGGAAAAGAAACTTCACGGCCGCCCCGACAACCAGCAGCAAAGCCACAGCCGCCGCACAGGCGCCAATCCAGCGCGTCCGGAAGAGCCCTCTCATCCAACCATGTACGGGCGAAGCCGTCCCATCCATGGCCAACCTCAACCGCCGTATCAAGGCGAAAGAAGGCTGCGCCGGAGAAAGAAGCTTCAAGAAGCTCTCGCATTGCGAAAGAGCTTTCCTCTCCTCCTTCACGGCCTCATGAACGGCCGTTCGGAGCTCCCGCACCAGATCCGGATCCGGAGCGGCTGTCTTCAGCTCCTCTGAAGACCAGGGGAGAGGGAGATTTTTTTGAGTTTTTCGATTCATATTCATACGGGTAAATTCATTCGATGGGAGAGCGCTGGAGGGCGTCCCACATATACTTGAGCGCGTAGCGGTAGCGGGAAGCTGCCGTATTCGGGTTTATCCGGAGAATCTCGCCGATTTCCTGAAATGTATTTTCATCCCATATTTTGAGCACCACCACTTCGGCGAAGCCGGCGGGAAGCGACTTGAGAAGCTCCTGCACCCGCCCCGCCAGATATTTCTGATCGTCCGGGGAAGAAAACCACGGGGGCTCCGCCTCCGTTTCCGCATCGGCCAACGCTCTGCCCTGACGCGACAAAAGACTGTCCTCCCGCCTCCCCAAATCCTTGGAAAGATTGCAGATGGCCTGTTTCACCCAGCTCTTCATCACGCCTCCCTTAAAACGTCCGCTTTCCACGCAATGCACCAATTGGACAAGAGCCTTTTGCAGCACATCTCGCGCATCGGCTTCATTGCGCGTCCGCGCACGGGCGAAGAGGAGCAGTTCCGCCGTATTCTCCTCAATCCACGAATCCCAGTCCGGGACAGACCATTCTGCCTCCGCATTCTCCCCGGCAGTGTTCGAACTTCTATTCATGGAGCCTATAATAAGGCGAAGTCATCATCGACATTTGTCTATACACCTTTAATTTTTTTCGAGAGAATCAGCTTTCCGACTCCGGGAGCATAAACACGAGGCGGTCGAGGCCATGGTGGGTGCATTCGTTCCACAGAGCCTTTTCCAAGGCGGAGCAACGGAAACGCCGCTCCTCTTCGCTCATCCGCTCCACAGCCTCTTCTCCAGCGACTTCCGCGAGAGCGTGCTCGGACATGCGCGTCACCAGTTCACTCCAAAAACAGGCATCCCGGTATTCATCCACCACGTCCTCAAAAAAGGCGTTTTCCAGATAAGAGCGCCTGAAACACCAACAGGCGCTGTCCGGGTTAAGCTCCATATCCTTCCCGATGGAAGGGACGGAATGAGCCGCCTCCAGAAAGCGGCAGCAAAGCCTGCGCCAGCGTTCCGTCTCCACGGAGCGCCCTTCGGGAGGAGCAGCCGCGATCATATCGAGAGCCATCGAGCAGATCTCGGCGAGATCGCGCATTTCCCTTTCCTTCAAACTAAAAGTAGTATAATTCATCAGCCGCATTCTTTCTTTCGCGACACACATCAAACCATGCCGAGCTGCATCCTGCCTTCCTCACTGATCATATCCTGATTCCATGCGGGTTCCCACACGCATTCCACATTCACGGTCTCCACCTTTTCAAGGGCGGCAATGCACATCTCGGCCTCGGCCATCAGATGAGGTCCCATGCCGCAGCCGGGAGCCGTCAGCGTCATCTTCACATGCACGTGGGAGAGGCCGTTCTCCAACTCGACGACCTCGATACCATACACGAGGCCAAGATTGACAATATCGACCGGTATCTCAGGATCGTACACCGTCTTGAGAGCCTCGCGCACCTGCTCTTCCAGAGGCGCGTCGGGAGAGACCCCGGCGGCGGCGTTCCGCTCTTCCGGCGGGACGAGTCCCACACGCACGGCCTCTTCGCGGCTGAAACGCACGAGGCCCACATCCGTGGCCGCTGTCAGGGAACCACCCAACATCTGGGTGACATACATGCGGGAGCCCTCGGGCAAAGCGACCTGATTGCCGCCCGGGATCTGCACCCCCACAGCCTCCTTTTCCAATATGAGCTCTTGATTCAACATGACATCCCGCACTGATTATGCCCAGCCCCCCGCTGCATGCAATTCCATATCGCGTCAATCCGCATTTTGGACAAGACAAGCCCAGCGGGGGACAGAGACACCGAACACCCGAGCGCCGCCGCGCTGAGACTGCGGCGCGGAAAGCAACCCTCTCCTCTCCGGCGGGGACTCCCTGCCGAACGCGAGCGCCGCCCAGCGCGGAAGAGGAGAGGGGCGGCATCATATTCAGCGGAAGACAATCTCCCCGTCACGGGCATCGACATGAATCGTGCTTCCCTCGGGGAATTTGCCTTCGAGAAGCTCCAGACTGAGGGGATCCAGAATACCGCGCTGAATAGCCCTCTTCAGCGGGCGGGCCCCATACACCGGATCGAACCCCCGCCGAGCGACAAGATCGACGGCGGCATCGCCGAGCTCGAGTTTGAGTCCCTTGGATTCCAGACGCCTCCGCACACGATCCAGCTGAATGCCGACAATCTGCCGCAAATCCTCTTCGCCGAGCTGGTCGAAAATGATCGTCTCGTCCACACGATTCAGGAATTCCGGGCGGAAATGCGCCTTCAGGGCATCCAAAGCCTTGGCGGCGCGGAGGCCGGGATCCGACTCCCGCAGAATAGCCTGACTGCCGATATTCGAAGTCATGATGAGCACCGTATTGCGGAAATCCACCGTCCGTCCCTGACCATCGGTGATCCTGCCGTCGTCCAGAACTTGAAGCAACACATTGAAGACATCCGGATGAGCCTTCTCGATCTCGTCAAAGAGCACCACGCTGTAGGGGCGGCGGCGCACAGCCTCGGTGAGCTGGCCGCCTTCGTCGTATCCCACATATCCAGGAGGAGCGCCGATCATGCGGGCCACGGAATGCTTCTCCATATACTCCGACATATCGATACGCACCATGGCACCTTCGGAATCGAAAAGGAACTCGGCGAGCGCCCTGCAGAGCTCCGTCTTGCCCACTCCGGTGGGGCCGAGGAAAATAAAGGAGCCGAGAGGGCGATTTTCGTCCTGAAGACCGGCACGGGCGCGCCGGACGGCGTCCGACACGGCGCGGACAGCCCTCTTCTGGCCAATGACGCGCCGAGCGAGGCGCTCCTCCATATGGACGAGTTTCTCCCGTTCCCCTTCCTGCAGACGGGCGGCGGGTATCCCCGTCCACGTCGAAACGACGCGGGCGACATCGGCCTCCGTCACCTCCTGCTTAAGAAGACCTTCACCGGCCTGAAGCATCTTGAGAGCCTCCCCGGCTTCGCGGGACTCCTTCTCCGCCTGGGGAATCTCGCCGTAAGTGATCTCCGAAGCGCGGGCGTAATCGCCGAGGCGCTGGGCGCGTTCCGCGTCCGTGCGCAGACGTTCTATGCGCTCCTGAATGGAACTGACGCGCGCGATTGCCTCTTTCTCGCTCTTCCAGCGTGCGATCAGCGCATCGGCCTTCTCTTTCGTATCGGCGAGTTCCTTCGTAATCTTCGCAAGCCGGGCCTTGCTGTCATCGTCCTTCTCCCGCGCGAGAGCCTGCCGCTCCATTTCAAGCTGCATTGCCGAGCGGTTCAGCTCATCGATATCCGAGGGCATGGAATCGAGCTCGATCTTGAGGCGGGCGGCCGCCTCGTCCACAAGATCCACCGCCTTGTCCGGCAGAAATCGATCCGAGATATAGCGATCCGAAAGCACGGCGGCCGCCACGAGTGCGGAATCCGTGATGCGGACACCGTGATGCACCTCATAGCGTTCTTTCAGCCCGCGCAGAATGGCGATCGTGTCCTCCACATCCGGCTCATTCACGTAGACGGGCTGAAAGCGGCGTTCGAGCGCGGCGTCCTTCTCGATATACTTGCGGTATTCGTCGAGCGTAGTCGCGCCAATAGTGCGCAGTTCGCCGCGAGCCAGAGCGGGCTTGAGCAGATTGGCGGCATCCATGGAGCCGTCGCCTCCCGCCCCGGCGCCCACGAGAGTATGCAGCTCGTCGATGAAGAGAACAATCTCACCGTCGGAACTCGTCACCTCCTTCAGGAACGCCTTGAGACGCTCTTCAAATTCCCCCCGATATTTGGCACCGGCGAGCATCGAACCGATATTCAGGGAAATCAGCCTCTTGCCCTTCATGCTCTCCGGCACGTCTCCGCTGACAATGCGGCGGGCGAGTCCTTCGGCGATGGCGGTTTTGCCCACTCCGGGCTCCCCGATGAGTACGGGATTATTCTTCGTGCGGCGAGAGAGAATCTGCATCACGCGGCGGATTTCGGCGTCCCGGCCGATCACGGGGTCAATCTTCCCCTCCCGGGCGAGCTTCGTGAGATCCGAACCGTATTTTTCCAGAGTCTGGTATTTCTCTTCGGGGGAGGAATCCGTGACGCGCTGATTGCCGCGAACCTCCCTGAGCGCGGCCATATAGCGATCTTTCGTGAGCCCCTGTCCGGCGAGAAGGCGCCGAAGCGGCTCATCCGCCTCAAAGACGCCAAGCACAAAATGCTCGACGCTGAGATAATCGTCCTTCATCTTCTCGCGCGAGGAATCCGCCGCTTCCAGCACAGCGTGCAGTTCGGGGCCGACGCCGGCCTGCTGAATGCCGCCTCCCGTCTGGCGGGGCGCCTTATCCACGAAATCCTTCAACGCGCTCATGAGAGCGCCGGGCTCGCAGCCCGCCTTGCGGAGCACGGGCAGAAGAATGCCGCCCTCCTGCTCAATCAGCGCCATGAGAACCTCCGCCGGGAGAATCTGAGGATGCCCGCAGGACTGAGCGGCCTTTTGAGCCGTCTGCAGCGCCTCCATAAATTTTGTGGTCAAATTATTGTTCATCTTGCCGGTAAGACGCGCCCCCCATCAAACTGTTCAAAAAATCTTCAAAAGCCTTCTTGCCGTACATGGAAAATCCGCTATACTGTGCGGCAGGAAGACGGACATAAAAACGAAGAAAAGCACATCCGTAAAATGAACCGGGACGACATACGGCGCGTGCTCGATGAAAGCGGGGTGACACCCAGCCGCGCACTTGGGCAGAACTTTCTGACCGACGAAGAAGCCGCCCGGCGGATAGTCGCGCACCTCGCAATCGCCCCCGGCGACTGCGTCGTCGAAATAGGCCCCGGCACGGGCGCCCTCACTGAATATGCCGCGCCGCTCTGCCGCAAACTTATCCTTGTGGAATTTGACACGCGCCTCGCCCGATATCAGAAAGAACGCTGGGCGAACGCACCGCATGTAGAAGTGCACCAAGCCGACGGCGCCACGTGGGATCCCCGCCCGCTCTTTGCCGAACGCCCCGTGAAACTGCTCGGCAACCTGCCCTATTCGGCGGGCGGCGCGATTTTGCAGAATTTCCTTTCCCTGCCCTCGCCCATCACCCGCGCCGTTCTCATGCTGCAGAAAGAATTCATCGGGCGCATGACGGCTGCCCCCGGGGAGGGTGCCTACGGACTGCTCTCTCTGCGGATCCAGAAGAACTGGGACATCCGCGCCTTGCAGACACTCCCGCCGGAAGCATTCCATCCCCGCCCCGCCATCGACTCCACCGTCGCCCTGCTCACCCCGCGGGACAAAAGCGGCGAGCCCACCTACGACGACCGCCTGCTCGACGCGCTCATGCGGCGCGGCTTCTCACAGCGCCGCAAACAGCTCCACAAACAAATGCCGGCCGCGCCGCTCTGGGCCGACGTAGCCGCACGGCTGAAAATCCCGCCGGCGGCCCGTGCGGAAGAACTTTCCCTTCCTCAATGGATCGAACTTGCGCGCGCCTATGACTCCCACCCGCTGGCACAAATCCCCCAAAAAGACGACGAACTCTTCGACGTCGTCGACGCGGAGGATCGCGTCCTCGGGCAGGCCACCCGCCGGGAAGTGCACATTCGCGGTCTCATGCACCGCGCCATCCACATCCTCGTCTTCAACAAACACCGCGACTGCCTGCTGCAAAAGCGCTCCCGCCTGAAGGACAGGCATCCCGGCGTCTGGGACTCCTCCGCCGCAGGCCACGTCGACGCCGGCGAAGACTACGACACGGCCGCCCGCCGCGAACTCGAGGAAGAACTCGGCATCAGACCGGAGCGGCTGATCCGCATCGCCAAACTCTCCCCCTGTCCTGAAAACGGATGGGAACACGTCGTTCTCTACGCAGCCTCCCATGCCGAGGGTGCTATCTCATTCCCCGCCTCGGAAATCGAGACCGTGACCCCCTTCCCTCCCTCCGTGATCACACGCTGGCTCGCCCGCAGCCCGGAAGACTTCGCCGGCTCCTTTCCGCCCTGCTGGGAAGCGGCCTCGCCGCTGATCTTCCGCGGAGAGCCGCAGCGGGACACTCCATCGGAAGGCAGGGAATGAGGCGGAGTTTGGAGGGTGGAGTGTGAAGCTGAGGGGTGATGCGAGACGGGAAGAGGGAAGTTTAAGGGAAAGCGAAATTCGGAAGTGGAGCGAGGCGGCTCAAACTCAAGACTTCCGCTCAGGGGAATGAAGGGTGGAGCCTGCATCCGGAGAGGGAGACCGATGCATGGCGGATTTTGAATCCGCTGTCAACCAGAAAATTCGATTTTTATTGAGAAAAAACTGCTTGCGCCTCGATTTCGTTTCCGAAAATTCGGCCTGAATTTATATAATGGCGTTATGTATTTTTGGAAAGAAACGTTGTTTCCTAAATGGATTATATGCGAATTTCAGGAGGCGTTTCCGCATGGCGGATTCAAAATCCGCTATGCTTTTCTTGTTCATTTGAGGGTGCGGATGACCTTGCTTGGCGGCATCGCCCTCTCTCCCCCTCGGAATGGGCGCAATAAAAATAATATTATAAATCACATGAAATTGAAATTATTTACAGCCGCTCTCGCGCTCGGTCTGGCCGCCTCGGCCTCCGCCGCCACGACGAGGGTTGCTTATGACGAGGAGACGCAGACGGTCACCACCATCACCGACACCGCTGCGACCAGCACCGTCACGGCCACCGAAGCCGGCGTGCTGAGCAATGCCAGCTCAGTCAGCAACTGGCCTGAGACTACCGTGACGTTCACGCTGGATCTCAACGCCCTCCAGTCCTATACAGAAAGCGGGGAGAGCGGCACGCTCACCCTGATGTCGATCAAGACGTCCGCGGGCACTACCGTCGGCGTGTACATGACTTCAGCCGGGACGATCGGCCTGCTCAACGGAACCAGCATATGGAGTAGCGGCGGCACCACGACGCTGGACAAGCTCGTTTCGAGCGGCCTCACCACGCTCGCCATCGAGACGGAATACAACTCTCAAAGCAAGCCGGCTACATACCTCGCCGCGACCGATGCGAGCGGCTCCTCGGTCACCATGATCAACTCATCCGCAAGTCTGGGATCTACTACAGGCACCTCCGCCTACGTGAGCTCCGTCACAGTGGATTCGAGCTATGTGACGTCCTTCTCCGTCACGAACGCGACGCTCAGCCTGAACAGCAACGGCGTGGGCGCGGCCTCCGCGGCTCTCGCCGCCGCCGTGCCGGAACCGGCGACGGCCACGCTGGGGCTTCTCGCGCTGGGGGCGCTGGCTCTCCGCCGCAGACGCGCCTGAAAAAGGCGTCCGCGCGCTTCAAAGCGCGCGCCGGGCGGGCGATTCGCCCCGCCCGTCTGAAAAAAAATGAGTGAATGTTTTTCATTATATTGTATATATTAGTTGATTGCTTCCTCCGCCGCG
>JAJQGU010000037.1 GCA_021200315.1 Akkermansiaceae bacterium
TAGCATTGGGAATGCTACACTGCTTCGGAGAATATTCCGCATCGGGGGCGCGCCGTCCCGCGGGGAGCCTTCCGAAAAAGACGGGATATCCGCTTGACGCGCCCGGGATGAACGGGGTAGGATGGATTCATGCTCGAACGGGTGTTCTCTGTGATGCCGCCTGCGGCGGCGCTGGCCTGCAGTGCGTGGGCTGCCGGGGATTTGGGGGAGCCCGTCAAAACGGGAACTCTTTGGAAACTCCCCGAAAGCGAAGTGATCCGGCAATACCTTGCGGGAGAGCCATACGCCCCGATTGATGAATCGAGCATCCGCGTGCGGAGCCAGGGGCGCATCACTTTCGGCGGCCTGCAGCCGCGCGAGATCGAATTGACGTGGAAGGACGGCCGCCTAGGTTCGATTCTGGTGATGGTGTACAACAAGGGCGATGACGGGCCTCTCGACAAGGATTCTTTTGAGAAGAAGGTTTCCCGAACCGTGAAGGATCTCGACGAGTTGACGGGTGTGCCGGGAAAGCGGAAGCGCGTCTCCAGGAGAGAATCCGCGGTCGAGGTGAATGCCTGGGAATGGGTTCTGCCCGAGGAGACCGGGGGGGTGCTTCTCTTGGAAGCTTCGTCGGCCTCCAAAAAGAGGAACTTTACCGCCGAATTCATCCGCCTGACGATGGGCGGCGGGCGGGAGGCCGTCGAGAGGGGGGACGCCGGGGACGCGGTCAGCCGTTTTGATTTGAAGGAGCATGTCAGAACGGAGAACGGAGCCGTGTGGATCGACGGCATTCCCATGGTTGATCAGGGAGAGAAGGGGTATTGCGTGCCTGCCGCCGTTTCACGGTTGTTCGCCTACTATGGGATGGACGGCGTGGATCAGCACGACATGGCCGCTCTGTGCGGAAGCTCCGGCACGCAGGGAACCAGCTCTCAGGCCATGTATGAGGGCTTGAAGAAGATCGGCGCCCGGTTTCACGTCCGGATTGACGAGCTCGATAAGACGGGGGATGCGTACTCTTGGATCAAGGATTATGACAAAATCGCCAAGAGGAGGAAAGAGAAGCAGCTTGCTTCATACGGGCCGGTCAGTGCCTGGGATCTGGCCGATCCCGATATCCTGCGCAGCGTCCGGGCCGGAAAGCCTGCGCAGGTCGAGAAATGGATGAAGCCGATCCGCCAGAACATCGACCGCGGCATTCCTGTGCTGTGGAGCGTCACGCTGGGCGTTTTCCGGGAGTCGGTCGCTCTCCCCCAGAGCCGAGGCGGACACATGCGCCTCATCATCGGCTATAACGATGAGAACAAGACGATCCTGTTCACGGACACCTGGGGGAAGGGACACGAGCTCAAGGAAATGACAGCGGCGGACGCCTGTTCCATGACGCATCGGCGCTATGTGCTCAGGCCCACCCGCTGAGATTACAGGATCAGCATGCAGTCTCCGTAGGAAAAGAAGCGGTAGCGCCGCTCGACGGCCTGTCTGTAGGCTTCGAGGACGAGTTCCCGGCCGGCGAAGGCCGAGACGAGCATGATGAGCGTGCTCTGCGGCAGGTGAAAATTGGTGAGCAGAGCCGTCGCCACTTGAAATCTGTAGGGGGGGTAAATGAAAATGCGGGTTTCGCCGGAGCCCGGTTTCAGCGGCAGGCCGTACCGGCCGGCAAGATGTTCGAGCACGCGCACGCTCGTGGTGCCCACGGCGATGACGCGCCGCGCCCCGGCTATCCGGCGGGAAGTGGCTTCGGGCATCATGAAACGCTCGGTGTGCATGTGGTGCTCTTCAATGCGCTCCTCTTTCACGGGGCGGAAGGTGCCGGCTCCTACGTGCAGTGTCAGGAAGGCGTGCGGCACGCGGGCGAGCATCTCTTCCGAGAAATGCAGCCCGGCGGTGGGCGCGGCGATGGCGCCTTCCTTGTCGGCATAGACGGTCTGGTAGCGGTCTTTGTCCGAGGGGTCGCTCTCCCGGTTCATGTAGTGGGGCAGGGCAAGGCGGGCATGGGTCTTCTCATCCACAGGCCGGTCGAAACGGATCAGGCGGTAGCCTTCTTCGTCAATCGCCTCCACTCTGCCCACGGCGTGGCCTATCTGTACGGTGCGCCCGATCTTCATGCGCTTGCCCGGGCGCACCATGCATTTCCACAGCACGTCTGTGTGGAGTTCGGCTCGCACGAGTTCGATTCTTCCGTCGTTGGAGAAAAAGCGGGCGGGTACGACGCGCGTGTCGTTCATGACGAAAAGATCGCCCTCCCTGATGTATTCGGGAAGATCGCGGAACATGCGGTGCTCGATCGTCTGCGTGGAGCGGTGCACCACCAGCATGCGGGAATCGTCCCTGCGGGGCAGAGGTCTGTCGGCGATCAGCTCTTTCGGGAGACTGTAGTCGAAATCAATGGTGCGCACGCACATCTTGTTACCCCATGCGGCGCTGTTTTGCAAGTTTAATGCGCACGGCCTTCCGTGCGGTTTCACTTTGGGCTTGCCAAAGTGCGGGAAGAGGCGTTCAATAAGCGCCATGAAAGCTCTCGTTAAGACGAAGGCCGACAAGGGCCTCGAGTTGATGGACGTGCCGATGCCCGAAGTCGGACCCAACGACGTCCTCGTCCGCATTCACAAGACGGCCATCTGCGGCACGGATCTTCACATCTGGAACTGGGATGACTGGGCGCGGCAGACAATTCCCGTGGGCATGCATGTAGGGCATGAATTCTGCGGCGTCGTTGAACGTGTGGGCGCGGCCGTCGCCGAGTACAAGCCGGGCGAAATCGTCTCGGGCGAAGGACATGTCACCTGCGGACACTGCCGCAACTGCCGCTCCGGACAAAAGCATCTCTGCCCCAACACGCAGGGAGTGGGGGTGAACCGCCCCGGCTGTTTTGCCGAATATCTCTCCATCCCTCAGGATAATGTGGTGCGCATTCACCCCGACATCCCGATGGAAATTGCCTCGATTTTCGATCCTCTGGGCAATGCCGTGCATACCGCGCTCTCGTGGGATCTCGTGGGGGAGGACGTGCTCATCACGGGGGCGGGGCTCATCGGCAGCATGGCCGCCGCCGTTTGCAAAAAGGCCGGAGCCAAGAATGTCGTGATCACCGATGTGAATGACTACAAACTGGATCTCGCACGGAAGCTCGGCGCTGACCGCACGGTGAATGTCGCCCGCGAAAAGATCGCCGACGTGATGCAGGATCTCGGCATGGCCGAAGGGTTTGATGTGTGTCTCGAAATGAGCGGCGCTCCTTCGTGCCTGAAGGATATCATCGATTATTCGCGCACGGGCGCCAAGATTTCCCTGCTCGGCATTCAGCCTTCGGGCAGCAGTATCGAATGGAATAAATTTATTTGGAAAGGATTGAAGATGAAGGGTATATATGGTCGCGAAGTGTTTGAGACCTGGTACAAGATGGATGCCATGATCCGCAGCGGACTCGATATTTCGCCCATCATCACCCATCGCCTGCCTTATACCGAGTTCAAGACGGGATTCGACGCGATGAACAGCGGCCGCTCCGGCAAGGTCGTTCTCAGCTGGCTTTGAGTCCCGGCGAGCAGGGCAGTCCCCGCGTTCCCGCTTTCGCGGCATGGATCCTTTCTGGTTCAAGGACGGTCGCTTTCCGCTTTATCTGGCGCCCATGGCGGGGGTGACGGGGTTCATCTTCCGCGCCCTTTGCAGGGAGTTTGGCGCGGATGTGACCGTCACGGAATTTGTCTCGGCCGAGGGGGTGCTGCAGGCGTGGGGACGCAATCGCCGATACATCGCGTTTGAAGAGAGCCGCCGTCCGGTCGGGGTGCAGCTCTTCGGCGCCGCCCCCCGCGCTTTGGGCGAGGCCGCCCGCATCATCATGAATGAGGTTCGCCCGGATTTCATCGATCTCAACGCCGGCTGTCCCGTACCCAAGGTGGTAGGCCGCAACGGCGGGGCGTCCCTGTTGAAGGATCTGCCCCTTTTGCAGGAAGCCGCGCGCGCCGTTGTCCTCGCCGTGGGCGGGGACGCTCCAGTGACGGCGAAAATCCGCATCGGGTGGGATGCGGAGAGCGTCTGCGCGCTCGAGGCGTGTCAGAGGCTCGAAGAGGCGGGCATCGCCGCCATTGCTGTGCATGGCCGCACGCGCAGCCAGCAATACGGCGGGAAGGCCGACTGGAGGATGATCGACGCCTGCGCGCGCGCCTGCCGCGTGCCTGTGGTCGGCAACGGCGATATCGCCTCTCCGGAGGATGTGCTCCGCGTGCGAAGGGAAACCGCCGTCTCGGGCGTCATGATCGGCCGCGCCGCCATGGCCGATCCATGGATTTTCCCGCGGGCGAAGATCTGCCTGGCCACGGGTGAGGTTCCTCCGCCCCCCTCGGTTTCCGAGCGTGCGGCGTTTCTCGTGCGGGAGGCCGAACTTGAGGTCGCCGTCGGCCGCGAAGTCGGCGAAGCCGCTTCTTTGCGTGCGCTGCGTGCGCGGTTGCTGGCCCAGGCCAGGCTGCTGCCTGGTTCCAGACAGGAGCGCCCCCGGCTCTCCCGCGTTTCGTCTCTCCGGGAATTGAGGGAGATTCTCTCGCCGTGGCTTTCGGCCTGAGAGCCTTCCCGGCGCGTCAGAAGACTCGTGCTCCCATCCGTGTGGAGGGAGAGAATGGTTTCCTGCCCTGCGGCGTACTCGTGGCGGCGCTCGTAGCAGGCGCCGCCACCGTCCCGTGCGGGGCTCCCGCCCGGCCGCCCTTCGGCGTCCCAGAAGAATTCGCGCCTCGGCCGGTTGGCGTCGTCGTAGCTGCACATGCGCTCGGCGTACCCCACCGCCGGCGGAACGCAAGGCTGGCCTTCCGCGTCCAGATAGCATTCGTACACGGGATTGCCCCGTCCGTCATGACTGCACACCCATTCGGCGCAGTTCATGCCGTTTTCGTCGCTGAGACGCCCGTCTGCGTCATAGTAGCGCACGGAGGCGCAGTAGCCTCGGGAGTCGTAGCTCAGAACCGCCGCCGCATAGCCTTCCGCTGGTTTCCGGCAGGGGGAGGGCTGCCCTCGGGCATCGCGGTATTCTATGCGGCTGAGGCGGTCGTGCCCGTCGTAGATCCGGATCTCCTCCGCCACGCCGAAGGTGTCCTCCGCAAGTTGGCCGTTGATGTAGTTCCTGCGCTTTTCGGGATTTCCGGAAGGCGTGTAGGTGTATCGCACGGTCTGCTCTCCCGCTCGGTTGAGGCAGGGGAGCCCGTCTTTCCCCAGGAATTCCCGTTGCGCGAGCCGTCCGTCGGGATCGTAGGCGCGGCGTTCGGACGAATAGCCGAGCCCCCGTGCCTCGATGTGTTGTCCCGTTGCGTTGAAGAAGGAAGATTCCTTCAGCCGTCCTTCGGAATCGTAGTTGAATTGCTGCCGCGCCACCCCGGAGGCGTCCGCGCACAGGCGGCCCTGCGCATCGTAGTTTTCGCGCCGCAGCAATCGCCCCCCTTCGTCGTAAAAGAGTCTCTGCTCCGCGGTTCGGCACCCCGCGGGAGCTTCAAGTTCGCCGTCGTGGTTCAGGGAGACCACGCTCTTCAGCTTTTTTGCATCATACAGAAATTTAACGTATTGAGGCAATGATGCCGCTTCCTCTCTCGAGATTTCCTCCACGCCGAGCGGCGGTTCCGCTTCCCGGGTGTTCCGCACCCCCCGGAAAAAGCGGGCTTCCTCTTCAATGCCTGCGCTGTTGCGGGTCAAGTGCGCTACTCCCATCGCCAGCACGCCTGCAAAAAGAGCCAGCGCCGCCAGGCTTCCGGAATAATTCCACAGAGACCGCAAACTTTGCGCGAACCGGCCAAGAGGGCTGTTTCCGTCCATATCCAATGGAAGCGCAAAAACGCCTTGATGTTCAATAACCGTTTGACAAGCGGGCTGAAATGGGCGGCGCGCTCGCGGGCGTTGGCGCGTGCGGTCACTTGCCCCAGAGTTCGGTGAGAGGGGCGTAGGAATCGACGCGGCGGTCGCGGAAGAAGGGCCAGATGCGGCGGTGCGCCTCCAGCACCTGCAAGTCGAGATCGGCGTAGAGAATGCAGGGCTTTTCCGCGGGCGCCTTGGCGATGACTCGGCCGTAATGATCCGCCACGAAGGATTGCCCCCAGAAGGTGGTCTCGCCCTCCGAGCCGCAGCGGTTGACGGCGCAGACGTAGCAGGCGTTGGCGACCGCATGGCCGCGCTGCACGGTTTCCCAGGCGCAGTGCTGGGCGGAGTGGAGTTTCTCTTCTCCGGGAATCCAGCCGATGGCCGTGGGGTAGAAAAGGATCTCCGCACCCTGCATGGCGGTTAGCCGGGCGGCTTCCGGGAACCACTGGTCCCAGCAGATGAGCACGCCGATGCGGCCGTGGCGGGTTTCAAAGCATTTGTACCCGAGATCTCCTGGGGTGAAATAGAACTTCTCTTCGAATCCGGGATCCTGGGGAATGTGCATTTTCCGGTAAATGCCGAGAAAAGCGCCGTCGGCGTCGATGACGCAGGCGGTATTGTGATACAGTCCCGCAGCGCGTTTCTCGAATCCCGCCGCCGCGATGACGACGCCCAGTTCTGCGGCCAGTGCGCAGAGCTCTTCCGTCCAAGGGCCGGGAATGGGTTCGGCGGCGTCGAATTGTTCGCAGTCCTGTGTACGGCAAAAATAAGGGGTGGTGCACATTTCCTGCGTGCAGATGATCTGTGCGCCTCCGGCGGCGGCTTCGCGGATGGCGGCCGTCTGCTGGCGCTTGTTCTCCGCCGCAAGAGCGGCGGCTTCCTGCTGGATGAGAGCGATTCTGGGCATCGCCCCATGGTATCATACCCGGCGGACGTGGGCAAGAGCCGTCATGGCAAGAGAGCGTTCCCGGCGTTGGCCCGCTTTTTGCCGACCCGCTTCTTGGGGGGAGTTCAGTCCAGCTCAGTGCCGGCCGATGAGAGGCATATGCCTTCGCGAGGACGCGCGTTTGCGTCATCTGGGAGGATGACGTGATTTTCACCTTGCCCTCCGTCCGGCTTCGGAGCCTGATGCCGCCCGGCCGTTCGGCTTGATCACCAGAAGATGGCGTACAGCGCCAGAGTGAGCGCGATGACGACTGCGCCGAAAATCTTGGCCCGCCCCGAGGCTTTCATCTCGATGATGCCTTTGTTCTCCAGGATGATCGCTTCTCCGCCGCGCTGGCGGTTCGCGATGGTGAGGGCGAGCCCCACCACACAGACGAGCAGGAAGGAGATGGCCATGCGGTCCAGGAATGCCCATTCCGGCAGAATGCACCATTTGAGCAGCCCGAAGAAGACTACTCCCAGCACAATGCCGAGCCAGCCGAAGATGCGCGGACAGTACGGCACAAAGAAGCCGAAGATGAACACGGACAGCACACCCGGAGACAGGAAGCCCTGGAATTCCTGAATGAAGATGAAGATGCCCCCGAAGACGGGATTGTCCAGGGAGGGGGCGATCACTGTCGCGATGAGGGCGCAGGCCAGCACGGCCCACTTGCCGACGGCGACGAGCTGCGGGGAGCTGGCCGGCCTTCCCGCCACTTGCCTCGCTTTGCCGTAGATGTCCATGGTGAAGAGGGTGGAGGCGGAGTTGAGCATGGATGCGAGGGAGCTGACGACGGCTCCGAAGAGGGCGGCGAGCACGAACCAGGCCCAGCCCGTTCCGGGCAGGAGCTTCTTCAGCAGGGTGGCGAAGGCGGAGTCGTAGTGATAGGCGGTGAGTTCCGTGGTGGCGATGTAGTGGTCGCTGTCACTGCGCGCCGCTTGGGTGATTTCGCCGTCGATTTTGATGATCGCCTGCGCCGCTGCGGCGCGGTCGGTATCGTTGGCGGCGGCGTCGAGCTTCGCCTTCAGTCCGGCATACTGGGCGGTGACATCCTCGAGCGCGGCCTTGTCCTTCACCGCGGCGGCGGCGTTGCTGGCGATCCAGTCCATGGCCTCTTCGCGGCTGTCCGCACGCATGAGTCGGCTTGGATTGAGTTTGTAGATCAGCGTCTTCCCGGTCTTGCTCGCATCGTCCTTCGCGGTTTGCAGCACTTCGTCCGCGCGCTTGTCGGCCAGGCCGGCGAGGTCGTCGCGGAAGAGGTTGTAGGCGAGAATGCCGGGGATAATGACGACGAAGGGCACGAGCAGCTTGAGGAAGGCGGCGAAGACGACGCCGAGCTGTCCTTCTTCCAGACTCTTGGAGGCGAGGGTGCGCTGCATGATGTACTGATTGAGCCCCCAGTAGAAAAAGTTAGGTATCCAGAGGCCGAGCAGATACACGGTCCAGGGCATGACGGGATCGCTGGCGTCGCGCATCATGTGCAGTTTGCCTCCGATGCCGTTGACGGCGGAGGAGGCGTCGCCGTCGTTGAGGCGCCAGAGCCGGTTCAGTCCGTCGCTCAGCGCACTGCCGGTGCTTTGCATGACTTCAGCCCCGCCTGCGGCGGCGGAAGTGTCGGAGGCGGTGCCGATGACGGCCTGCCCGGCGGCGGAAGACATGTCAAGACTGCCCAGAGCCGTCACGGCGAAGTAGGCAACGACGCCTCCTCCCAGAAGCAGAGCCGCGCCCCACACGAGGTCGGTCCAGGCGCAGGCTTTCAGACCGCCTATGTAGACGTAGATGGTGGCGCAGGCCGCGATGATGACGCAGCCCTCCCATACCTGCAGGTTGAAGTACACGGAGACGACGTTCGCTCCCGCGTAGATGACGGTGGCCGTCGGCACGCCCACGAGGATGAGCAGGTTTACTACGGCCATGGAGACGCGCGAGACGCCGTCGAAGCGCTCCTCCAGAAACTGGGGGATGGTGAAGACGCCGCGCTTGAGCAGCATCGGCAGAAAGGAGAAGGCGACAATGACCAGCACGATGGCCGCGAGCCATTCATACCCGGCGATGGCCAGCCCCAGCCAGTCCGCGGCCTGTCCGCTCATGCCGACGAACTGTTCGGTGGAAATGTTGGCGGCCAGCAGGGAGAAGCCGACGAGCCACCAGCTCAGGCCGCGTCCGGCGAGGAAGTAATCCGCCGCGCCCTTTTCCTTCTTCTCTCCTCCCGTCCCCCCCGGAGACGCGGATTTCCAGATGCCCAGGCCGATGACGCCCACGACGGCGATGCAGAAGACGATCATTTCCCACACTTCGAGCGTGGTGCCCGTCGTTCCGGCGGCTGCTCCCGCTGTCTCGGCGGCTTCCTGGGCGGAGGCGCCGGAAGAGAGGAGGGCAAATGCGGTCAACAATTTCATGATGTGTTTCATAAGCAATGCGTTTTTATTCTCTTTCCATGGAAGGGGGTGTCAGGCGTGCCGAAGCACGCGGGCTCCGTCCCCGGCCCGTGTCACCAGGTAGGTGGTCTCAATGCCGAGAGCGTCGCGGTAGGCGTCGAGCAGTTCGTGCCCCACCTGTTCCACTGCGTCGCTTTTGACGAGCGCTACGATGCAGCCGCCGAATCCTCCGCCCGTCATGCGTGCGCCGTAGATGGACGACGAAGAGGGGATGCTGTCGCACAGGCTGACGAGGGTGTCCACCTCGGCGCAGGAAACTTCATAATCGTCGCGCAGCGAAGCGTGGCTGCCGCGCATGGCGACGCCGGCCTCTTCCCAGTTGCCGGATCCGACCGCTTCCGCAAAATTCCGCACGCGGATGTTTTCTCCCACTACGTGGCGGGCGCGTCGATAACGCACGTCGCCCAGATCGTTCTTTTTGCTTTCGATCATCTCGAGCGTGGCCTCGCGCAGAGAGGGCACCCCCATGATTTGAGCCGCCTCTTCGCATTGGCGGCGGCGCTGTCCGTAGGCTCCGTCGGCCAGGGAATGCTTCACCGCGCTGTCGAACACAAGCACGGAGACTTCCGGATCCTCCATCGGGATAAGTTTGTATTCCAGATTGGCGCAGTCGAGCATCAGCGCGTGGTTTTTCCTGCCGTGGGCGGAGATGAACTGATCCATGATGCCGCAGGGCACATTGACGAATTCATGCTCGACAGCCTGCCCGATGATCGCTTTTTCCTTCGGCGCCACTTCGGCTCCGGCCAGTTTGGAGAGAGCCGTGCATACGGCCACTTCCAATGCGGCGCTCGATGAGAGGCCGCCGCCTCGGGGCACGTTGCTGTCGATGAGCATGTCCACCGGCCCCGGGTCGATGCCGTGCTCTTTCAATTTGGCGATTACCCCGCGCACGTAATTCGACCAGAAGGGCTCCCCCTTGCTGGAAGCCTCCGCCGCAGGCACGCAGTAGATCATGTCCCCTAAGGAGCCGCACCAGCGATGTTCGCCTGACGGGGACGGGGCGACGGCGACTACGCAGTTGTTTTCCAGAGCCATGGGCAGCACGAAGCCGTTGTTGTAGTCTGTGTGCTCTCCGATCAGGTTCACGCGCCCGGGCGCGGCGGCGATCACGGCGGGCTTGTGGCCGAAATATTTCTCAAAGTACGGAGTGATGGTTTCCGCATTGATTTCTCGTTGCTCTAAATCCATATCGGATTGTTTTTACCATGAAACGGGGGCTGAAGGCAATCCCAAAGTTTCTGGACGGCAAAATTGTCCGGCGCGCAGAGCCTCGCCGGGCAAAGCAGGGAGGAGTCGGCGGGAGGATCTTCTTTCCGCCGTCGGTTGTTCCCTTGAGGCTGGCCGCTTCAGGAGAGGTCTTTTTCCCCCTCTTCCTCTCCGGCGCTGAGTTTCCGCTGCAGATGGCTGAGAAAGAGGGCGGCGGCGGGGGAGAAGAGGTGTCCTTTCTTCCAAGCGATGCAGACTTTTGTGCGTATCACGGGTTTCAGGGGACGGAAGCGGAGGCCGCGGCGTGTGACGAGGTCGATGCTCACGGCGCAGCCCACTCCTTCCTCAACCAACAGCGCGGCGTTGTAGACGAGGTTGTAGTGACCGGCGACGGACAGCGCGTGGAAACTTTCTCCGCACCATTCCGGAAACCCGCTCAGGGAGCCTGCGCCGTGCACGACGTGGCGGGCAGGGAGGAGCAGCGGCACGCCGGCCAGATCCCCGGGCGTCACTCCGCGGCGTGCCGCGAGGGGACAGTCCCTTCTCATGAGCAGCCCCCAGGATTCTCCGTCGGGCAGGTCGAGATGTTCGTATTTCTCGAGCGCGGCTCGGCCGGGGTTGATGAGCAGTCCGAAATCCAGCGTCCCTCTGTCCAGGCGTTCCATCAAGTCGTCCGCCGTGCCGCTGTGAATGCGGAAGCGGATGCCGGGATGATCCTCCCGGATATGCTCCATGATGCGTGCTACGGTTCTCATTTTTCCCGTTTCTCCGGCTCCGAAAAAGACTTCCCCCGCCGCGGCGTTGCCCGCCTTCTGGAGATCTTTCTCCGTCTTGCCCACGAGATCCAGTATTTCCTCCGCCCGGTCCCGCAGAAGCATTCCGTTTTCTGTCAGTTCAATCCGGTGATATTTCCGGAGAAGGAGTTTCTGCCCCAGTTCTTCTTCCAAACTCTGCAGTTGGCGTGAAAGCGTGGGCTGCGTGACGTGCAGGAGCTTTGCCGCACCCGTGACGCTGCCCGTGCGCGCCACTGTGATGAAATAGCGCAGTATTCTTATTTCCATGAAATTTCCTTGAAAGAACCGCTCACGATGATGTCTCCGCGCAGTATGCCTGTCAAGCATTCTGTTTTATGAAGACAAAGTATTGGACATATTTCGGGGAAGGAGTATAAGAAATGAACGGGGCGATCCGCCCGAACAAATATGATCAAGCAAATCATTGCCGGCCTGATGCTGGGATGCTTCTCGGCGGCGGCTTCTGAAACTGATGATATGGATACATTAACCGAACAGCAGCGGCAGATCGCCGCCATAAGCTCCTGCGCCGCCAAGGGGAACATGCCGGCTCTCCGCCGGGCGATCGGACGGGGACTCGATGCGGGGCTGGGCGTCAACGATATCAAGGAGATTCTCGTGCAGCTTTACGCCTATTGCGGTTTTCCCCGCAGTCTCAATGCGCTGGAAGTCCTCAGGACGACGGTTCTGGCTCGCGCGGATGCGGGCAGAAAAGATGCTCCGGGCACCGAACCGGGGCGGAGACCCCGGGGGCAGGCGATCGACTACGGAACGGAGAACCAGACGAAACTCTGCGGAGAGGCTGTGAAGGGACCTCTTTTCGACTTTGCCCCCGCCATCGACGAGTATCTGAAGGCGCATCTTTTCGGCGATATTTTCTCTCGTGACAATGTGGATTGGAAGACCCGGGAACTCGCGACCATCGCCGCGCTTTCCTCGATGGAAGGGACGGACGGACAGCTCGCCGCCCATATCCGCATCGGCAGGCGCAATGGCCTTACGGAAGCCCAGGTGAAAGAGATACTCGGCCTGACGGCCGGAGAGGAGCCGGATGCGGGCGTGCCGCGCATCAGCCCCTTCCCGGTCGGACAGCCGAACACAGACTATGCGCAGTACTTCACCGGCCGATCGTGGCTGGCGCGGCTGGCCTCCGGCCCGGGGCTGAACGTTCCCATGGCCAATGTGACGTTCGAACCAGGCTGCCGCAACAACTGGCACAGCCATACGGGCGGCCAGATACTCGTCGCCGTGGGCGGCGAAGGGCTCTTTCAGGAGCGCGGCAAGGCGGCCCGCCGCTTGCTGCCCGGCGATGTGGTGGAGATCGCGCCTGGGGTGGTTCATTGGCATGGAGCTGCCCCGGACAGCTGGTTTTCCCATCTTGCCGTCGAGTGCAATCCGCAGACCAACGAGAATACTTGGCTGGAGCGGGTAAACGATGAGGAATACGCCGAAGCCGCCCGCGAAACGACGCGATGAAGGGAGTATCTGCAATTTGATATGATGGAGAATACAATGCTCATGAACGGGAGGATGCTGATTGCCTGTTTTTCGTGCAGCGGCGCCACGCTTTCCGTTGCAAGGAAGCTGGCGGCGATGCTTGGAGCCGATCTTCATGAGATCACGCCTGCCCGGCCTTACACGGCGGCTGATTTGGATTGGAACAATCCCCACAGCCGGAGTTCGGAGGAGATGCGTGACCTCTCATCCCGCCCGGCTCTTGCCGGAGAGCCGCCCGATTTGTCCGCATATGATACGGTTCTCGTCGGTTTTCCCGTCTGGTGGTATGCCGCCCCGACGATCATCAACAGTTTTTTGGAAAGCGGAGATTTTTCCGGCAAGACGGTCATTCCCTTCGCGACCTCGGGCGGCAGCGGCATCGAAAACTGCGAGAAGCACTTGCGGGATGCTTATCCCCATTGTCGTTGGAAGGCGGGCAGGCTGCTGAACGGAGCTGTTTCCCGGTCTCTTGTGGAGACATGGCTCGGATGAACGGACAAGGCGGACACATGAACAAGATACGGATTACGGATAAAATGATGAAAAACTTCGATTATCACACCCCGACGCGCCTCGTTTTTGGCAGAGGTGTTGTGGAGAAGCTTCCTGAGGTGATGAAGCCTCTGGGAAAGCGCGTCCTGCTGACCTACGGAGGCGGGAGCATCAGGCGGATTGGCCTTTACAGCCGCGTGAAGGAGCTGATGAGGGATTTCGAGCTTTTCGAGCTGGGAGGCATCGAGCCGAATCCGAAGTACGCCGGCAGCGTGCTGGACGGTGTGCGCCTTTGCAAGAAAGAGCGCATCGACTCTATTCTGGCTGTGGGCGGCGGCTCCGTACTCGATTGCTCGAAGGCCATTGCCGCCGGCGCGAAGTACGACGGCGAGACTTGGGATCTGATCGTCGGCAGGGCGCCTACGAAGGCCGCGTTGCCCATCGTGGACATTATGACGCTGGCCGCCACGGGCAGCGAATACGACTGCGGCGGCGTTATTTCCCGCACGGAGACTAACGACAAGGTGGCCTATGTGAGTCCTTTCCTCTTCCCCGTCTGTTCCTTTCTCGATCCGACATATACGTTTTCGGTCAATTCCAGACACACGGCGGCCGGCGTGGCGGATGCCGTCAACCACGTCATGGAGCAGTTCTTCACGGAACCTTCCAATTCCGTGTCCGACGGCTTTTGCGCTGCTCTGGTCAAGACCTTGATGAAGTATGCGCCCGTGGCGATTGCCCAGCCGGAGAATTACGAGGCGCGTGCGGAGATTATGTACGCCTGCACTTTTGGCTGCAATGGCATTTTAGGACTGGGCACGGGAGGTTCCGTCTGGCCGATGCATGCCATCGAGCACGCGCTGTCGGCCTATTACGACATCAGCCACGGCGAGGGGCTGGCCATCATCACGCCGCATTGGATGCGGCACGTTCTCTGCGAGCGTACGCTGCCGCGCTTCGTCTCTTTCGGAATCAATGCTCTGGGAATTTCTCCGGATTTTCCTGCCCGGGAGATTGCCGACCGGGCCATTGCGGAGATGGCCGCCTTCTTCAAGAAAATCGGGGCTCCGATGTCTCTGCGCGAAGTCGGGATCGACGGCTCCCGCCTCGGGGAGATGGCGCGGCGCATTGCCGCCGGCGGCTGCTTGGATGCGCCCGGGCTCTTTGCTCCGTTGGGCGAGAGGGATATTCTTGCTATCCTGCGGGCTGCTCTGTGAGCGGATTGCCCGCCGATGGCGGCGGGGTGCGGGCACGGCCGGTTCTTCGGCCTCGGCGTTTCGATGCGCCGGAAGGAGGAGCGGCCGCGTCTGCCGGGTCGCCTTCCAGGAGAAGGGCGGCGGTTGGGATGCGGGCGTTGTCTTTTCTGTGACGGGAGGGTATGGAGATACGCGCCCGATGTCTTCGGCAAGGTTTGTTGTGAGGGGCGTGCATGGGTTGTCCGCTTCTGCGTTTTTTCATGCGGTGCACTTGTGGTGTGGATGTGCAGATCCCTTTCTTTTGTGCGTGACGAGCGTGCGGAATCATGGTAGATTCCTCCCGAGGAGATTGATGATGACAACGTCTGATTTTCTAGTTATTGGCGGCGGCGTGGCGGGGTTGAGCTTTGCTCTGCGCGCTGCGGAACACGGGAGAGTTGTGCTTATTACGAAGACTACGGCTTTGGAGTCGAGTTCATCTAAAGCCCAGGGAGGCATCGCCGCCGTGATGTCGAATGAGGACTCGTTCGAGGAGCATGTGGCGGATACGCTGGATGCCGGAGCCGGGCTGTGCGACGAGACGGCCGTGCGGACGATTGTGCAGGAGGCGCCCGCCGCCATTCAGGATTTGCTGCACTGGGGTGTCGATTTCGATATGGAGGAAGGGGCGGTTGACGACCACTCGTTTGAATTGGGCCGTGAAGGCGGGCACACCCGCCGCCGCATTCTGCATGCCAAAGATACGACGGGTCTCGAAATCAGCACCAAGCTCTTGAACGCCGCTCTCGCCCATCCCAACATTACCCTGCTGGAAAATCATGTGGCAATAGATCTGATCACGACGGCGAAGCTGGGAATAGTGACTGAGGATCGCGTGCTCGGCGCCTATGTTTACGTATGCGGCACGCAGCAGGTGGAGATCTTCCGGAGCGATCGCATCATGCTTGCCACGGGCGGCACGGGCCGGGTGTATCTCTACACCACCAATCCCGATACGGCCACGGGCGATGGTATCGCCATGGCATGGCGGGCGGGAGCGGTGATTTCGAACATGGAGTTTGTGCAGTTTCACCCCACTTGTTTCTACAATGCCAAGGCGACGAACCGCGAAGGCCAGACTTTCCTGATCTCCGAGGCCGTGCGGGGTGAAGGGGGTGTACTCATCGGCGCTGATGGTAAGGAGTTTATGCAGAAGTATGATCGCCGCGGTTCGCTGGCTCCCCGCGATATTGTCACTCGTGCAATCGATTCGGAGATCAAGCGCACCGGCCACCCATGCGTGTATGTGGACATTACGCATAAGCCTGCCGGCTTCATGGCTTCGCGTTTCCCTCTGATCGATGAGACGTGTAAGTCGGTCGGCATCGATCCGGCGTCGCAGCCTATCCCCGTGGTGCCCGCAGCGCATTATCAATGCGGCGGGGTGGCTACGGATATCAATGGAGAATCCTCCATTCACGGGCTCTTTGTCTCCGGTGAGACGGGATGCACGGGGCTCCATGGCGCTAATCGACTTGCTTCCAATTCTCTGTTGGAGTGCGTGGTGATTTCCAAGCGGGCGCTTGAGACGATGCTCAAGAAGATTCCCCTGTCTCATTCCGTGCAGGAATATCCCATCACTCCCTGGCAGAGCGGCGACACCGCCCTGCCGGACGATCTCATTCTCATCTATCACAACTGGGATGAGATTCGCCGGCTGATGTGGGACTATGTTTCCATTGTGCGCAACAACCATCGTCTGCAGCGCGCGGCGGCCCGCCTGCGCATTCTGAACCGCGAAGTGGCTGAATTTTACTGGGGGCATCGGGTGACGCCTGAAATTCTCGATTTGCGCAATCTGGCGACGGTGGCGTCGTTGATTGTCGATTGTGCCGCCCGTCGGGCGGAAAGCCGCGGACTTCACTACACCACCGATTCTCCCGGTCTGCTGCAGAAGGCGCTTCCGTCCGTGGTGCAACGTTGGTGAGCGGGAATGGCGAGCCTCTCGACAGGGATCTGCGTGTTCTGCCTTTTCTGTTCGGCAGGCTTGCGTTCTGCACAGGCTTCTTCCGAGATGTCCGCCTTTTCTGAAAAAAGTCGGGATGCCTCTGACGCTGTCCGGAAAATCGGGGAAGAGATTCAGGAAAAGCCTGATGGGAAAAAGGAGGCGTTTGAGAAAGGGGGCGGGGAGGCCAAGCCCTCCGCTGCGCCGGCCTCTAGAGGCCCCCGGCTGGCTTCCCCCACTTTGGGGCGGGATCCCTCGGTTGAAGCGCCTCCCTCCCGGCCTGTTTCTGTCTATCGCCCCAGCACGGGCGCGAGGCCCGCTTCAAGGATGCGGCGCGGAGTTCGCTATCGGGATCCCAAGAGCGTTCCTCAGACGAAGGTTCCGGGTGCCTATCCATGGCATTTCGATATCACCGCCACCGTGTTCTGGATCGGTGAACGCCCGACGGCGCGCAATCCTGTGCCGAACAGCCGCAGTTCATGGGACACCGCGTGGATGGAGAACTTCGGGGGCTTTGATACGCCGGATCCAGCGCAGCGTACGGCCGATTTCTGCCCAAAGGGGTTTCGCCCCCGCCTGAATCCGTTTTACGTGGCGTTGCCCTACAACGACTGTGTGAACTCCCGGCAGCATAAGCCCGAGGCAGAGCGCGTGATTCCCTGGTTTCGGAAGGAGTTCAAGGCTCCGGGCAGTTCTGTCTGCAAGGGCAAGTGGGTGCAGATTTTCTACAACGGGAATTATTGTTTCGCTCAATGGGAGGATTGCGGCCCTTTCACGACGGAGGACTGGCCCTATGTGTTCGGCGGGAAGCTGCCGGCCAATCGTTCCAACAAGGGCGCGGGGATCGATATTTCGCCCGCCGTTCGCGACTATCTCGGCATTGCGGCCGGGACGGCTTCCGTTCACTGGCGCTTTGTGGAATTTAACCGCGTGCCCGTGGGCCCGTGGGCCAAGTATGGCGAGAACAATCCCTTCGTCAATCCAGCTGCCCGCCCGAAATCCCATTCGCCTTCCAAAACGAAGAGATCGGCGGGCTCTCCCGCCCGCCGGACAATTTCCAAACGCGATTTTTACGGACCGTAGACATTTCAAACCCATGTTCAAGAATATCATATTCGACTGGTCGGGGACGCTGTGTGATGATCTGAGCCTGACGCTCGACGCCACGAACTGCGTCTTGGCTCAATATGGACGCGCTCCCCTCGATGTGGGGCGCTTCCGTGCGGAGTTCCAGCTGCCTTATTCCGAGTTCTATGCCCGGGTGGTTCCCGAGGCGGATTTGGCGGATTTGGAAGATCGTTTCCGCCGTGCCTTTGACCGCTCTGCGGAAACTGTGCGGTTGCTGCCCTGCGCACGGGATTTTTTGGAATACTGCCGCCGCCGGGGCGTCCGCTGTTTTGTGATGACGAGTATGGATCCGAAGGCTTTCGAGAGTCAGTGCCGGGGAACGGGGCTGACACCCTTTTTTGAGAAGGTTCATTCTGGGATCCGCGACAAGGAGCGCTACATTCATGCATTGTTGAGGGAGCATGGCCTCCTGCCTGCGGAAACCGCTTTCATTGGCGATATGCAGCATGATATTTCGGCGGCGCACTGCGGCGGGGTGGTGGGTGTGGGCGTGCTCACCGGCTACAACAGTGCCGATCAGCTCGCGCAGGCCGCCCCTGATCTCATCGTGCCTGATCTGGCAGTTCTTCAATCGTTTTTTGAACGCGCCCGATGCGCGTCGGGCGGGGATGGCTCCATCCGCTTGCACGCCATGGAGCTGGCCTGTCATGTCGGCGTGCCCGACGAGGAGCGTTCCGTTCGCCAGAGGCTCCTGGCCGAGGTCTCGTTGATCCCGCCCGCTTCGTTTTCCTGCGTGCAGGACGATCTTTCCCGCACGATCGATTATGAGGCTCTGGCCGTGCGCCTGAAATATCTGGCAGAGAGTTCGCCTCGCCGTTTGATTGAAACCTTGGCGCATGAATTGGCTCTCTGTTGCGTGGAGGAATTCGGAGCCCTGCGGGCCGAGGTGGAAATTCGAAAATTCGTCTTGCCGGGTATGGCGTTCTCGTCGGTGACGGCCAGTGTGTGTTGCCGCAATGCCGCAGAATGATGACTGCGGCGCTTGCGGCCGTCCTTTCTCCATGCTACGATGCCCCCCGTGATTCGCTTTTCCGTTCTCGCCAGCAGCAGTGCGGGCAATGCCGCGCTCATCGAAGCTGCCGGACAGTATTTTTTGGTTGATGCCGGCATCAGTGCGCGGCGCATCATAGGGTGCCTCAGCCGTTTTGATCTGACGCTGGATGATCTTTCGGCCGTGTTCGTGACGCATGAGCATGGGGATCACATCAAGGGCCTCGATCAGATCAGCAGGAGAATTTCCGTCAAAACCTACTGTACGCGGTACACAGGACTTGAAATCCGTGAGAAGGCTCCCGGCGTCTCGTGCCGTTTTTTTGAGCCGGGGAGGACTTTCGAGCTGGGCGCCCTTCGGGTGACGCCTTTCGAAGTTTCTCATGATGCGGTGGATCCCGTTGGTTTCCGTTTCGATTGCGGTGAGGCGAGTCTCGGCTGGCTGACGGATACGGGCAGCATCACGCGCCGGATTCCCGAGTATCTTTCGGGTGTGGACGCTCTTTATCTTGAGTCGAATTACAATCCCCATCTGCTTGCGGCGAACCCCAAGCGCCCCCGCCATCTCAAGCAGCGCATCGCCTCGGCACAGGGGCATCTCTCCAACGAACAGGCTTGTGAACTGGTGGAGAAGATGGAGCATTCCCGATTGGAACATCTTGTGCTGGCTCATCTGAGCCGGGATTGCAACACGCCGGCGCTTGCCTGCGAAGCCATGCGGCAGACGCTTGATCGCCTGGGCAGGAGAGTAGAGCTCTTGTGTGCTTCGCCGGATGAGTCTCTGCCTTGGATTGAGGTTGCCCCCGCCTGCGCTTTTCTGTCATGACGCTGATGTCCTTTTGTGAGGCTTTCGGAACGGTCGTCGGCGCCATTGCCGGCACGACCGCTTCCAGTCGCGTCCGCATGGATCTGTTCGGCGTGGTCACGTGCGGCACGATTTGCGCCCTGGGGGGGGGCACTGTGCGCGATATTCTGCTGGGGCCGAATGTGCCCGTCTATTGGGTGGTTGAAAGTGGTGTGCATTTCCTCTATTTTGCCTTGGCGACTTCGTTTCTGATGTTTTTTGCCACGCGCTTCTGGGCTCTTCCCCTGGGCACGGTGCGCATTGCGGACGCTTTCTCCTTGGCTCTTTTTACCATGATTGGCACGGAAAAGGCCATGGGGGCTGGAGCCTCTCCGACTGTTTCCATAATCATGGGCATAACCACTGGTGTCGCCGGCGGCGTGCTGCGTGATCTTGCTACCGGGAACGTGCCCTATGTCTTTCGCCCGGGTGAACTGTACGCGACTGCCGCCTTTATTGGTTCGGGCGGTTATTTCCTTCTGCTTCAATTCGGCTGCAATGCCCGCTATGCCTATGTGGTCGGCATTTTTGTCGTGTTTGCCGTGCGTATGGCCGCTGTCTGGTGGAACTGGCGGCTCCCCTCCTATCGTCCGTTGTTCAAGGCTTCGACTTCTTCATGGGAAGAGAGGGAGGATGGAGAAGAATGACTGTGGGGTAGGTTGTTTGTGCAGATGGGGGTGAGAGTGCTTTTTCCCCGGGAGTCGTGCCGGAAGCAGAAACGAAGGCCGGGATGTCCCGCATGCCGTGTCGAAGGGGAAATGCCGGGTTTGTGCGGGGCGGCGCTTGGTGTAAGCTGCGGACGGCCTCTCTTCCCGTGTCGGAGGAATGTCTAATCGGTCATTTTCTTCTTCCGCGGAATCCCCATATTCTTCTGCGGAGAAGCCGTATCGTTCTTTCGAACGTCAATTTGGTTCGTAAAATGCACAAATTGAGCTTGGAATATTTCTGTGCCCATGTTTTCCCCTGTATTCGGACGGCTGCGTGTTGTTCGGGCGGCGCAGTCAATCCTCCCGTGATTTCAGAGATCTCCCCGTAGGGGTGATGCATCGGGGCAGGGGAGATGTAATAGACTTCCGAGAAAGGCGTTATCTGGGTTTTCAACCAGTAATCCACGGCCTTGTTCCCTGCCAGCCAAGGCCATATTGAGGATTCGTCGGGCAGATGCTCGAGGAGTTTGTCCCACATTCTCCTGTGTATGATCATGGAGGCGGTTCCCAATACGCCCGAGCAATGAAAGATGTTTGACCAGTGCGTTTCTCCCGCCCACTTCGGATTCTCGTTATAGCTCAGGTAGATGAGTTCCCATTTTTGATCCCGCTGTATAAAATCGGCGAGCTGTCCATCCAGATTTTGCCATTCGTTCCGGTTTGCCTGCGCGTCGTCTTCCAACACCAGAATGATGTTCCAGTCGCTGTGTCCCTTGGCGAATCTCAGAGCTTTTGCATGTGACAGGGCGCATCCGGCTGCTCCGGCGCAGGTGACGGCCCTTTTCCCCGTGCGTTGGGTAAACCAGGGCTTTTCTTGATATCCGGGCAGGGAGGTGCCGCGCACGGCCGATATGCGGTGTATTTTTTCCCTCGGCGCTAATCCGTCCAGATTGTCCGAGATGTTTTTCCAGCGCGCCGTGCTTCCGTCCATATTGATAATGAGTATGGCGTCAATGAGTTCCCACGCAGAATGTTTCGGGAGGATATCTTCTTTTCCGTTGTCGGCCGGCCGCCCGTTGATGTTCATAATCGGCATGTATGTTGACTTCCTGATGATTGTCTCTCATGGAATGATTGCGGCAGAGAGAGAGGGGAATGCTTTTTCGACGCGCTCTCTTTTTCAGCCGTCATCATCTTTAGCCGTGATTTTACTTTTATCCGAGCGGAACACCAAGCCATATCCCTGTCCGTTCGAACGGCAATTCTATGCATTTCGATGGGAAAAATCTTTTATGCCTTCGAACAGCAGACATCACAGCAGAAGATAAACGAGCAAAAATAAACCATTTCTATCACTAGATAATAGAGGGCTGTTACCGAGGAAGGCATACAAATTCCACCCGCCATTTTCCTCGATGAGATCGCGGCTGAGCCACCTTCCGTCCGTGGGATTATAGTGGCGGTAGTTGTAGTATACCAAGCCGAGCTCCTCATCGTCGAACTCGCTGCTCCGGCGGAAGGGCTGAGAGACGTCTCCGGAAGCCGTCGCTTCCCCGCAGGGCGCGTAGCTGTAGACCGTGCGGATGTAGCCCGCCGGCCCGAACACCTCGCAGACGTTCTTGGTCAAATCCCAGCCATAGCAGTACCACGTGCCGTCTTTGCGGATCGCCAGCGGGCACGCCGTCAAGCCGAAGAAGAGGCTGGGTGGGCACGCCGCGCGGCCCCCTCGGGGAATTTCCAATACCGCCGCCGCAGGGTGGGAGAAGCGCAGCGCCCCCGGCGCCGCCAGCTCACGCGAGAGGGTGTCGGAGACGATCTGAAGCTGCTCGCTCAGTTCCGCGCCGAGCCCGCGCAGAGCACCCACGCTGCACGCCCAGATCATGCGCTTTTCGTCCGCACCGGCGAAGACCTCTCTCTCCCCGCCGGCGATCCGGAGAGCGCTCCGCTGGCGCGGGCACTGCGCCCCGACGCCTCTGCTTTCCCCTCGGCTTCGCTCCCCTTCCTGCACCCGCAGGGGTTGATTCCCTTCTCCCCTCCCGCTTCGAGCGCGACGGCCCGCAGCGTCGCCCTGAAAATGAATTTGTTGTACTTCGCCGCGCTCATGACGATGTTGCTCCCCTCCGCTCGCAGGATGTGT
>JAJQGU010000005.1 GCA_021200315.1 Akkermansiaceae bacterium
GTTCTTTTGTTTATATTTTACTGTTATTTTTTTAGTTTATAGCTCCCCCCGCCGCGGACGCGGCGGAGGGAGTTCTTTTTCTCAGTGTGGAGTTTGGAGGGTGGAGGGTGGAGTTGGGCGTGAGGGGATGGAATTGACGGGGAAGGATGATTCGGAAGGCGGCGGGAGAAACGGAGGAAGGGCGGAGGGTGAAATTGTCCCGCGGGCGCGAAGCGCCGCCGGAAGATCATTCTCCTTTTCCGCTCTTGACTTCATGAGGGGAACGGGCGTATACTGCCGTCCATGGGAACGTGCGATGAATCCTCCGTCGGATTCATGCCGACCGGAGAGCCATGGAACCAGAACCGCCTTCACCCGCACCCGCGAACAGCCCGCATGACGGGGAGCGTCCGCACGACCCCGCCGGCTCCCTGACGCGCCGTGTCGACGGGTTTCCCGGCGCGCGCATCCTGTGCGCGGGCGACATGATGCTGGACGTGTTCGAATACGGCGACGTGACCCGGGTATCGCCCGAAGCGCCCGTGCCCGTCTTGAAAAAAACGGGCGAGCGCCGCATGCCCGGCGGAGCCGGCAACGTGGCGATCAACCTGCGCTCCCTGGAATGCCGCGTGGTCTTTGCCGGAGTAACGGGGGACGACGCCGAGGGCGTCTCTTTAAAGAACTACCTGGAACACCGCGGAGTCTCCGCCGGGCTGCTCGCCGCCCTGGAGGGGGCGGCGACATCGGTCAAGACGCGTTTTGTGGCGGGGGCGCACCATCTGCTGCGCTTCGACGAGGAATCTCCCCTGCACATGCCCGACACGTTCGTCCGCCAATGGCTGGAGCGCGTCATCCCGCGCATCGCCGAGGCGGATCTCGTGCTGCTCTCGGACTACGGCAAGGGGCTGTTCGACGAAAGAACCGCCCAAGGGCTGATCCGCGCATGCCGCAGGGCGGGGAAGCCCGTAATCGTCGATCCCAAACTGCCGGACTGGACCATCTACCGCGGCGCCACACTCGTCAAGCCCAATCTCAAGGAATTCGAGGCCGTCTCCGGCGAATCCTTCCATCCCGGAGAAGCCGGATTCAAGGAAAAAGCGCGGAAGGCGGGGCAGGCGCTCTGCGCCCGTTTTCATCTCGGCAGCATTCTGGTGACATTGAGCGAGCACGGCATGATCCACATCCCCTCCCATCCGGGAGAACCCGTCATTCACATCCCCACCGAGGCGCGCGAAGTCTACGACGTCTCGGGCGCGGGGGACACCTCTCTGGCCGCCCTGGGCGCCTCGCTGGCGGCGGGCGCGCCGATCCGCGAAGCCATGAAAATCGCCAACGCCGCCTCGGGCATCGTGGTGGGCAAATTCGGGACCGCCAGCGTCACGCGCGATGAACTCAAAGAACAGCTCGAGCACAACTTCCGCCCCGCCTCGGCCGTTCTGACCGCCGGGCAGGCCGCCGAACTCGCGGACAGACTCCGCGCCCAGGGCCGCACGGTGGGCTTCACCAACGGCTGCTTCGACCTGCTGCATCCCGGGCATCTGGAATCCTTCCGCCGGGCGCGCGAACTCTGCGACGCGCTCATCGTCGGGCTGAACAGCGACGCCTCGGTCCGCCGCCTGAAGGGAGCCGGGCGGCCGATCAACCCGGAAGCGGCGAGGGCGGCCATGCTCACCGCGCTGAAAGCCGTCGACTACGTGGTCATCTTCGACGACGACACCGCCCTGCCGCTGGTCGAACAGATTCGCCCCGACGTCATCGCCAAGGAAGGCTACGCGCCCGACCAATGGCCCGAGGGACGCTTCGTGGCCTCGTACGGCGGGCGGGCCGTCGCGCTGCCCCGCGTCGAGGGCTTCTCCACCACCTCGCTTCTCGAACGACTGAAATGAACATCGAAGCCATCCGACAGGAACTTCTCGCCGCCGCCGACTGCTTCCGCCAGCTGGCCGGGCAGGCGGACACCGTGGGGCGCATCGCCGACATGTGCGCGCGGTCTCTCCGCGCCGGGCACAAAATCCTCTTCTGCGGCAACGGAGGCTCCGCCGCGGACTCCCAACACCTGGCCGCCGAGCTCATCGGGCGCTACAAGATGGAGCGCAGGCCCCTGCCCGCCATCGCCCTCACCACGGACACCTCGATCCTCACGGCCGTGGGCAACGACTACGGCTATGACGACGTCTTCCGGCGGCAGGTGGAGGGACTGGGCGAGGCGGGCGACGTACTCGTCGCCATCTCGACCAGCGGGAACAGCCGCAACGTGCTCCTGGCCATGCGCCAGGCGCGGAAAATGGGCATCGCCTCCGCGGCGTTCACGGGCGCGGGCGGCGGCGCCATGAAAGACGAGGCGGACGTCTGCCTCGCCGTTCCCTCCTCTCTCACCAACCACATTCAGGAAATGCACATCGCCTGCGGCCACCTCGTCTGCGAATACATCGAACGCTCCCTCTATGGCTGACCGCAGGGCACTCTTCCTCGACCGCGACGGAACAATCAACGAAGACGGGCGCTACGTATACCGTCCCGAAGACTTCCGCTGGGTACCGGGCATCGTCGACTTGTGCCGGGCGGCCGACGAGGCCGGTTACGGTCTCGTCGTCATCACCAACCAATCCGGCATCGCCCGCGGCTACTACACGGAAGAGGATTACGAGCGCTTCACCCGCCACATGAAAAACCTCTTCGCCGCCGAGGGAATCGCCCTGCTCGACGTGCTTCACTGTCCCCTCCTCGAAGGCGGAGACCGCAAGCCCGCCCCCGGCCTGTTTCTGAAGGCGCGCGGCCGCTGGGGCATCGACATGGCCGCCTCGCTCTCGCTGGGCGACAGCGAACGGGACGTGGAGGCCGCCCTCGCCGCGGGCGTCGGGCGCAACTACCTGCTTTCCCGGGACGCGGCGGCCTCGCGCGCGGACGCCATCCTGTCCGACCCCCGCGCCCTGATACCCCTGCTCGCCCGCGCCGAGTCCCACTCGCAGTTCTGACATGGAAAAAATACTCATCATCAAACATGGAGCCCTGGGCGACTTCGTCCTGGCCATCGGCGCCATGTTCCGGATCGCCCGCCTGCACCCGGCGGCGGAACTCACGCTCATGACCTCCTCGCCCTTCGTCTCCCTCGGGCGCGCAACGGGTCTCTTCAGCCATTACATCATCGACAACCGCGTCTCCTACCTCCGTTTGGGGGAAATGCGCCGCATCGCGCGCGAAGTGACGGGCGGCGGCTTCGAGCGCATCTACGACCTGCAGGGCTCGGGGCGCACGCGCAGAAAATATTTCCCCGCGCTGCGGTGGCTGATGCCCGCTTCCTTCACATGGGTGCACTGCGGTCTGGGGAGAGAAATCCGCGTCGTCAAACCGCGGCGCTTCGGCATGGGAAGGAGGGAACCGCGGGAGAGCGAACCGCTGGACGCCGTCACCGACCTCTCCTTCCTCCACGGGGAAAACGAACATTTCGGCGAACTGCCCGAACATTTCGTCCTGCTCATCCCGGGATGCTCGCCCGGGCATCCCTACAAGCGCTGGCCCGTCCCCCGTTACTGCGAGCTCGTGCGCCGGCTCGAGGCCCGCGGCATCCCCTCCGTGCTGATCGGCACCCGGGCGGAAGCCGAGGAACTCCGCGCCATTTCCGCGGCCTCGCCCGCAGCCGTCAACATGCTCGGAAAAACCACCCTGTCCGACGTGCCCGACGTGGCCCGGCGGGCCTGGGCCACGGTGGGGAACGACACCGGCCCCACGCACATGGCCTCACTCGCGGGCGGCCCCACCATCTCCCTGCTCGACCGCCGCAACAGCTGCGGCGCACTGCGCGGCCCGCGCTCGATCAGCATGATCTCCCCCGGCACCACGGATCAAATCACCGTCGACCAGGTGTGGGCCAACCTCGAACCATTCCTCCCGCCGGCGCGCCGGGCAGAATCCGGGCGGAGCGCCTCCCTGCCGGAGGACGGTCAGGAGACCTGAAACTTCCGGGCGATCTCCCGGAGAGAAAGAGGAATGACGGTGGGCCTGCCGGAGGGCGTGCAGTAGGGAATCTCACAGGCGAAGAGGCGGGAGAGAAGCGCCTCCGGCGTCCTGAGCAAAGCGGACACGTCCTCGCGGGCGGCGTATTGCCCCGCCAATTGAGCGGCGAAGGGTTCGTACGGGCTGCGGCTGCGATGGAGAACCCCGCCGGCGGCGGTAAAGGCGCGGAGGAGCTCGCGGAGGAACTCCTCCGCGCGGCCCGGGGGAAGCGGAGCGGGCACCGCCTCGACGCGGAGAGTGACGCGGCCGAAGGGAACGATGCGGAACCCGGCCTGTTCAAAGAGGGGAAGAAGCTTGTGAGCCGCGCCGATCTCGCGGACGTCCATCTCGACGAGAACGGGCTCGATCAGGCGCTGCGACTCGACGGGACGCCGGCGGGCGGCGAGGAACCTTTCGAAGGCGATGCGCTCGGCGGCGGCGCGGGGAGAGAGAAGCGCGAGCCCTTCGGCGTTTTCGAAGAGCGCGTACTGCCCCTTCAGAACCCCCATGAAGCGGAAGCCGCGCGGAAGAGCGTCCCCGGACGGGCGCAGAGAGGGAAAATCCGGCTGGGAGGGCCGGGAAAGCGGGCGTTCCAGCCTGAGCTCCGGCGCATCCTCCCCGGCTCCGCAGGCGGGCGGAGCCGGGCGGAAACGGGCATCCCCCCCCGGCTCCCGCCGGGGAAGCGCGGCGCGCTCCTCC
Organism: Akkermansiaceae bacterium; assembly: GCA_021200315.1. Lineage (GTDB taxonomy): Bacteria > Verrucomicrobiota > Verrucomicrobiia > Verrucomicrobiales > Akkermansiaceae > Akkermansia. The sequence goes on from JAJQGU010000005.1 coordinate 4,672, forward strand.
CC
>JAJQGU010000045.1 GCA_021200315.1 Akkermansiaceae bacterium
TGGCCAGCACCGCCAGCATCAGCGCGCTGAGCACCTCGGCGGCAGGGCTGGAGGGCTGGACGTTCGGAGACATCACAGTAACGGTGACGAGCGCCGTGCCTGAACCGGCTACGGCCACATTGGGGCTTCTCGCGCTGGGTGCGCTGGCTCTGCGACGCCGCCGCGCCTGAGGGTGTTCACGCGCTTTAAGGCGCGCTCCGGGCGGGGTGTTTCGCCCCGTCCGTCTGAAAAAATGTAATGAATGACGTTTTCATTATTATTGGATGAATATATCGTTATAATGATTCCCTCCGCCGCAAACGCGGCGGAGGGAGTTTTTTCAGTTTGGAGGGCGAAGTGTGGAGTTGGGGGGGATTGTGCGAAACGTGAAGAGTGAAGTTTAAGGGGAAGCGAAATTCGGAAGGTGGTGGGGGGAACGAATTCAGTGTGGAGGTGAGGCGGCTCAAACTCAAAACTTCCGCTTGGGGAATGACGGGCAGGGCGGATATTCGGAGAGGGCGCCGACGCCCAGCGGATTTTGAGCGGGGGAAGGCGCGCTTTCCGGAAGAAGGGGCGTTTATCCCCCGCTTCCGTGAAAGGGGGCGTTCCGGAGGAGCCGCTTCGGGCGGGGGAGGCGTCCCGGGGAGCGCGGCCGCCGCCGGCCGGACTGTCCGGCGCATTCCGGGCGGACGAATATTTTTTGGCGGAATAGGCTTGTCAAACGGATTTCGGATATGTTAAAAGTTCTGCGAATTACCATGAAGATTCAACCTAAGATCACACCTGTGCTCGACCCCGGTTTCGTGCCGGCCGTTCTTTGGAACAAGGCTTTCGAAGACAGAGCGGCCCGGGAGCCCGGAGCCCATCGAGTGGATATTGCGCTGACCCGCAGGGACGGCACGTGTTTCCGCTGGTCCGGAAAGCTCCTTCCCCGGGGAGGCGGGAACGAGGCGCTCAACAATCGTTACGTGGAGCGCATCGTCAAATTCCTTCTCTGGCAGAAGGGCGGCAATATCATCCTGGTGGCCGGGGACGACTCCGTCGCCGATATGCTGGCCGCGACTTACTGCAAGGGCGGCGCGCGCGAGTTCGACTGGGATTTTATCGGCAGGAAGATATACGGCGCGCCGATTACCGTGAAAAAGGCCGCGCCCGGCGAGCTGCCGGACGAGTATTCCGGTTCCATGACGCTGGGGCGCAACCTCGACGGCTACCGCATCGGTTTTGACCTCGGCGGTTCCGACCGCAAGTGCGCCGCCGTGGTGAACGGCGAAGTGGTCTACTCCGAGGAAGTGGTGTGGAACCCCTACTTCCAGAGCGATCCCCAGTATCACTTCGACGGCATTCAGGATTCCCTCGAACGCGCCGCCGCGCATCTGCCCCGGGTGGACGCCATCGGGGGGTCATCCGCCGGCGTGATCATCGACAGCGTGGTGCGCACATCCTCCCTTTTCCGCGGCGTGAGCCAGGAGGATATAGAAGCCCGCCTCGGCAAAGTCTTCCGCATTCTCCAGAAGGAGAAATGGAACGGCATTCCCTTCGAGGTGGTGAACGACGGCGAAGTGACGGCTCTCGCCGGCGCGATGAGCATGAACGACAACGCCGTGCTCGGCGTGGCCATGGGCACTTCCGAGGCGGCCGGCTACGTGGATCGGGAGGGACACATCAAGCCCTGGCTCAACGAGCTGGCCTTCGCCCCCGTCGATTATTCCGAAGAAGGCGGGGTGGACGAATGGTCGAAGGACATGGGCGTGGGCGCCATGTATTTTTCGCAGCAGGCCGTCGCCCGTCTGGCGCCCCGCGCCGGTTTCGACTTCGGGGACATGCCGTTCCCCGAGCAGCTCAAGAAGGTGCAGGCCGCCATGGCGGAGGGGGACGAGCGCGCCCGCAGAATCTACGAGACGATCGGCGTGCATTTCGGCTACGCCATCGCGCATTACGCTTCGTTCTACGAGATCCGCAATCTTCTCTTCCTGGGCCGCGTGGCGTCGGGAACGGGCGGACAGCTCATCATCGACAAGGCCGAAGAGGTGCTTCGCGAAGAATTCCCCGCGCTCAAGGTGACTCTCCGCGTGCCCGACGAACAGATGAAACGCCATGGCCAGGCTGTGGCGGCCGCTTCGCTGCCGTCTCTCGGCTGAGCCGTCCCGGCCCTTTGTCTCCGGAAGGGCCGCCTCCCCCTCATGCAGCGGGGCGGCCCTTTTGAATCGGAATCGTTCGCCCCGCGATGATTCGCTGTCCGCATTGCAATGCAGGAATCGACGATGACGGACTGGATTTATATGCCAGGGTCGTCTGCCCGTCGTGTACGCGCGAATTCCGGGCGAATGCGCGGCTGGGCTCCTATGAGATGACGGCGCTGATCGGCGTCGGCGGGATGAGCCTTGTGTTCAAGGCTCGGGATCTGATGCTGGGGCGCGAGATCGCGCTGAAGGTGCTCAACCGCGAGTACCGCAGCGATCCCCGGCGCACCGCGCGCTTCGAACGCGAATGCGCGCTGATGGCCAAGGTGCGCCACGCCCACGTGGTGCGGGTGTATACCGCCGGGCAGGAGAACGGGTTCAGCTATATCGCCATGGAGCTGGTGGACGGCTCCGATGTGGAGGCGGAGATCGCCCGGCGCGGCGCCTTTTCTCCGCTCGAGGCTCTGCGCATTGTGCGCCAGGCGGCCGAGGGGCTGCGGGCCGCCCATCAGGCCGGACTGATACACAGGGACATGAAGCCGGGCAACATCCTTCTCACCGCGGAGCGGGAAGCCAAGGTGGCGGATTTCGGCCTCGCCCTCCTGCGCGGCGAAGACGATTTCGAAGAGCAGATATGGGCGACCCCGTATTACGTCTCTCCCGAGACGCTGCGCAGGGAGCACGAGGACGCGCGCTCCGATATGTATTCTCTCGGCATGACGCTCCGCCACATGCTGACGGGCGAGCCGCCCTTCGCCCAGGGCGCCACGTCCATCCGTTCGCTGCTGGCGATCAAGAGACGCCTGCCGCCTCTCCGCAGAAAGGCGCCCGCGCTGCCCCGGGCGCTGTGCGGGCTCGCGGAGCATATGACGGCTTTTGCCAGATGGAGACGCCCCGGCGGCTATGCCGCCCTCATGCGGGAGATCGAAGAAACCGCCGCGGCCGTGCGGAAGGAGCTGGAGACGGGGAAGCCGCGGCGCACGCCCGCGCAGAGGCGGCGGCTGCTGATTTTCCCCGCGGCGGCAGCGGCAATTGCCCTGTCCCTTCTGGCCGTCCTGATCGGGGCGCATTCCGAGCCGGACCGCCGCGCGCCGGAGGCGCACGCGGCCGCCCCGGCCGGGAATGCCGACATCGGCAGGACAACTTCCGTCGCCAGGATGCTGGCCCGTGCGGAGCAGGCCGTCGCCGACGCCCGCTTCGACGAGGCCGCCCGGCTCTTCGGCTCCCTGACGGAGATTTCTTTCTACACGGTGCGGACGTGGAGCACGCTGCAAGCGTTTAATTGTCTGTACCTCCTGGGGGACGAGGCCCGGATCCGCCGCCTGCTCCGGCTGGAGGCCGTCTCCGAGTTTTTCGATCCGGTGGAAGGCGGATCCGAAGCCGCCCGCGCGGCGGCGGATTTTTTCAGGCAGGCGCAGGAAAAGCGGCTGAGCGATTGGGACCCCGCCGCTACGGACAACGCCGAGCTTTCCGCCTCTCTCGAGCTCGCGGCGGGGCTGTCCCATCTGCACCGGGGAGAGCTCGCCCTTGCTCACAGACATCTGGCCCGCTCCGCGGAGGTGCTGCGCGGTCTCCCCTCTTCTCCCTACGCGGGCTATCTGGCCCGGCTGGATGAAATGCTGCCCGCGATGGAGCAGATCGGCGCCGTCGGGAGACTGCCCGAGGCCACGAAGGAGGATAAGATCGAGAAGGCCGGCCGGATCCGTTCTTTCTGGGAGAACAGCCCGGTTCCGCGGCTGCTCGCGGAGCGTTTTGAAGAAGAGATGCTCGCCCGGGCGGAAAGCCTGCTCGCCTCGGCGCGCGAAAAAGACACCCCCGGCAAAGCTCTCGCCCGGGGCGATTACGCGGGCGCGGCCCGCCTCTACAAAGAAGAGGCGCCCGACGACGCGCGGAACGCCGCCCTTGCCGAGATGTGCGGGGCGGCCGAGCAGTTCTGCCTCATTCTGGCGAGAAACCTTTCCCGCTCGCCCTCCGCGCCCGTCCCTTCGCTGACGTTTCTTTCCGGGGACCGCCCCCCGGCGCGGGAGTACGCGATCCGCCAGGGGCGGATCGAGGCGGCCGGCCAATTGGTGGCTTTGCGCTCCCTTTCGCCGGAGTGCCTTTCCGCCCTGTACGCCGCGCTGCCGCCCGCTTCCCCGCGGCAGAAACTCAGGGCGAGGGAGATGCTGGCCGTGCTCCTGTGGCTGCACGGTCAGCCCGGCCCCGCGGCCGCCGCGGCGGAAGCTCTTCGCGGCGAGGAAGAAAAGGAGGCCCCCTTCCTCCCCCTGTGGGGGCAGTGGGTGGAGGCGGCCGGCGCGGGGGAGCCCGCGGCGCGCTGAGGCGTTTTGCCTTGCCTTTCCGCGAAAATCCTGCTACGATGCCTTTCCGCCCAAGCGGCGTCCGAGTCCGCGTGCACGGGCCGGGACGCCGGCGGGTTTCGGAAAGGAGACGCCCCCTCTGATGGAAAGAGTGATCAATATCTGCGCTTACCCGGCCGCCCCGGTGCTCGGCCGGCTGCTTGCGGATAAATCCACCGGCGGGAATATCATCTGGGCCACGGATTCTTATGAGAACTTCGGCGAAGGCTTCTCAGACAAAGAGCAGATGACCTCCGAGGCCCTGCTCGAACACCCCGATGTCATCCGCCCGCGCATACAAAAATCTCTGGAAGCGCAGGCGGAGCGGACGCGGAAAAAGGCCGAGGTGTTCACGCCCGCGTGGCTGTGCAACCGCATGAACAACCACTGCGACGAGGATTGGTTCGGACGCGGGAATGTGTTCAATACCGAAAATGAAGACCATACCTGGACGGTGACGGAGGGGAGAATCGAGTTCCCGAAGCGCGGAACATGGAAGCGTTACGTGGATTCCCGCCGGCTTGAGGTCGCCTGCGGAGAGGCCCCGTATCTCGTCTCCCGCTACGACGCGCCGACGGGCGAATGGATTTTCCCGACGGCGCGGCGCGTCGGGATGCTGGACAGGAAGCTGAGGGTCGTCAATGAAAACACAGATACCTTTGAGGAATGGCTGAAGTGGGCGTTCCGCGCGTTCGAGGCGTCCTACGGGTACGAGTATCAGGGCGACAACGTGCTGATCGCGCGCATCAATCTGCTGATGACCTTCGCGGACTATTACGAGGAACGCTGGGAGCGGCGGCCGGAGGAGAGGCTGCTGAAAAGGCTGGCGAACAAAATCGCCTGGAACATCTGGCAGATGGACGGCCTCACCAATACCGTGCCTTTCGGCAAACCTTATGAGGAATCCCCCCAGCTGACTTTCTTCGATATACCCGGCTTCGGCGGCGCGAATGAAAACGAGCCGGCCGCCGTGCCGTGCAGAATACATAACTGGAGAAGCAAAGAATCCCGGAATTTTATGGATTTGAAAAACCCATCAGCAAAATGAATTCAGCAGCATCAAAGCCATCTGACAGAGCGGGAAGGACAGAACCCGACATGAGTTTCTTGAACCCATTCTTCAGAAACTTGATGATGGGCGGGCACAATAAATTGAGAAACCGGTATATGCCGGTGAACTTGCCGCCGGAGACGGCAGAGGAACATACTCCGGCAAGTACCCGGCGAGCTGCCGGCAAGTACCCGGCGAGTTCAGAGGAGGCAGATATGCTGATTGAAGTATTGGCGGAACAACAACTGTCAATCAAGGAAATGCCCGCAGCAACGCGATTGAAAGACCGCGGAAATCTCATGGCAAATTACCTGAATCCGGCCCTAAAGAAGGGCTCTGCCGCCATGCTTTATCCTGACAGGCCGCGCCATCCCCGCCAGAAATATCCGCTGACCGTGAAGGGACTGGATATGTTTAACTCTAAGCAGTATCGTGAGCTGTTTTTGAAATAAGTGATTTATCTTTGTGAATAGAAACCATGGTTGCGGAAACCGCAGTTGCTATCTAAGCTCAAGCGTATGAAATTCTTTGACAGGAAAGAAGAAATCGCCAGTCTGCGTAAAATCAGGGACAATGCAGAGAAGAATGCCCGGTTCACCGTCCTTACAGGGCGTCGTCGGATTGGCAAAACGTCCCTTGTCTTAAAAGCATACGAGGACAGGCCGATTCTTTATTTTTTTGTTGGCAGAAAAGCCGAAAGCCTGTTATGCGATGAATTCAGGCATGAGGCTGAGGACAAACTCGGCGTCAGATTAGTCGGCTCCCCCACGGGGTTCACCGAACTGTTCGATTATCTGATGCAACTGTCCAAGCAGCAGAGTTTTACTCTGTTCATCGATGAATTTCAGAATTTTGCGCGCATAAATTCCGCAATATTCAGCGACATGCAGAAAATATGGGATCTCAATCACTGCGAATCGCGGATTAACCTCGTTGTGTGCGGCTCTGTCTATTCGATGATGACAAAGATATTCCGTGGCCAAAAGGAACCACTGTATAACCGTCAGAACCGCTTCATGACCATCCAAGCCTTCAAGCCATCGGTGCTGAAGGAAATACTCGACGTTTATTACGCGGATCACTCAGAAGAAGATTTGCTTGCCCTTTATACCTTTACCGGCGGCGTGGCAAAATATGTCGAGCTGCTGGCAGATGACAATGCCTTGTCTCTTGACGCAATGATTGACAGCATGATAAGTCCGGAGTCCACATTCATCAATGAAGGGCGGTCTATACTGATCGAAGAGTTCGGCAAGGACTACGATACCTATTTCTCAATATTGTCGGCCATAGCATCGGGAAAGACGCGCCGCAGCGAGATAGAATCAATCATCGGGAGGCCGATCGGCGGCTACCTGACCCGACTGGAGGAAGACTATGAAATTATAGCAAAGCAGCTGCCGTTGGGAGCAAAACCGCTGAGCAAGAATGCTGTATATGTCATCCGCGAGAATTTTTTCACATTCTGGTTCCGGTTCATATTCAAGTATGCGCATATCCTTGAGATTGGAGGATACGGTCAACTCCGCACTCTTATAAAAAGGGATTATTCCACATATTCAGGTGTAACCCTTGAAAGATATTTCATGGACAAGGCTATAGAAAGCGGCCAATACACGCTGATCGGGCGGTGGTGGGACCGCAAAGGTGAAAACGAGATCGATATGATAGCCGCCAACGAACTCGACAAGAAATTGGAAGTGTATGAGATAAAGAGGAACCGGAAAAACATGGATTTTCCCGCCTTGGAAAAGAAAGCAAAGAGGATGCTTGCCGCCATGCCCCTTTTCAATGGCTATAATATTGAAATCAAGGGGCTAGACATGAATGATATGTAATCATGCGGGGCGGCCGCCTGCATTATTTGGAAGCTGCAAAAGAATAGAGTAAACTATGAAAAAGAAACTGTTTGATTATGTGATCGGCAACCCGCCGTATCAGGAGGAAACGGACAGCGACAGCACAAGAATGCCTCCGATATACAATCTCTTCATGGATGAAGCATACAAAGTTGCTGAAAAAGTGGAGCTGATCACACCCGCCCGGTTTCTTTTTGATGCCGGATATACGCCGGGCGAGTGGAATAAGAAAATGCTGAATGATGAGCATCTCAAGGTGATTCGCTATGTGCAGAAAAGCGATGAAGTATTCCCCGGAACGGACATCAAAGGCGGTGTCGCCGTTACTTATCGGGACGCTCGGGCGAATTTCGGCGCGATAGGTGTTTTCACTGCGTTTGATGAGTTGAATCATATCTTATCCAAAGTGACGGCAGCAACTGAGCGCTGGCTCTCCGAAATAATTGCCTCGCCGCTGAGCTACAAAGTTTCAAAGAAAATGCTGGAAGATTATCCCGATTCCATTGGCAGGCTGAGAACGAGCGCGTTCACGAAACTATCGGAGATTTTCTATGAAGAAGCGCCGAATGACGGGCATAAGTATATAGGGATGTATGGCTTGCTTGGCAATATACGGGTCATGCGATATGTCCGCAAAGACTATATTGACGATACCGCGGGAACATTAGATTATTATAAAGTCTTTGTGCCAAAGTCTAACGGTTCGGGCGCATTGGGGGAAGTATTATCCACGCCCTTAATCGGACAGCCCTTAATCGGACATACTCAGACGTTCATTTCCATAGGCCGTTTTAAAAAAGAGTGTGAGGCGGAAGCGCTGCTGAAATATGTCAAGTCAAAATTTGCCCGGGCGATGCTGGGCATTCTAAAAATCACACAAGATAACCCCGCGCCCAAATGGAAATACGTTCCCCTTCAGGACTTCACTTCCGAAAGCGACATTGACTGGACGGAGCCGGTGCATGAAATCGACCGGCAGCTCTATCGCAAATACGGTCTGGACGCGAAGGAAATCGATTTCATCGAAACGCACGTGAAGGAGATGGCGTGATGAAGGCGATTGAGATTAAAACGACCTCGAAGGCAGAGCCGCAGTGCTACGCCTACATCACCCCCGGCGTGCCCGCGCACGACGGCTGGACGAAGATAGGCTACACGGAGCGGGAGGACGTGAAAACCCGCATCAGGGAACAGACGCATACCGCGGGCGTGGAGTACAAGCTCTGCTGGGCCATGCGCGCCGCATATATGACGAAGCCCTACGGAACATTCACGGATAGGGATTTTCATGCCTATCTGAAAAAGCTCGGGGTCTCCCGCGAAAAGGGGACGGAATGGTTCCGCATCGGGCAGGGCGATGCCAAGGAGCATTTCAGAGACTTCGCGGAAAATCACGGCGAAGTATCGGGAAACGACGCGGACGCCGCGATTCCGTACGAACTCCGCGGGGAACAGGCGGAAGCCGTGCGGAAAACGGCGGAGTATTTCCAAGGCAGGGGGGAACAGGCGGAATTCCTGTGGAACGCGAAGCCCCGTTTCGGGAAGACGCTCTCCGCCTATGACCTGTGCGTGAAGCTCAAAGCAAGGAACATCCTCATCGTGACGAACCGCCCCGCCATCGCCAATTCGTGGTACGCGGATTACGAAACCTTCTTCGGGCCGCGGTCGGGGTATCTCTTCGTGAGCAACGCGGACGGCATCAGGGGCAGAAAGTACGCATACAGCCGCGAAGAATACCTGGCCAAACTCGACGAAGGCCATACAAAGGGATGCATCGAATTCGTCAGCCTGCAGGATTTGAAAGGCTCCATTTATTTCGGGGGGTACATCGACAAACTCGAGGAGCTCAGCGCCGAAAAGGGCATCCGCTGGGACATCCTGATCGTGGACGAAGCCCACGAGGGTGTGGACACCTACAAGACGGATACGGCATTCAATCACATCCGCCGCAAATGGACGCTGCACCTGTCCGGCACGCCGTTCAAGGCCCTCGCGAATGAAAAATTCCCGGCGGACGCGATCTACAACTGGACTTACGCCGACGAGCAGAAAAAGAAGCGCGACTGGGACGTTTCCAGCGAGACGGAGAACCCGTATGACTGCCTGCCGCGCCTGTCGCTCTTCACCTATCAGATGTCCGACATTGTCCGGGAGCAGGTGAAGAGGGGCATCGAGCTCACGGAGGGCGATGTGGAGGAATATGCCTTTGACCTGAACGAATTCTTCAGGACGAACGAATCCGGGAAGTTCGTGCACGACGCGGATGTCAACAAATTCCTCGACGCGCTGACGCGGCAGGAGAAATTCCCGTTCTCCACGCCCGAACTCCGCGGCGAATTGAAACACACCTTCTGGATGCTCAGCCGCGTGGCGGGCGCGAAGGCCCTCGCGAATAAACTGCGGCTGCATTCCGTGTTCAAGGACTACGAAATCATTCTGGCCGCGGGCGACGGAAAACTGGACGACGACGACGAGAACGAGAAATCTTATGACAGGGTGGTGAAGGCGATCGCCGAGAACGAGAAGACCATCACGCTTTCCGTGGGACAGCTGACCACGGGGGTGACCATTCCGGAGTGGACGGCGGTTCTCATGCTCTCCAACATGGCGAGCCCGTCGCTCTATATGCAGGCGGCCTTCCGCGCGCAGAATCCCTGCCTGTTCACGGACCGCGCCGGGAACTCGTACAGAAAGCGGAACGCTTATGTATTCGACTTCGACCCCGCCCGCACCCTGACGATCTTTGAGAAATTCGCCAACGACCTGATTCCCGGGACCCCCGGCGGCAGGGGAGACGGTGACAGCCGGAAGCGGCATGTGCGGGAGCTTCTGAATTTCTTCCCGGTGTACGGAGAGGACGAGGAAGGCGGGATGATTGAACTGGACGCCGAGAAGGTGCTCACGATCCCGCGGCGCATTCACGCGAGGGAGGTCGTGGAGCGCGGCTTTATGTCCAACTTTCTGTTCGCCAACATCAGCGGCATTTTCGGCGCGCCGAGGGAGATTATCGACCTCATCAGCGGAATGCAGGCCATCGAGGAGCCGAGACCCCTCGCGCCCGTTCCGGTGGACGAGACGACGGCGGCCGGGCTCGGGCTGAATGAAAAAGGGGAAGTCGAGGTGCCGGGGAAAATAATCGTCGGCACGGCCGCCGGGCTCTTCGGGGATAAAGTTTACGCGGCGGTGGAGCAAAAGCTGAACGAGGCCGCGGAAGAAGCCCAGAAGAAATATGAAGCGGCCCCGGATTCAAAGAGAGATGAGCTTGAGGCTCTTCATGAGACGTTTTCGAAACCGGCAGTGGATACGCTGATCGACTGCGCCGCGGCGCGGTACGGCGGGGATTTGAAGAAATCCACCCGGAAGCGGCTGGAGCATAAAATCCGGGAAACCATGGACACGGTCGTAAACAGCGAATACGGCAATTATGAGATTCAGAGGAACCAACTCGATAAGGCGCGCGGCGAAAAAATTCGGGAAGCGCAGGAAGCCGGCGAGCCTATGGAGGAAATCACGCGCCTCGATGAAGAAGATACCGCCAAACGCGCCCGCCTCCATCAGGACATGCTGGAAAAGATCCAAAACCGGCTTCACAGCGAAGAGACCGTGAAAAAAGCCGCGGAAACCATCGTTGAAACTGTCGAGACTGAGAAGCTGAACGCGCAGAAAGATTCCATTGAAGGCAGTGTCCGCGACCATTTGCGCGGCTTTTCGCGCACGATTCCGGCGTTTCTGATGGCCTACGGCGATGAAAACACCACCCTGGCGAACTTTGACGAGCTCGTGCCGGAGGAGGTCTTCTGGGAAGTGACCGTCAACCCGCAGAATGGCCGGGGCGTGACGCTCGAGCAATTCCGCATGCTGCGCGACGGCGGGGATTATGAGACGGAAACCGGTGAGCAAAAACATTTTGACGGACATCTTTTCGACGAGGTGGTGTTCAATGACGCCGTGCAGGAGTTCATGAAAAGGCGGGACGAGCTCGCGAATTACTTCGAGCCGGACCACAGGGGAGATATTTTTGACTACATCCCGCCGCAGCGCACCAACCAGATTTTCACGCCCAGAAAGGTGGTGAAGGACATGGCGGACAGGCTGGAACAGGAGAACCCCGGCTGCTTTGACGATCCGGAGGCGACCTTCGCCGACCTCTATATGAAATCGGGAATGTATATCACGGAAATCGTGACGAGGCTCTATCGGAGCGAACGCATGAAAAAGCGTTTCCCCGACGGCGCCGAAAGGCTGAATCATATCTTTGCCCGGCAGGTGTATGGCTGCGCGCCGACGGAAATCATCTACCGCATCTGCCTGCGTTACATCCTCGGATTCAGCGGCGGCATACATATTGAAAAGCACAATATCCGCCTTTGCGACACCCTGGCGCCCGCGAAGAACGGAACAATGGAGGCGGAACTGCGGAAATTGTTTGATTTGTAAAAAACGGCGCCGGAAGAGAAAACAGCATGGCTCAGAGAAAGACGATCACATTATTTTTGATGGACGGCACAATGGCCGGAAGGATAGGATGCGCTATTTCCGGCCGGCCGGAAGTTGTCTGAAAAATTACCCCCCCCCAAAAAAAATATGAAAAGAGACATCATTCCCATCCCCAACACCCATTACTGGTACAAAGTTGTCGACTTCCTGCAGCAGAACTGGGCAGTCATCGAACACGGACCTGACAAGGCGACTGTTTTCTTCTTTCACGACGGCGCCGGAGTCTTTGATTCCATGGATTTCCCCGATGAGGCAATCGCCCGGCGGGAACTGCGGTGGAATGGCTTCGCTCCGTACGACAGCGCGGACGAAGAAACGAAGCTCGCCATCCCCAAACCGGAACCGCCTTTTTATAAAGCCACGCATAATCCCATCTACTCTTCAAAGAGATTCTGGAAAACGCCGCCGGAAAGGCGGCGGAAGGGCTGCTGACCCCTGACTTTGCACGCCATTTCCCCGGCGTGGTTCGGGCAAAGGAGCGATGGAGACGCGAAAAAGCCCCGCAGGCCGGAAGCCTGCGGGGCTTTTCAAATGGTTACGGGAGCAGGATTTGAACCTGCGACCTTCAGGTTATGAGCCTGACGAGCTACCGGGCTGCTCCATCCCGCGATTGAATCGCATCCCCAACGGGGGCGGGGATCATTATAGCCGTTCCGCCGCGGATGTCAACACAGATTTTAAAAATAATCGGCTCTTTTTTGCGGGCCGCTTTTCCGTATTTGCGGCCAGTTGTTTACGTCAATTTCGCGATCAGTCCGCGGGCGGCGTCGGCGGTGCGGTGCTGTTTCAGCAGCCACGAGACGACGACCACGCGCAGGGCGCCCGCCCGGAGAACGAGCGGCAGAGTGGCGCCGCTGATTCCGCCGATGCAGAAGATGGGGAACCCCGGCAGGAGAGCGTGCACCGCCCCGATGCCGGCCAGACCGATGGCGGGACGCCCCGGCTTGGTCGGCGTGGGGAAAAGGGGCCCGAAGCCGATGTAGTCCGCGCCTTCTTCGAAAGCGGCGAGAGCCTGGCCCCTGCTGTGGGTGGAGCGGCCGACGATCATCCCCGGCCCGACGAGAGCGCGCACTCCCGCCAGGGAACCGGCGTCCTGCCCCACGTGCAGGGCGTCCGCTCCCAGTTCGGCGGCCAGGTGGATGTAGTCGTTGAGCACGAAGAGCGCACCGGCGGCGCGGCAGAGGGACTGCATGACGCGGGCGTGCCCGATCACGCGGTCCGGGGGGAGGTCTTTGGCCCGCAGCTGCACGACGCGCACCCCGCCTTCGAGGAGCGCCTCGGTTTTTGCCCGCACTTCGCAGGGCTTCACATAGCCCGTGTCCACAATGCCGTACAGGCGGCAGGAGGCGAGGATGCGGCGCTTTTCATCGGGGGCGGCGGGAGGATGCGTGGACATATCGGGCGCTGAGCGGTTCACTGCCGGGAAGGCGAGCCCGGAGAGGAAAGCCCCGCGGTTTTCCCCCGGGAGGGCGCGATGCGCGATTGAATGATGCGCTCGGTGTCCTTGTACTGCAGGAAGGTTTTCAGGCGTTCGCTTTCCAGAAGAGTGACGTACTTGCCCTGCTGCACGAGCAGCCGCAGGGCGGGATCCCGGAAGAGTTCCAGAAAACGGCCGGGCTGCGGGACGGGCAGCAGGGGCGCCACCTGTTGTTCGTAGTACTGCCTGGCCTGTTCGTCGTCCAGAGTGCAGCCGTAGGCCACCAGGCAGGCGAGGTAAGAGAGAGTATCGTCCTGCATGGGGTTGATGGCCGCAAGCCACGAAGTGGAAGCTTCGCTCCCGAGCAGATCGCGGAGCCGGGTGAAGAGGGAGGGGGTGGGGGTGTCCTGCAGGGCGCCTTTGTGCTTCTGCGCCAGCCGGTGATAGTAGCGGATGCTGCCCACGTCTCCCATGTAGCCGATGCCCATGCTGCCCACCCAGATGAGCACAAACACCATCAGCACGGTCGTCAGAATGCCTTTCGCGCCCCCCGTGCCCATCCCGCGGCCGAAAGAGAACACGCTGCAGAACCATGAAAAACCGTGCAGGAACACGGCGAACACGAGAACGCCCCCCGTCCAGGCCACCGCTTCGACCATCCACGGCTTGGGCTGATCCGTCAGAAAGGCGATGTAGCTGAAGCCGTTGCGCTCCAGAAGAAGCCACGACAGCACACCCCCGATGACCGCCGCGCTGAAGAGCAGCATCTTGATCACGCCTTTCAGGAGGGTGAACACGATGAACGCCGCCAGCAGGGCGGCCAGTGCGAGATAAAGAGTCGTGGAGGTTTCCATGTCAGTGGGTATCCGCCGCGCAGCGCACTGTTTTCTGGCGGAGAAAGTGATCGCAGAGGGTGATCCAGGCCATGGCCTCGACGACGGGCACGGCGCGCGGCAGCACGCAGGGGTCATGGCGGCCGGTGCCTTTCAGCAGCGTCTCCTCGCCGCGGTCGTTGACGGTGCGCTGTTCGATCATCAGCGTGGCCGTCGGCTTGAAGGCGAGCCGCAGCACGATGGGCTCGCCGTTGGAGATGCCGCCCTGAATGCCGCCCGAACGGTTGGTGACCGTGTGCACGCGCCCCCCGCGGATGCAGTAGGCGTCGTTGTGTTCGCTGCCCCGCATGCCCGCCGCCGCGAAGCCCGAGCCCACTTCGAATCCCCGGCAGGCGGGGATGCTCATCATGGCGTGGGCGAGCGTGGCTTCCAGTTTGTCGAAGACGGGGTCGCCGAGCCCCGCCGGGCAGCCCCGCACTACGCAGGTGATGATCCCGCCCAGCGAATCGCCCGCGGCCCGCGCCTCGCGGATGGCCGCGAGCATCTTTTCGGCCGCCGCCGGATCGTTCGTGCGCACGGCGCTGCTTTCCACCGTCTCCCGGGAGACCGCCTCCGCCGGGTCCGCCTCCGCCTCGATCCGGTGCACGCGGGAAACGTACGCCAGCACATCCGTGGCGGGGGAGAGCGCCTTCATCACCGCCCGCGCCACGGCTCCCGCCGCCACGCGCCCCACCGTCTCGCGGGCGCTGGCGCGCCCCCCTCCGGCCCAGGCGCGGATGCCGTACTTTGCGTCATAGCAGAAATCCGCGTGAGAAGGGCGGTAGACATGCCGCATGCCGTCGTATGCTTCGGAGCGATAGTCTTTATTGCGCACGCTGACGGCGATCGGCGTGCCGAGCGTAAGCCCGCCGAGCACGCCCGAAAGAATTTCGGCCTTGTCCTCCTCGCGGCGCGGCGTCACGATGTCGCTCTGTCCGGGCCGCCGCCGGTCGAGCTCCCGCTGAATATCCTCCTGCGACAGGGGAATCCGCGCCGGGCATCCGTCGATCACGGCGCCCACGCCCGTTCCGTGGGATTCGCCCCACGTCCCAATCCTGAAGACCTCGCCGAACATGCTGCCCATGCCCCGCGAGCTTACGCCTCCTTCTGCCCGGAATCAAGGCAAATTATTCGCGCGGCGGCGGGGCGGCGATTGACTGACGGCCCGCCGGAGCCGCCGCCCGGGGCTCTTTTCAGCGCCGGCTTTCGTCTGCGGGCTGCTTGCAGATCGTGTACCGCTTCCCGTCCCACTGCACGGCCTTAACCGCGGTGGTGCCCTCGGGACAGATGACGGTGGTGGAACGGTTGTCCTCGTGGTTGAGCCCCAGCAGACTCACCCGCAGCAATTTCCTGCCGGCGCAGGCTTCGAACGCCACGGCGTTTTGACACGCGTTTGCGGGAACCTCTATGCGGCCGTTCCAGATGACGGGGCGGAAGTCCCGGCTGACGACCACGTTGCGGCGGTGTTTGTAGATGTCCGCGCTGTTGCCCGTGATGTAATAGAGGACGTTGGTGTCCGGGGCGGGGTACCGGGCGGCGCGGTTGGCGGCGTCCTCGGCCATCTTCCGGGTGATGGTGACGAAGCTGTCTTCGATCCGGCGGTTCATGGGACTGAGCATCCCCAGGCGCAGGAAGAAGTCCGTCAGGTTGAGCTGCGCGGCGTCACAGGCTCTGCGGAAGAAGGCGATGCGGAGCTCCCCGTTGCTCATGCCGCTTTCGTCCGTGCTGCGGATGTCGCGGAAGATGGCGGGGTAGAAGTCCTTTTTTCCGCGGGCCACGGCAAAGTAAAGCTGGAGCTGCCAGAACGGGCAGAGCGTGCAGAAGACGTTGTCCTTGTTGCCGCCCTCGTTGTTGTAGAGCTGCCAGAGCTGGCGGCGCACAAGGGCGTTGTTGATGTAGCAGTCGAAGCGGCCGCCCCGCATTCTTTCGCCGTCCGCGTTTTCCATCACTTCGTGCTCCAGACGCAGCCAGCCGGCGGGGTTGAGGCGGTAGTTGCACCAGGAAGCGGAGAGGTTGTTGGCCACCTGCCCCAGCCCCGCCCAGCCGAGCCCCGGGCTCACTCGATTGACGGCCCCGATCGCGTAGGCGACGCCCCAGCTGCTTTTCCGCAGGCTGTCCGGATTGCAGATCGAGCCCAAGGTGTCCACATGGAAGCCGGCGCCCTGGGAGTCCTTTCCGAATCCGAATCTGTCCCACATGACGCGGCAGAGAAGGTGGCTGCCGGGGTGGATGCCCTCCTGATCCCAGCCCATGAGGCGCTGCTGCAATTCCACGATCTCGTCGTGGAGGGCCAGCATCTCCGCGCCGCGGTCGGGGTTGTGCTCCTTCAGTTTCTCCACGTCGTAGGCGAGCTGCACCCGTTCGCCTACGCAGTCGAGAATGCCGGCGCAGGCCCCCTGCAGCAGAGTCTTCCACGTGGCGTCGTCATCCGCGCGCGAGAAAATGCCGTTGATGGTCCCGCCCTCGATCTTCACGGAAACGGGCGCCGCCCGGAGAGGGGCGGCCGAGCGGTAGTTGATGTAGCCCAGCCCGTCGTGATCCAGCGAGATGGTGTTTTTCCCGATTTTGAGAGGATGGGAGCTCTCCTGGCCGTTCCGGCGGAAATCGCGTACAAGGAGAGAGACTTCGGCCGTGTCCGGCCCATCGAGTTCGATGTGCGCGCTTTCCCCCTTCCGGAAGAAAATGCCCGTGGGGTTTTCCGTTTGGGAATACCTGCTCACTTTGTAGATGCGCTGCAATTCATCCAGCGGCAGGTAGGCGCGGAAGGTGCGGGAGCGGTAGGCTCTTTCCCGGTCTCCGCTCTTGTTGAGCGCGGAGACGTCCGTGAGAGCGGGGACGCCCGCCTCCAGCGGCGGGAATGCCGGCAGGCACGGCAGAAGGAAGGAGATCAGGAAAAGAAGGAGGCGTTTCATGGCGCAGCGGCGGTTCAGAATTGGCGGAGCATTTTGGCGATCTCCCCGGAGGCGAAATCCGAGGCGGTTCTGCCGTCCCGGGTGCGGGCGTTCCGGTCCGCTCCGGCCTCGAGGAGGAGCCAGACGATTTCTTTGTTGTTTTTGCGGACGGCGGCGATCAGAGGCGGCTCGTCCTTCAGCCGCTCGTCGTTGGGGTTGAAGCCCGCCTCGATGAAAAGCTGGACGATTTCCGTCGCTCCCTGGTTGATGGCCATGAGGATAGGGTAGCCGTTGTGCTTGCCGTACGGGCTGAAGTTGATGGATTTGTAGCAGGGCAGAAGAATCTTGACCGCCGCTGCTTTCCTGTACCAAATGGCGTCATGCAGGGGTGTGGCTTTGTTCCCGGAGAGAGTCAGCGGGTTTACGCCCGCTTCCAGCAGGATGCGGAGGCATTCTTCGTCGCCGTTGCTGGCGGCCATGTGCAGGCAGGTGTTGTTCCTGTGATCTTTGACATGCGGATTCGCGCCGTCTTCCAGCAGGGCGCGGAGTATGCGCGGCTGGCGGTGCAGAACGGCCAGCTGCACCAGAGTGTACTTGTTTTCCCGATCCAGCGCTTTCGGGCTCACGCCGTTCTTCAGAGATGCCTTTACCTGGGCGAGATCCCCGCTGACGACCGCATCCGCCAGAGACAACTCCCTTCGCCGGGTCTCTTCGCCTGCAAGGCATGCCTGGCGTGCCGCCTGCTTCCGGCAGAGCTGCAGAGGAGTGCGCCCCCCCGCGTCCTTCGTGCAGACGTCGGCGCCCGCCCGCAGCAAAAGCCCGATGATACGGGCGTTCCCGGCGCCCGCCGCCAGATGCAGGGGAGTATTGCCCTGTTCGTCCTTCTCGTTCGGGTCGGCCCCATCCTGAAGACGGTCTTTGATGACTTGGACGTTTTCGGCCTGCGCCGCTTCGTGGAGAGAGAAGATGCCGTTGCTCCGGTTCAGCCACTTCTTCTGCTCGTCCGTGAAGCCCCGCGCCGGGGGCGAGGGCGGCGCGGCGTTCAGGGCGGAAACTGCCAGAAGGACGGGAAGGAATGAGGGAAACTTCATTGGCGGGAGAAGAGTGCGGTTTTTTGCCGAAAAGCCAGAGTATCCTGCGGCCGGCGGAACCGCCGGCAAGTCTATCACCTGCAGCGGCGTTTGCAAGTTTATTTTGCGCGGCGGCGGGCGGTTCGCCGGAGCCGCCGCCGGGGCTTTTTCCCCCTGTCTTCCCCTTTTATCATGAGATCTCTTCGGCCGGCCGGCGGCATGTCCGGCGCCGCCGGGATGTTCTCCTACGCAATTGAATCTTGAATTCATGCCGCGCTTTGATATTCTCAGTCGCATGAGAGGCTACGCGATTCGCATGTGGGTGATGTTGTTCGCCGCTCTTTTCGCGCTTTCCCGGGCGGAAGGCGCGACCATGGCGCGAATGACGGGCGACGGAAAATATGCGTACGTTCCTCTGGCCGATGGATTCGATTATCCCGTCGGCAAGCCGGATGCGGCCGGGTATTACAAATCCCGGGGGCTCCGCCTCAAAAAACCGCGCCATTTGGGCGAGGACTGGAACGGGATAAAAGGCGGCAACAGCGATCTCGGCGACCCGGTCTACACCATCGGCCACGGGCTCGTCACCTATGCCGCCGATGCGCGCGGGGCGTGGGGCAAGGTGGTGATCGTGCGCCATGCCTTCCGCGATCCCGGGACAAAGAAAATTCTGTGCTGCCAGACGCTCTACGCGCACTTGGACGAAATCAAGGTGAAAACCGGCCAGCTGGTGCGCCGGGGCGACATGGTGGGCACGATCGGCACCAACCGGGGGATGTATCCGGCGCACCTGCACGCGGAGCTGCACTATAACATCTACGTCAACACCGGCCACCAGGGGGTGGAGAAGAACAGGATCAACTACGGGCAGCTCGAGGGCTTCATCAAGCGTTTCCGCCGGCTGCCCGCGGAAACCAGGCAGGTGAAGCTGCCGATCGGCTGCTTCCTCCCGTACAAGGGGACGACGGGGCTGTAGATCGGGCCGAGGGGGAGACGACGGGATGAATGTGTGTCTGTTCGGAGGTTCCTTTGATCCGGTTCACGAGGGGCACTTGGCGATTGCCCGGCGCGCGGTGGAGAAATGCGGGCTCGGGCGCGTGGTTTTTCTGCCCTGCGCCCGGTCTCCCCTGAAGAAAAGGCCGACCCTGCTCGGGGAGGAAACGAGGCTGCGCCTGCTGGCCATGGCGCTGGAAGATGTCCCGTGGGCGGCGGCGGATCCGCTCGATCTCACCATGCCCTCCCCCTCCTGGACGTGGCGCCTTGTGGAGGAATGGAAGCGCCGTGCGCCGGGACACGAGCTCTTTTGGCTGATGGGGTGCGACCAATGGAAGCTGCTGGATCGGTGGCGCCGCGCGGATTACTTGGCGCGCGAGCTGACGTTCATCGTGCATCGCAGAGGGAACGACGTTCCCGAATCGCGCGAAGGGGTGCGTGCCGTCTTTGTTGACGGGGAGCACCCGGCCTCTTCTTCCTCCATTCGGGAGCTTTTGACGCGCAAAGAGCCGATCCCGCCCGGCTGGCTGAATCCGGCGGTGGAATCCGAGCTGAGGAGGCTCTTCCGCGCAGGCGGCGAAGAGTGAAAGGGGAGGCGTGCGGGGCGGGGAGCCCCCGGCGAGGCTCCCGGGCGCGGCCGCGTCGTGCTATCCCCGCCCGCTGCGGGGTTTTCTCCGCGCGCGGATGCAGATCTCCACTTGGGAAATTTCGAGATCCTGAGGCAAATCCAGCACGGATTCGATGCAGAAGCCGTTCTTGAAGGTGATGTCGGTGACTGCTCCGGTGGTTTCGTCCATCAAGTGGACGTGTTCCGTCAGGTTGGGACAGTAGCGCGCGGGCTTGCGGTCGAAATTCACCTGATTGACCAGCTTCTTCTCGACGAGAGCTTCAAGGCAGTTGTAGATCGTGGCCAGAGAGATGGAGGGCATGCGTTTGCGGACGCGCTCGTAGACGAGAGCCGCGGTGGGGTGATCCCGCGTCTCGAGGAGAACCCGGTATACTTCGCTGCGCTGCCTGGTCAGGCGAAGTCCGGCGGTGCTGCGCAGCGTTTCGTACCAGACGGGGTGTTTTTTTGGATGAACGGACATGAGAGGCGGAAATCGGCGTCGATGGGAGTATGACACTTCCGCCGCTTCACATCAAGAGGAATATGCAGCCGGCGAGCCCTCCCCGTGGAATTGCCCGGGAGATCCGCGTCCTTTCCGTCCGTGCTCCGCGGGATAAAGAAGCCGGACCCGGCTCGGAAGGGGCGGGCAGGGGACCTGTTCCCCCTTGACTCCGGCCTCCTTTCATTCGCCGCCAGGCGTTTTCAATTTATCTGCCCCGCAGGGGAACTTGGGGAAATCCGGCTGATTTTGAATCCGCCGCCCATCATGGACCGCGCGCCAGTCTGACGCGCGGCGGCTTTGCCGAAAAGATTCATTTTGTGGTGACAGGCGGAGTTTTTTTTCGTGAAAAGGGGGCAGGGGAAAAACCGCGGCGGACGGCGGCCAGGGGCGCCCCGCGGCCCCCACCCCCGGCCGCGGGTATGGCGCGGGG
>JAJQGU010000073.1 GCA_021200315.1 Akkermansiaceae bacterium
CCGTCCCTGCTGTGTGTATGGGGAAAGCAAGCTCGAAGGAGAGCTGCAGGTGGTGCGGGAAATGCCTGGTGCGCTTGTTCTGCGGGTGTCGTGGGTGTGCGGCAATCCGATGCGTCCTTCCTTTGCTGAAGTTTTTGCCGAACGGGTTTTACGGGGCGAAGCTCTTTCTGCCATAGCTGACAAGACCTCCCTGCCCACCCATGTGGAAAGCATCGCCCGGACGGTCGCCGGATTGGCTTCGCGTGGTGATGTCTCCGGGGTTTTTCATCTTTGCTCCATCGGCGAGCCCATGTCTTGGCACGGTTATGCCACTCAGATCGCTCGTGAGCTTATGTTGCGTGGCAGACTCGTTCAAATGCCGGAAATTATTCCTATCCGACTAGAGGATATGAACTCTTTTCTAGACTCCCGCCCCATGCATACCGCGATGAACGCCGGACGCCTTTCCAATCTTCTTGACCAACCGCTTCCCTCTTCCGTGGAAAGCGTTGCCCGTGCCGTGGAGCTTTTTCTCGAAAAACGCTCTTCAGGGAGAGGGTGAGTGTATCGACGTTACTTTCACTGCGCGACCAATGAGTCAACTCGTCTTCTCGCGCCTTTTCCCCGTCTCCAGACGGCGTTCATGCACGGCATCCCGTTTTCCGGATCAATAATCGCTTCGTGCTGCCCTTCATACGTCTCGTATTCATCCTGCTTCACTTCCGGTATTCATTCCGCGCACCCTGTATTTTCTCATGCGCACGCCGCCCGTAAGCGATTTTCCCGGCATAAACGGGATTATCCAGCACGCTCTTGACGAAAGTCCCCGTAAACGCTTCATACTTCAAGTTTTTCCGCGTTTTCCGGGTATAGCCGTTATCATTCAGCCACTTCGCGACCTTGTTATATCCCATATGATCGAAAATGAAGCGGTCATAAATCAGCTTCACGATTTCCGTTTCATCCGGGTTCACAACCAGTATGCCCTTTTCCTTATCAATGGTATATCCGTAAGGTGCCTGCCCGCCGTTCCAGCGTCCTTTCCCGTGCTTTCTGCCGGCGTCCTGCCATCGACTGGATAGAATATCTCGCGTTCAATCTCGGCGACCGCTGACAGCACGGCAATCATCAGTTTTCCGGAATCCTTTGAACTGTCGATATTGTCATCCACGCATATCAGATTCGTTCCGAAATCCTGCATCGTCTGTAAATTCGAGAGAACGTCCGCAGCATTCCTGCCAAAACAGGATAACTTAAACACCAGAACGAAATCCACCGGATCTTTCCCACTCTGTATTTTCGCCATCATGCGCTGGAACTCCGGGCGCCCCGTTACGTTCTTTCCAGATCGCCCTGCATCGCAAAACTCTTCAACAACCTGTATATCCTGATACTGCGCGTATCCAAGGATTTTCTCACGCTGCGCGTCAAGCGAAAATCCTTCCGTCTGTATTTCCGTTGATACGCGCATGTATATATATGCGCCGCTTCTTTTTATCAATCTTATTCTTCTTCAATATCCTTTTCTATTTTCATATCGCAAATTGCTTCCTCGATTACCTGCACACACTTGTCCGGATTTTTCTCGATTTCTTTCCCCCAGAACCGGATCACCGTCCAACCCATGAACAAAAGCTGTTTGTTCACGTCATCGTCACGCTCCATGTTGCGGGAAATCTTAGGGATCCAGTAATCCGGGTTATTCCCCTTTTCAAGCCTGGGCTTCAATACCTCCCAGTCTTTCCCATGGAAAAACTCGCTGTCGCAGAATACTGCTATCTTATATTTCGTCAGAGCAATATCCGGCTTGCCGGGAAGCAGCTTATAATTCTTCCTGTAACGATAATCTTTATGCCATAACGCTTTCCGCAGGGACACTTCGATTCCGGTATCCCTGCTTTTTATGTTCTGCATATTTTTCCGGCGCTGTTCTTTTGTCAGATTATCCATAGTTTATCTCACAAAACATAATCTGCATCCTTAACCTGCCGGTCAACGCTGAAAATCCGTCTCAGGTCTGCATGAGAATAATGCTTCACGCCGTGCTGCTGGTACTGAATCATTTTGATAAAATCAGAAACGGTAATTCCGGAACCATGCACGCCGGATTCCGTCACTTCGTCTTTAATCTGTTTGTCAATGCTCTTGCCGAAACCGCCTGCAATATAAGAAAAAAAACCAATCGGATAACTTCTGTCCGAATACGAATTAATCCTGCCGATGTAGTTATGCACCATCCGGTTATGGTGATCCCTTGAAATCGAATATTTCGAGTATGCCTTATTATCAATAATCGACTGGTATCCGTCAGAATCCGAAAGCAGCAGGATATCCGGCGCAGACTTGCTCCCGGTCTGTCCCAAGTGGATCGCCTTGTAACCGAATACATCCTTGAAAATGTTTGTTGTCGCTTTTTCAAAATCGACCGCTTCGTCCCGTCCGGAAAATGCCATCTCGAAATAACTGGACATGAACGAACCGATGGAACCGTGCGGGAAACATTTTGTAAGCGACATCTGCACAACGTTCTGAACAATGCCTGTTTTTTCCGAAATGTACTGAATCAGATCATCCGTTACGCCCGTAATCGGACGTTCCAAAGACAGGACGACATACGCTTGCTTGATTAGCTGCTCCGCAAGGATGCTGTTTGTAATCGTTTTTGTATTTTCGAGGTTTCGTGTATCCTTCCTGTGGTAAGGATCCAGTCCGTATTTTCTCTGAAAATTTTCATGGTCTTCAGGACGCTCGATGAAAGCAGACGACCGCTGCAGATTCCTCTTCACATCCGATTCAACGCCGGGAAGCAGTTCCAGCTGCTTATCATCATTGCGCATGGCAAGCTGGGTATATTCCACCCAGTTCATGATGGTATTGGCAACATCTTCAAGATGGCTGTAAGGATGAGCCGGGTTCACACCACCCTTTCCGGGTTTATATTGTTCGAAGAAATTTTTAGGTAAACAATCATCGCCGTATGAACGGTACTGGTGAATCCGATTCACTATATCCTCGTAGCACGCATCAGATTCATTCACCGCTTCAACGATGATAATCCGCGCGATTTCCGACTGAGTAAGATACCTGATGCGCCTGTCCATTAAAAGACGGAACAGAAACAAGAACGGATGAATCTTGAAACGGCTGCTCACATTCACGCTTTTGCCTATGGAAAACGAAGACGGAAACTGGTATTTGAAAATCTGGTTCGTCAGAATATCCACCGGAGGCTTCCCGTCCATGATTGCTTCCCCGGCAAGCGTCAGCTTAATCTTCCTGGTCGATTCCTGCTTGAAAATAAGAC
Organism: Akkermansiaceae bacterium; assembly: GCA_021200315.1. Taxonomy (GTDB): domain Bacteria; phylum Verrucomicrobiota; class Verrucomicrobiia; order Verrucomicrobiales; family Akkermansiaceae; genus Akkermansia. The sequence goes on from JAJQGU010000073.1 coordinate 3,284, forward strand.
CCAGCGAACGCAGCCACGCGGCATACGTCCTGCCGCCGGAACCGGACTGATCACGGCGCAGTCCCACGCGCTTCAACCCGGCCTGTTCCAATGCTTCTTCATATGACAGCTGCGTTTTCCTCTGTCCCTTCCATTCCTGATCGAGGGAGATGCCGGCAAACGCCGCCAGCACCTCCGGAACGGAGTCAAGCTTTCTCTTCGGCCTTGTAACCCACCAATAATTCAGCATCTGCATTCACCTCGTCAATCGTTCAGGTTCGGCTCCACCGACGGATAAGATATCCCGGCGAAGCAGTTGAGAACCGCTGTCGTAACCACTTCGGATAAATTGCACGGAACCGCCATCCCGATCTGCTTCCGGACGGAACTGTAATTCCCTATGAACTTGAAATCATCCGGGAATGTCTGAAGTCTCGCCCGCTCGCGATTAGTCAGCGCACGAGGTTCTTTCCAGTGGTATATGTGGGTTCCGCCGCCGCCAGCGGCAGTCACGGTATAAGACGGCTTATCCGGATCAAGTTTCCTGTAAATCTGGCTGATTTTCGTCCGCGTCTTAATCTTCAAATTGTCCGGGAACAGATTTCCCAGGCGTCCCTCCGCCTGCCAGATGTTCTCCCCCGGCTGAATCAGGGAAAGGCGATACACCACTTTCGCAGAAGGCTTCCGGACTTCGTTATTCTCCACATCTGCGGGAATGTTCGATAAAGCTGTCCCCGCAGTAATGTCAATGCCGCTGTATAAAGACGGGTCGGGGACACGAAACTCCACCGGAAGATCATCCCGGATGCCGACAATAATAACCCTGTGGCGCGTCTGCGGCACACCGTACTGCTCTGCTTTGTATAAATGCGGAACAAGCTTATAACCGGCGGCCTTCATGTCATTCAGAATCGTCTGGAAGTCGCCGGAACCGGTGCTCCGGATGCCGGAGACGTTCTCCGCAATGAACCATTTCGGCCTGTACTGTTTCAGGACTTCGATTCCATACCAGTAAAGCTGCCCGAATGTAGCATTAGCAATTCCCTGATGCTCCCCGACATTAGAAAAGCTGTTGCACGGGAAACCGTACGCGAAAGCGTCGATATCGCCGAGGGACGCGATATCCAGATCGCGGACATCCCCGCAGTGTACGGAATCCGGATCATCCGGACAGATGTTAGTTATATAAGTCTTGCACGTATCCGGATCGTAATCATTCGCCCAGGCGTGGATAAGACCGAGCGACCCGTCAGCACTTGACGAGCGCAGTGCGCCGCGCGCAAATCCGCCCGGACCGCAGAATAATTCCCCTAATTTCATCATCATCATAATGCGTTTTGCCCTGCTTCACTGCTTCCGGACTCTCGTGCGGCAGATATTCAGCAGCATCAAGAAAAGCGCCCTTACCACGGCATATCTTTACCATGTTAGCCGGAACCCCGAACCAGCGAGCCACGGTAGAAACCGGGACTTTGCACGGAATATCCACAACGATATGAGCGTGCATGAACTTTTTGTCTCCAGCTTTTATCCGCCCGGCGCGATCCGTTATCTCATCTTCCTGCGTATAAATATCGCGGCCATGCCAGCCCCACAGAAACAGGAGATTGGGAAAGGCCAGGAAAATCAGCCCGGAGGTGATCAGAAAGGAGAGGACAAAGGAGGGTTTCGCGCCGGAAGAGGGCAGCTCGGGCGGAGCGCAGGGATTTGTCTCGGTGGAGGACATGGTGAGCGAATTGATAGAGAGCCTGAGAAACGCCTGCTTTCAGGGGCGGGGAATGTATAGCGGATTTTGAATCCGCTAGGCAGAAACGCCCCATGAAATTCGCATCTAATCCACTCTGAACACAATATTTCTTGCTCAAAATACATAACGCCCTCATATAAATTCAGGCCGGAATTTCGGAAAGGGAAACGCCACGCAAGGAGCTTCTCCTCAAGAAAATTCGGATTTTCAAGTTGACAGCGGATTCAAAATCCGCTATGCATTCTCGAATCTTTGAGCTTATGCCCCGAAGGGGATTTTGCCTTTGACGGATAATTGATTGCGGGAGTAAGTCTGTGTACGAGAGCGAAATGGCCGCATGATGCCGGGATATTTCAAAGTGGGAATCGTGCATCAGGCGGCAGATGAGGCAGGAATCCGCTCTTTGGTTCAGGAGTTATTCAGGACAGAGGTGTGCCTGACTCTCTCTCTCATCATTCTTTCCCCTGCCGCGCATATTCCAACGGAAGTATCGCGGCTTGCGCCGCTCACGGGTGTATTATCAGAGGGAGCAAGATGAAAGGAGATACTGGTATATGAGACTGGATCGGGACAAAATCGTTATTGAGTCGCGTCAGGAGATTGACACACTTCAGGACATGATGCAGCAGTACATGGAGAAAAACGAGCTGTCAGAAAGCGAGAAACGGAATATCAGTCGGATCGTGTCGCAGCTGGATGCGCTCTATATGTCTCATGGTAACAGCAAAGCGGCCTTACGGGGCTGCTTCTTTTTTCACAGAAAAAGACTGCTATCCGGAGATAACAGTCCTTTACGGCAAAGCCGGTCAATTTTTGATTTGGGTTAATTTTGTATCATGCCGAAATGTTTGAATGCGGCTATGATTGCTTCCCGCTTCTCCGGCGGGCATATGAGGAATTTCGGATCGTCTGATTTCGGCTTGTTGTAATTCTCCCGCTCAATGATTCCAAATTCCCGCTTGATCTGCGCCACATACAAACTCATGACGTTGAATCCGTAATTCTCGGATACCCACTTTTAATCTCCGTGTATGTCGCGCTTGACGGAAGCGTCTTCATGTAATCCCCGTTCTCCGGTTCATACTTTACATGGATATAACTCCCGCTGCCTTGGTAGCGCAAAAGAACTACCGTCTCAGATGAGCTCTTGTAAGGCGAAACAGCTTCCCTCTCTCCAGAAAAGGTCTCGACCCATGAGGGATGTTTCGGTATACTCGCTTTCTCAAGCTGCTGTTGAGCCATGAAGCCGGATTTCCGCTACAAGCCGTCTTCCTCCCAAGGAGGAAGGGGATTTCGAAAAGAACGTTTTACAGGTGAAGAGGCACCTGAAGGAAGTGCTTCTTGGAGGCGGCCGTGGGTGCAATTAAGGTATTTCTCCTACAATCCTGCCATTTTCCCGCGCATGCTGGGAAAGGCGTCTCCTGATGCCGAAGATGGCGGGATTGTCAATGTATACGACAAGAACGGCGAACTCTTTGGCGGGGGATTCTGGAACTCGCGAAGTCGTACGCCTTTGCGCATGCTTTTGCACGGGCGGGAGCCAATCACCGAAGAAACTCTCACCAGAGCATTGGAACGGGCGGTGGCTTGGCGAAGGGAGACCTGCCGCCTTGACGAGACGACGGATGCCTATCGGGTAGTTCATGGGGATTCCGATGGCCTCGGCGGCTTGATCGTGGATCGCTATGCAGATGTACTCAGCCTCGAAGTGAGTACGTTGGGGGTGTGGCAGAGACTGCCCGTGTGGCTTCCTCTGTTGCACAAATTGTGCGGCACCTCACGTCATGTCGTGCGGGTGGACGACGCTATCGCCCGCATGGAGGGTATTCAGCCGCGGGATTTGTACTCTGGTGAGGAAGTGCGCCGCGCCCGCATTGTGGAGAACGGTATTCAGTTTGAAGTGGACTTCGCCGAGGGGCATAAGACGGGCTTTTTTTGCGATCAGCGTGAGAACCGCCTTGCGTTCTCCCGTTTTGTCGCCGGGCGCAGTGTGCTCGATCTTTGCTGTTACACGGGCGCTTTCTCCATTTACGCCAAAAAATTGGGCGGTGCATCTGCGGTCACTGCTGTGGATTTGGATGAAAAAGCCGTGGCCATGGCTAAGCGCAATGCCAATATCAACGGTCAGATGCGCATTGATTTTGTGCATGCGGATGCTTTTGTCTATGCGCGTCAGATGTTGCGCAACGGCCGTTTGTTTGACGTCGTGCTGCTTGATCCGCCCAAGCTGGTGCAGAGCAGGGGAGAAGATGCGGGAGAAGGACTCAAGAAATATCACGATCTCAATATGCTGGCATTACAATGCGTACGGCCGGATGGGCTTTTTGTGACTTGTTCCTGCTCCGGTCTCGTGTCGCCTGCCTCCTTTGAGTCCATAGTGATCAAGTCCGCGCAAAGATTGGGTCGGAAATTGCAAATTCTCGGAATGACGGGGCCGGGATGGGATCACCCCTTTCTCAGCACCTATCCTGAAGGGCGCTATCTCAAGGTGCTCTGGGCGCGTGCGCTTTGAAGTCCGGCTTCCGCGGCGGCTACGCTTGTGCTAAAATGTTCTCATGAAACAGGTGTTTTCTATACTGGCTCTCTATGCAGTTCTTGATGCCGCGCCGCTTGAGCCAGCTCGAGAAGCGGTTGCCGGGCGCTGGATTACTACCAGCGAAATTACACACGCGATGCTCGAGAATATTCAGCCAAGGCTTGCTTTCCGTTCTGGTGTCACGGCAGAGGAATTTGCTGCTTGGCAGGCCGATGTCCGTGCCGCAGTGAAACGGCTCTTTGTACGGCCCGAATATCTGGCCAGTGACCGGGCGCCGTGTTTACTCACTGTGGAAAGGAGGGATGATTGCCGCATTGAAAAGTGGGAAGCGTATCCTGTGAGACATGCCGCTGTTCGTTTTCTAGTACTCATCCCTCCACATAGAGAGGGCGTGCGTTTACCTGCCGTGCTCTGCATTCCCGGTTCCGGACAGACGAAAGAACAGCTTGCTTCTCCGGGGGGCATGGCTGATTTCTATGCTTGTCAGGGCTATATCGCCGTAGCGGTGGATCACCCCGGCATAGGGGAAACGGCTGATCCTGCAGTTTCGGAAGAATATCTCGCACGCCAGCTGCTCGAAATGGGCTGGAGCTGGCTGGGCTATTCCGTCGCGTTGGATCAGGCTGTGCTGGATTGGATGAAAACCCGGGCAGATGTACGAGCCGATCGAATCATCATCAGTGGGTTTTCGCTGGGCACCGAGCCACTGATGGTGCTTGGGAATCTCAATCCGGATGTTTATGCGTTTGTCTATAACGATTTTCTCTGCCGTACCCTTGAGCGGGCCTGCGTGCTTACCAAACCGGGTAAAGACGGACGGCGTCCGAAAATCAACAGTATCCGCCATCTCGTTCCTGGCTTCTGGCGTGAATTCGATTTTCCGGATCTTGTGGCGGCTCTCGCTCCGCGTCCCGTTCTTTTCACTGAAGGCGGCATGGATCGCGACTTTAACCTTGTGCGTGCTGCCTTCTCCTGCATTCATGCCGCCGACCGTGTGGAAATTCACCACTATGCTGCCTTTCAGAATCCGGCTTCCCGAGAGCTTCTCGAGCATATGCCCGAGCGCATTGACCGAGATGAATTCTTTCGCAAGGCCAATGTTGAGCCGTCCCGGCACGGCTTCAAAAGAGACCTCGTCCGGCCTTGGTTGAAGAAGTGGACAGATACACATGAATCCGATGGGAATACTCTTCCTGGCTATAGCTTGACGAATGGTTGAGTTCGGCATCTGTCCGAATGAAGAGAGACGGAACCTGGAGACAGATTATGCCTGGAGAGGAGAGTCCTGCCTCATCAGATGAATCCATGTGAGCAGGGAAATGAGTTAATATGGAAAATTTGCAGATGAACTTATCAGGGTAGTTTATAGGAATGTGTGCTAATTTCCTGAAAGCTCGATCCCAAAAATTTTGCCGAGCTGCTGGGTATCCAGATCCTCTTGAGATGGAGGGAATGCTTCGATTTGCAGAAGCTCTTCCGGTTTAATTTGTCTCAAATGAAAAAGCAAAGAAGGATTCTCGTCGATCAGTATACCGCCGGCATAGATAGCCGCCGCTTCATGGGGACATGGTTCGCTCCAGTCTGGACAGGTGCAGCTCATGCGCCATTCTTCAGGTTGAGGAAGGAGACCGTGTGTGGGGTCGCAAAGAAGAGAAAGCAGATCCGCATCAAGTTTCCCTTCAAGCAGCGCCACTAGGGAAGAAACGCGGCTGCTGCATGTGCGGCGCAGTGTTTCGAGAATCGATTCCTCTAGGGGGGGGATGCCGATCGATACGTCGTATACGTATTCACCCATGACCTTCGCGTCAATACGACCGATGGAAATGCGCAGATCAAGCACGCAGAAGTGGCGCAGCAGTGAGCGCCCGGGAGAGAGAGATAAGCCTCCTTCTTCGCAGAGGGAGAGCTGTTTCATCCATGCCGAGCCCCAGAAATTCGAAGCAAGTCTGCGGGATGAAGCGACTACGGGATTCGGTGACTCGCCTTTGCCGCGCATTTCGCGCAGCTTGTTGATGGCGAGTCTTTCAAGTTCAGCATACGTCATGAAACGAATTTATTCGCCTGAGAGACTTTCGAGTTCCTGCAGCAGAAGAGAACCCATGCTGCGAAGATAGGGCTTTTCCAAATTCTGCGTTTTGTCCAGAGTTTGTTTCAAGGATTTGATAGAGGATGGGTTTAACTTGCGTCCCTTTTCCTTGATTTTCTGTAAGGAATCAATCTTCTTTCTGATTTCGGAAAGCTTCTTAAGGGCGGGGTCTTGTTGAAATTCGGCCAGCTGTTCGTCAAACTCCGTAATCGAAGGGACGGCCTTCTTCAGGCAAGTGATGGCGTTGAGCGCCTGCAGGGGATTGGTTTCGCACAGATTCGCGATGCGCGTTTTTTCGACGGAAAGCCATTCGTCATAGGCATTGCAGATGGCGGCCGCCTCTTCATCACCTTCTTTTTGACGAAGCTGGGTAATTTTCGCCTCGATGTTTGAGGCGTTGGAGTGTAGTGTTTTGGAGAGAGCCTTATATTTTTTTAATTCCAGCTCGGCAAGAATCGGTGTGCCATCGGTCACTTTGCGCACTTCTTTTTCCACCTTATCGTAAAGTTCTGAAGGAAAACCTGCAGCAACGACTTTTCCATTCGCGCCGATCAATACGCTGTAGGGCAGCCCACCAGAACAAGGCGCTTCGGGGATTCTCAAGAACTGATAGACAGGAAAGGTGATTTTCTGTTGTTGCAGGTATTCTTTCACCTTGGGAGAGGGTAACTGACAATGGCTGGCAACGACAGTGAATCCTTGTGAACCGTATTTCTTTTGCAACTCTTGCAGATGAGGCATGGCCGCCAGGCAGGGAGGGCAGTTGATGCCCCAGTATTCAAAGAAAACCACCCGGCCTTTCAGGTCGTTGGCGGTTATCTTGGGACCATGGATATAAGCATTCTCGTTGAAGTCGGGGAAGGTAGCTTTTTCTCCAACTGCCCCTTGGGCAATTGGAAGACAAATTGTGATTGTGTAAAACCGCAATATGTTGGAAATAAATCGGAACATAACGACTATTTTTAGCTGCTGCAAAACGTACAGGCAAATACATATTCGCCTGTCCACAGAAAGACGGCCTTTTCAGCGTAAAAAGTTTTTGACGAATGTCAAGATAAAAATCGAAGAATGACGCTTATCCACCACATATGTCCCAAAGATTTACCGAGGGAAAAGGCTGCAGGAATCATGCGGCGCAGCGGATTTGAATCGGACAGGACGAGAGAGGCGCTTCCTGCCATTTCCCCAGACGCTTACATGCCGCAACGCAAATGCGGGAATGCTTGCCGGAAGAATTTCTGTTTTGTGAAAGCGACTGGGAGTAGGCGATTTATCCCATAGAGGAAGCGATTTATTTTATGACTCTTCCCCTTTTGCGGCGATATAGGGAGACGATGCAAAGGGACAATGCGGTACAGCCCATAATGGGATAATACAAATTACGGTAGGGGGTGTGATACTGCAGAAGAACTTCTCCATCACGTGGCAGATTGGGGAGGCAAATTTCTATGCCGTATCGTTCTGTAGGTGCTATTGGCAGGCTGGTTTCGTCATCGAGTTTTGCCTCCCATCCCTTGGAAAAACTTTCCAAGACAATCAGAGTTCTGGCTTCAGGGGGAACGATGAAGTGCATTCTGTTTGGTGTGCGCCAAGTAGGTGAAATGGGCCGCAAAGCATTTTGTCCGTCAATCCTGATGAAATAGCGCCCTTGATACATGGGATTGGCAAGAAGGAAAAAATCCTCCGTCTTTTGGACAACCTTCCATCCCCTGCCTACGGAAGGATCTTCACATTTGGCGTTGCACATAAGATGAGAAATCCCTGCCGAGGCGAAATCTTCCGGATCATAATCACTGCCCAGAGGTTTCAAATACTTGGGCTGCACGGTTTCATAACCTGACGCCAATCTGATCCCGTAGGAGGATAAATGATTGTTGATCATGAAATCTTTGTCGTTGACCGAATTTACCGCCTTTACGGCTCCATCTCCCACATTTGCGCGGAATTCAGACATCCAAGATGGTTCCGGATAAAGAGAGCCGTTTTTCGCCTTTTCCCCATATGTGACCCATGAAAAAGAAAAAACAGCCAATTCGCCAAAAGTGCACAAAATAACGCAGCCAACCCAAATGATGGGCCTCTTGCAGGATGAATTGATTCTGGAGCATGCATATAGTCCCATGCTGATAAACAGTATCAATAAAAGATTACGCCAATCCCAAATCATTAGTTGTTTGATCAGGCGAGCAGCTCGGAGATAATACCATGAACTTCGCTCGTTTTGGGCTTGGGAAAGCGCATAAGTGCGGTCTATCATCAGACGCATCTTCTCTAGAAGAATCTCTTGATTATATGAGAGAAGGATAGAGGACAGAAGCCACAGAAGCAAAATTATCCCCCCCCCCCATGCCAGCTTGCGCCACAGCAGCGCTTTCGGGTTCCTGCTCAGGTCAAACAATTGCCATGAAGCCAGCCAGCTCATACCTAATGCCATGACCACAGTAGAACGGGAATACAGAAAAGTCGCCAAGGGAGAAAACGAAGCGACCAAACTGATGATGAAAATCAATTTGGCAGCCAGCGGAGCTCGGGGATTTAACAAGCCTATTGCTGCCAGAATAAATAACACGCATCCTGAATATTTAATATCAAACAAATCAGAATCAATAATCTTTAACAAGGAGAGAGATTGCGGGGTTCCGAAAAAATTCGGGATAATGAATGTAATGAGGCTGGGCAAACGAGAGATGCCCCAGTCAAATGGGAGTGTTTTGCATCCCTGCATGCGCGGCAGCGTATCTACAAATACATCTAAAGAAAGCAATGCCGCCAGCAAACCTGAAACGAGGTAAGGGGATGCAGAAGAGATAATAGCTTTCCATGAGCAGCGATTCTTTGTTTCCCACCACTCTGCCAAGAAAAGGCATGCCACCAAGAGAACGACGAAGGTGCATGTCTGAAGATTCCCTCCCCGAAAAGCCAAGGAGATGAACAGAACAGCCGGAATGTTCAACCAATCTCTTTTCTCCTTTCTTCGCATGAAAGCCCAGACAATCCATGGCGCCCAAATCATTCCGCCAAACCACCTGTCGTACATCCACATAATGAATTGGGAAAAGAAACTGAACCCTACAGCTGCCAGAAGCGCGCACGAAATCGGTAGGGAGCTTCTCTTTACTAGTATAATCATGCCCAGCCCCGCAATGAAAAACTGCATAATGATTCCCAAATCCCAAGCTGTCCAGAAGGGAAGAAGAGCAAACAGCCAATGATGCCAATCTCCAGGGCTCAGCATGGTGTTCTCGGGAAGAGATGTCCCATTATGTGTATAGGGATTCCAGCCCATGTACCCGTCATGCTTCCATGATTGCTGCATAGCCCAATTATATGGCAAATATTGGGATGCACCGTCAGAATTGTATTGATTATGGGTCTGCTCTATTGGGTTTGTTGCAAAAGGTCTGAATATGCAATCCACGCAATCCATCGGAGCTAGAACTTTTCCTCCAAATACAGCGGGAACAAAGAAACCGACAGTCAATGCCAGCCAGATGAAGACACCGATCAGTAATCCCGAATTTTCTGATTTTCTAAAATTCATATTTATAACAAAAACATTGCGAATGGATAGAGGCTACGAATAAAATGCAAAACCTGGAGGTATATAAAACTCCATGGCCGGACAAACAAGTTGTTGTACAATCATAACCCGTGAAGAGTATGCAGCATTGCGAATGCTATGACAAGATTATTCTGAAATGATCTGCTCCCTAATACCATACGATTCGTTTCATTTTATGAACAGTAGTCTTTGTACCAAACACGTCTGGGAGCTATTGCGTGGCGGATTCCTGAGAGAGATATGAAATTTCCGCAAAGAAATCATAATTTTCTCTTGTCAATCGTTCCAAACCTGCTACACTTTTTTCCGCCTTCTTGGTTTGACCAAGCGCACGTGGCGGAATTGGTAGACGCGCTAGTTTCAGGTTCTAGTGAGTAACATCGTGGAGGTTCGAGTCCTCTCGTGCGTACCATTTAAATATGGCGTCAGGCGCAAAATGTGTCGTTTTGGGCTGAGGATGTAACGAGGCTCTGCACATATGTGCTCACTCAGCGGCTGGCAAAGTTGCGCGGAATATCCGTCGTTACAATTACATCTTGTAACGGTGTATTCTCCGGTGAGGTCATTTTCAATCTGAATCTCCACATGCAGATGGTGGCTTCGCACCGTCGGCGCATGGGTTGATGCAATGCTCTCAATGAGCGGTGGGATGCATATCATCCGCTCCATCATCCTGGGTTTTCGGATACGCTTACGACATTCGATCGAGTTCCGCCTCGGATGGCGCAGCAATGATGAAAATCGGGAGAATCACGGGATGAACATTCATCTCGCTGTTGATGCCGGGAGCGGGTATGTGCACACGATTGCCGAAGCTGCTGCCAATGCACATGGCGTCGGCTCAGAAAGGCTTTGCGGGTGGAAGCACTTGCACGCTGTCCATCCCCGCTGCGGCCGCAGCTTCCAAGCCGGGCTCGGCATCCTCAAATACGAGACATTTGTCAGGGGGTGCCCCCAGAATTTCAGCCACTTTCAGGAATATGTCTGGTGCTGGTTTGCCGTGAAGCACGTCTTCGGGAGTGATGATAATGTCGAAAAGATTTTCAATGCCGGCTGCCGCCAAGGTGGCCCGCGCACCCTTGGCCAGGCTGCCCGTGCCGATGCCGTAGGGGATACCGCTTCTCTTCAGGTGTAACACGAAAGAGATGGTTTCTCCGATTGCGGAGAGTTTTTCATGGGCAATCAGGTCGAGGTAGCATTGCCGTTTGAGACTGGAGACGGCGGCGGTATCGAGCTGAAGGCTGTGTTTTTGGTTGACGCTTGAGACTACGTCCTGAGCAGAGCGGCCTCCATGGGCAAGGAACTCATTCCATGTGAAGACGTGATCGGGCGCCCCTGAAAGCAGCAGAGCGCGGCGCCAAGCTTTGTAGTGGGCGCACATGCTGTCTACGAGTGTGCCGTCGAGATCGAAGATGTATGCGGCGTAACGCCGCGCGGGAATGCTGACGCGGGAACGAACCATGGAACTGAATTTCTTACACCCCGAAATGCTCGGCAAAGTGAACCAAGTCTTTTTCCTGCCCAAAGAGCACCAGCACATCGTCATTTTCGAAAACGAGCTCGGGCGTGGGAAAATCAATCACCGGCTCGTCGGGGGTAGCCAACACGTCTGCACTCTGCATTTCTGGTACGCCGCGCCGCACCGTGAGAAGGTTGAGCCGGAAGCGCGTACGCAGACAGACATCTCGGAGCATTTTCCCTACCCATTCGTTCGGAAGATGTACTTCAGCCAAGGCGTGGCTTCTGTCGATCTTGCGGAAGTGCATGAGAGATTCGTTCACAAACCGCGCTGCGAGCATTTCGGCCGCCATTTCCTCGGCTCGGATCTGTCCTTCCACACCGATCATCTGCAACAGGCGGGAATGGATTGGGTTGACGGCTCGGGCAAAGATGTGGCGAACCCCCAGTTCTTTGAGCTGAGCCGTGATGAGGATGCTGCGTTCGAAGTTTTCTCCGATAGCGACAATCACGCGCAAATCGTCCCCGAGCAGGTCAAGCTGCTGCAGGGTGCGGGGATCAGAGGCATCGCCGCTGAGCGCATACGTGACATCGTCTTTCATTTCATTCACAATCGATCTTTTTTCATCGAGAATGGTGACTTCGCGGCCGGCATGAGCCAGATTGAGGGCAAGGGCGCGGCCGAATTGCCCCATGCCGATGATGACGTATTTCATGATAAAGGAAGGTGTGTATCGGGATAGCGAACAGCACTGAGGGGCCTCTGCCCCATCCATATGAGAACAAAAGAGAACAATCCCACTCGCCCGACGATCATATTGAGCAGGATGATATATTTGCCGGCGTTGCTCAGCTGGTCGGTGAGGCGGAGGGAAAAACCGCAGGTAGCGAAAGAGCTGACGACTTCAAAAAACATGGCAGGCACGTTGAAGCGTCCTGCCTGGAGAGCGTGATTCTCGACGAGCAGCATTACTGACGTAAGCAGCACCACCCAGGCCACGGCCAGTACGAAAGTGGCCATTGCGCGTTCAACGTTGCTTCGAATGATGCTGCGGCCGTGCATGGTGACGTCGCGCCTCCCTTGCAGGATACGCAGCACTTCCATGAATACCAACGCAACCACTGAAGTCATCACTCCGCCGGATGTGGAACCCGGGTTGCCGCCGATAAACATCAGTACGCAGAGAAATAATTGATAGACGACGCCATGATTGGCGGGCTCTGAGAGGTGAAACCCCGAAGTGCGCGCGGCAATGGCATTGTATATGCCCTCCAATAGATTGAAACTGAATCCGTTTTCTCTGCATGCAATGCTTGGTTCAAGAGCTCCGAGAATGCCGAGGAGGAGCCCCGCCAGCAGCATGATCAGCGTCATGCGCATGACGAGCCATGCATGTGTGGACCAGTGAACGGGCAGGGGCCCCTTGTCGAGCCCGAAGCGGGTGCGCACCCGCCGGATGATCTCCAAGTAAATGGCGAACCCCAAACTACCGCAAAGCATCAGGAAGATGAAAGTGCCCTGCCCCCACATGCTGCCCGATATACCTGGCGTGGCGATGCTGTCAGGGAAAAGAGTGAGGCCGCAGTTGCAGAAGGCCGACACGGAGTGGAACAGGGCGTACCACCACAGAAGATCCTGGGGGACGGCGGACAGACCCTGCCACGCGAAGTACAAATTCAGCGTCCCCAGCGCCTCGACGGCGAACGAGAGCAGCACCATGGTTCTAATCAGGGAGGTGATGCTTGAAACTCCCGTTTGATCGAGCAGCGAGCTCAAAGTCACCCGCTCGCGCACAGAGAGCCCCATACCTACCAACAAAGCCACGAAATAGGTGAATGTCATCACGCCGAAAGCCCCCACCTGCATCAGCACCAGCAACACGACTTTGCCCGGAACGGTCAGAACCGTATCGATCTCCACCGGAGACAGCCCTGTAACTGTCACTGCGCTTGTGCTCAGGAAAAAGGCGTCGACCACCGAGAGGCGCACGTTTGTGAACCCCGGCGAGAGCAGCAGCAACCCGCCCAAGAAAATCAGTGCCAGCAGGGACATCAGGAAAAGCAGAGCCGGCGGCCAAGCTGCCCGCCTGCGTATCGGAGCTCCCGTCCGTCGTGAATCATACCAGATTTTGGCGTGCAGCAGGGCGAACAGACCGACCAAGGTACTGAGAGCCATCCCGAGATCCATTCGGATTCGGGACGGTATATCCATATAATTCCATATATTGTCCGAAAGGACGAGAAGCGCGGCGGCATCTGTGAGGAATTCGAGGTGCACCCATCGGGCGATCCGGCGCTTGCGGATGAGTTCGAGGATCCATTGTGTGACACCCAAAAGCAAATTGGACGCAACGAGTCCGAACAACATAAAACGCGTATCCTGCAAGAACGCCCATTCGTCCTCCATGGCGACGGCGTGCCGCCACACCAGTTCCCACAAAATGATGAGCAACGTGAGCAACCCCGCCATAATCGCAGGCAGCTCAAGCAGGCCAAACCGCTTTTTCAGATCGCTCACCATGGGTGACAGCAACGCCAGCATAGCACAGTTTCCCGTGATGTCAAACAATGACATAGTGACGGGCTGCCGGCAAAAGAGGCTGCCTTGAAGGAGGGAGCGTGTTTCGGCGCTTCTTCGTGCTTGCCATGGAATGCCGTTTTTTGCTAGAATACATCCGCGCATGCGGAGTTATCTGATCAGGCGTTTTTTGTTGATTCCTTTCACCCTGTTGGGAGTGACTTTCTTGGTGTTTTGCATCACGCGCATGGTGCCGGGAGGACCGGTGGAGCAGATGTTGCAGCAACAGACGATTGGGGCGCTGGCGGGTGACAAGGCCGCTCTTCAAGATGCATCCCTGGCGGATGAGAACGATGTCGAAAGGCTAGAAGAAATGTTCAACCTCCAGGAACCCATTGTGGCGGCCTATCTGCAGTGGCTGGGGTTAGTGCCGAGGAAAATGTTGATTTCGAAGACAGAGCTTGAGGCAGACGGTTCGGGAGAGCTCGCTTTGGCGGGTGAAGGCGCGCTGCTGCGCGTGCAGCGAAAGGGCGCAGCTCTCTTCCCCGTCGATTATTCCGCCGGTTCGCTGGAGGATTGGGCCTCCCGGGGGTGGAGACTCAGTCTGGAATCTCCCCGCGACCGCGCGGAGCGTTGGGCGCGCCGCAGGCACATCAGCGATGAGCGGGCGATTGCCGACCGCGCGGGGAGCCCGCTGTGCCGTAAATGGCGCGCTGTGGCATGGAAACGGGATTTCTGCGGCATTGCGCAGGGGAATTTCGGCAATTCTTATAAGTACAACGAGCCCGTGTGGGCAATGATGGCGCAGCGCATACCCGTTTCGCTGTATTTCGGGCTGTTGGGCTCTTTGATCACCTATGCTGTGAGCATTCCTCTGGGCATGGCGAAGGCCGTCTTCCATAAGAGCTGGTTTGACAACCTTTCCTCTACCTTGATTTTTCTCGGCTACGCCGTACCCGGTTTCGCGCTTGGCGCAGTGCTGGTCGTCTACTTGGGGGCACGGTTTGAGATTTTCCCGCTTTGCGGTCTCACGTCATCGGACTTCGATCAGATGGATCTTGTCGGGCAGGCTCTCGATCTTGCCCATCACACTGCTCTGCCCCTTCTCTGTTACGTCGTCCCGACTTTTGCCGTGACAACCATGATGATGAAGAACAACGCATTGGAAAATCTGTCGGCTGATTATATGCGTACGGCCATCGCCAAGGGCGCGGGCTTTCGCCGTGCCGTCATTCGCCATGCCTTCCGTAATTCACTGATCCCCATCATCAGCGGATTGGGCGGTCTGTTGAGTGTGATGGTCGGCGGCTCCATTCTGATCGAGCGCGTGTTTGACATCCAGGGCTTCGGCCTGCTGAGCTACCAAGCCTTGATGGACAAAGACTACTCACTGATCATGGGCACGTTGCTGCTCACTTCTTTTCTTCTCATGCTGGGAAACCTGATTGCCGATACAATCGTGGCCGTCATTGATCCGCGCATACAATTCAAATGACATGCTCCGCGTCTTCGCCATTTTCCTGATTGTCCTCTCGCTGTCTGCGGGGATAGGGGAGTTTTGCGGCCTGTTGCTGCCTACACTGAGCTGGCCGTTTACCGCCGCGCGTGAAATGAGTTTTCTGCATGCTTCGGGCTTCGATGAGGGTATTTGGACGCATGAAGGCCGTTTCCTCTGGTTTGGTTGGCTCTGCGTACTGGCCGGATTGGTGCTGGGTGTCAGCCTCCTTGCTCTGCCAAGGGCGCGTCTGTTCATTTCGCCCATCTCGCACCGCCGCTGGAAACGTTTCCGTTCTATCCGCCGGGGGTACTTCTCATTCCTGCTCATTCTTCTTTTTTGTTTTTTGGCTGCGCTGGATCAGTGCCTTGTGGGAAAACGCGCGCTTTTCGTCGAGATGAACGGCCGATGGTATTTCCCCGCTTTCACGCGTACGGTGCTTCCCGGCAGTCTGTTCGGACTTGCGGGGAATGCCGCCCAAGCCGAAGCCGATTATCGGCTGCTTGATCGGCTTGAAGGCGAGCCGGGCTTCCCCGCCAAGGTGATTATGCCGCCCGTTCCTTATGATCCGACGGTGGATGCGGCGCCTTTTCCCATCGAGCCTCTCGAACGGCGCGGCGGGCTGTTTTATCGCCGAGGAGATACGAGCCCATTCAATGGACAGGCCTCGCGTCTCTATTCGGAGGATGGTGCAGATCAGCACCTTCGAATGCGTTTCCGCCAAGGCATGCCGGACGGCCCTGCGCTGGGATGGGATCGCCGGCGCAATGAAGTCTATTCCGCCCGTTACCGCCAAGGCGCACTGGTCTCCGAACACTATACGGGGGAGGGTACGGTGAAGGAGTTCCTGAAGCAATCCTCTGAAACGTTCCATTTCATCTACTACCATCCCTCTCCCCCTCTCATCGGCCGCCATCTGCTGGGCACCAACTCCCAAGGAGCCGATATCGTGGCTTGGCTTTTCGGAGGATTGCAGGTGAATTTGAAGGCTGCTCTGCTCTATCTTCCCATCGTCTACGGCATCGGTTTGACGGTCGGGCTGTCCATGGGATATTTCGGAGGCCGCTTTGACCTCATTGTACAGCGCTGCATCGAGATTCTGGCGCAGATCCCCTTTCTGTTCGTGATCATGATTCTGTCAGATCTGGCTCCGCTGCAATTCAAGGGACTGTTCCTGACCGCCGTTCTCCTGAGTCTTTTCGGATGGATGAGCATGTCATATCTCCTCCGTACCTCCGCCATGAAGGAGAAAACGCGGGACTACGTAGCCGCCGCACGGGTGATGGGAGCCTCCACTCCCCGCATCCTTTTCACTCATATTCTGCCCAACCAACTGGCCATTATCGTGACACTTGCGCCGTTCAGCGTTTCGGCCGTGATTCTTTCCATCGCTTCGCTGGACTACCTAGGGTTCGGCTTGCCGGACACTTGCGCAAGCTGGGGACGGTTGCTCAATGACGGCCTTGCCAATCTTTCATCTCCGTGGATCGTCACTTCGGGCTTTGCCGCATTGGCGATCTCCCTTCTGCTCGTTACCTTCACAGGGGAAGCAGTTCGGGAAGCATTTGATCCTAAAAGAATTTCATGTTACAAATGAATCTTCCGGGCCGTTCGTTTCTTCGCCTGCTTCCTTTCCTGCTTCTGCCGGGGCTCTGTTCCTGCGGCGATTCAAAGAACGAACAGGGGTATGGCTGGAAACCTTCGGCAGATTCCGTGATGCCGCTTGCCTTTCCGCACGGAGAAGATGGGGAGGGCGCACTGCCGGATTACGTGCGCGCTTGGCGCATGCCCCCCGGTTTTGCCGCCGCACAGGGCGCTCCCGATTTCCCCACCCGCTGGAATCGGCGTGTGCGCCAGTGGGTGGCGGATGCTCTTGCAGAAGAGGACGCACGGGCCGCCCGTGCCGCTTCCTCCGCCGGGGACGGAAGTACGGCGGCGGAAGCGTCCCGGAAACGCCGCGAACGGCTGCTTTCCCGCGCCGCCGGGCCGGATTACCTTCGCTTCCTCCCCAGCCGTGAACTTCCAGAGAATCTGACATGGGAAAGCAACTGGGGAGAACCTGACATCGGCGACCCCCGCGCCCGCAAAGGCGGCGTCATGCGCATCGCCTCCGCCCGCTCCTATCCGAACACCTTCCGAGTCATGGGACCGAACAGTGACAACAGCTTCAAAGGCATGCTGCACGACGACGTCAACATGGATCTCGTGATGATCCATCCCGGCACCGGACGGTTTATCCCTGGGTTGGCCGATCGCTGGGCCATTGCCGACGGAGGAAGCACAGTTTACTTTCATATTGACGCCGCGGCCGCCTTTTCGGATGGACGCCCCGTGACCACGCGCGATTTCGTGGCGGCGCTTTTTCTGCGCACCTCGGAGCCCGCCGCCTCGTCCCGGTACACCAATTTATATCTTGCCACCATTTCGGGCATTACGATTTATGGGGACAAGACGCTTGCCGTGCACTTCCCCGCGCCGAATCCCATGCCCTTGGCGAATGCCTGCATCCCCTGCGATCCCGCCCATTTTTACAGTGAATTCGGCCCAGATTTCGCGGAGAAATACCAGTGGCGCATTCCCCCCGTCACGGGCGGTTATGTGGCGGATCCCGAGGGGATCGTGTTCGGAAGACACATCCGCATGAAACGCGTGCGCGAGTGGTGGGCCCGCGACCGCCGCTACACGCGTTACTCCTGCAATGTGGATTTCATTGACTACGCCTTTTACTCCGAGCTTCAGAAGATCAGGGAACTTTTCCGCATCGGTGAACTCGACGCCATCTCCGTCCGCGAACCGGAATACTGGTACGAGGGACTTGAAATCGCTGAAGTGCATCACGGCTACATCCGCCGCATCCAGTTTCACAACATCTGGCCGCGGTCACCTTATGGATTTTACTTGAATTGCTCGCGTCCTCCGTTCAACGACGTGAATATACGCTTGGGTTTTCAGCATTCGCTCAACATTGACCGTGTGATTGAAACCGTGTTCCGAGGGGACTATACACGCCTTCACACCAGCGCCACGGGATTCGGTGAGTTCACCAACAATGAAATCCGAGCCCGCGAATATTCTCCGGCAAAAGCTCGGGAATACTTCGCCCGTGCTGGCTACACCGCTGTCGACAGGGATGGCCGGCTTTGCACCCCCGAAGGCAAGAGACTCGAGGCCGAGGTGTCGTGCATGCTCGATCCCTTCTACGCCAATTTCATGGCCATACTCAAGGAAGACGCCGCCCGATGCGGACTTGAATTGCACGTGGAGCAGCTCGATAACACGGTGTTTTACCTCAAGACCATGGACAAAAAGGTGCAGGCCGCGGTATGGAACTGGGCTTTCACTCCGCCCATTCCCATCTTTCGGGAATACTTCCATTCGTCCCTCGCCTTCGATGAAGACGGCAGACCCGTCCTCGGCTCCAACAACATCACCGCCACAGCCGATGCTCAGATGGATCGTTTGCTGGATGACGAAACATTTGCCGTCACGGCCGAGGCGGCCCGCGATGCTTCCCGCGCCATTCAGCAACGTATACACGACCTCGGAGTCTGGGTGCCGGGGTGGACGACCACTTTCCGCCGTATTGCCTGCTGGCGCTGGGTACAGTGGCCGGACTGCCCAGGCAATCGGTTTTGTCCGCCCCGCTTCCACGATCCTCTCGACAGCCATCTCTATTGGATCGACGGAGATGAAAAGGAACGCACTTTTCGAGCCAAAGCGCGCGGGGAGCCTATGCCGGAGGAAGAACTTCTCATCCCCGTTCCCGATACGGAAGGGCAGAGGGGCCCCGCCGATCGCGTTTAGAAATCCCCACTCCGGAAAATATTCATGAAAACTCTCCTTTCTATTCGCAATCTCATCACGGCATTCCAGACAGGGAACTCCCTGCTCACCGCAGTGGATGGCGTTAGTCTCGATGTCCCCGAGGGCTCTTGCGTGGGTATTGTAGGGGAATCCGGCTGCGGGAAGAGCGTTGCGGCCATGTCCATCGTACGCCTGCTTCCCCGGCCTGCCGGGCGCATCCTCGGCGGAAGCATCAAGTTTGAAGGCCGCGATCTTGTCCCGCTCTCTTCCGATGAGATGAATGCCGTCCGAGGCGGGCGCATCGGCGTCATTTTCCAAGAACCCATGACGGCGCTGAATCCCGTGCACACCATAGGGCGCCAAATTGCCGAACCTCTCATGATCCACAATGGAATGAACTCCGGCGAAGCCCTTTCCGCGGCTGAAGATATCCTTCGCCGCGTCCGGATACCGGATCCCGTGAGGAGGCTCTCCGAGTATCCCCACCAGCTCTCCGGCGGCATGAGACAGCGCGTCGTGATCGCCATCGCCCTGGCGTGCAACCCCCGGCTCATCATTGCCGATGAACCCACCACCGCACTCGATGTCACCGTGCAGGCGCAAGTGCTCTCCCTTCTTCGTGAGCTGAGAGAAGAGAGCGGTTCGGCCTGCCTTCTCATCACTCATGACATGGGCGTCATTGCACAGCAGTGCGACCGCGTGGCCGTGATGTATGCGGGGCGCATTGTCGAACTGGCTGATGTGGGCGAGCTTTTCTCGCATCCGCGTCACGCATATACACAAGGGCTTCTGCGGTCTATCCCATCGATGTCTCTCCCCCGCAAAACGCGTCTCTTCACCATCCCCGGCCACGTCGCGCCTCTCGATGAGCTGGTCGGGGGATGCCGTTTCTGTCAGCGTATGGGGCGTGCGGGTGAGACTCTTCATCGGCGGCCCCTCCTTACCGAAATAAGCCCCGGCCACTGGGTCGAGGCCTGCCCCCTTTGTCTGTTGCCATGAACGCATCCATCGCCTGTCAGCCGATTTTGCTGCGCGTCGAGCACCTCCGAACACTCCTTCCTGTGCGCACGGGGATCTTCGGCCGGACCACCGATTGGGTGCGGGCTGTAGACGACATCAGTTTCGAGCTTTCTCCCGGTGAAACCATCGGTCTTGTGGGTGAGTCCGGCTGTGGGAAATCCACCCTCGGACGCACACTCGTGCGCCTGTTGAAACCAGCTTCAGGCCGCGTTCTCTTCCGAGACATCGATATCGCCGCCATGAGTGAACGCCGTCTGCGGCCGCTGCGAAGGCACATTCAGATGGTTTTTCAGGATCCGTCGGATTCCCTGGATCAGCGCATGAGCATCGGCCAGATTGTCGCCGAACCTCTCGTGATCAGGAAAATCGGCTCCCCCGGCGAACGCCGGCGCCTCGTGCTTTCGCTCTTGGAGCGCGTGGGGCTGCCCACCGGCGCGGCGGACCGCTTCCCGTTTGAATTTTCGGGTGGACAGCGCCAGCGCATCGGCATAGCCCGTGCGCTGGCTCTCAGTCCTGAAATTCTGATCTTGGATGAGCCTGTCTCCGCCCTCGATGTTTCCGTGCGTTCACAGATCCTGAATCTGCTGCTTGACCTGCAGGAGGAGAGAAACCTCGCCTACTTGTTCGTTTCGCATGATTTATCTGTGGTCCATCACGTCTCGGACCGAATTCTGGTCATGTATCTCGGCCGGATTGTCGAGAGCGCGCCGGCGGACGAGCTCTGCAGGCATCCGCTTCACGCCTATACCAAAGCTCTGCTGACTGCCGTCCCTAAAGCGGATCCATCATATCGCAGCGTGCCTCCCCCCCTTTCCGGCGATATTCCGTCCGCTCTCGATCCTCCGTCGGGTTCCGCATTCGGATACCGCATCAATCATCCACGTTATCCGGAAACCAAGACCATGGATCTGACTCCCGTGGAAATCTCTCCCGGCCACTATGTCGCTCCTGATCCCTGCGCTCTCGCGGAAGAGGATTGGAACAAAATAAAGCCCGCCGACCTGTTGTAGATCACGTCGGCATGCGGAAATCATGCGCTCAATATGCCCGTAACGAGTGTATAATATGTTTGACCACAGGAGGGAGCCCGCGTTCGGTCTGCCGCGGGCAACGACTTTCCGAGAGCTTTCGGACAAGGGGAAATGGAAATATTTTGAGCCGATCTCAGTTTTTGCTTGCGTTTGAAGCGGGAAAATGCTATTTAAAATCCACCATGAAGCGCACAGTTCTTTCAGCTCTGATTCTCTTGGGCACAGCGGCCGCGGCGTATGCCGACATTCAGGCTCCTCCCGCCTCGGAATATACGGCCACCCGCAAACTTGGCCGGGCCTTGGGCAATATTATTTATGCCGTCGAGGAGATCCCCACCACGATGGTTCGCTGGAATTCGAATGAGGGGGATTATGCGGGCTGGTCCGTGGGCATTGTAGAGGGTTTTTCCCGCACATTTGAACGCATTGGCTATGGCTTTTATGAATTGGTGACTTTCTGGGCTCCCACCTACAAATGCACTTATCGTCCTCCTTATCAGGGCAGCTGCGGCCGCAACGGCCTCCGGGAATACAATACGTGGTCCGGCTTTACGGAATTTCCGCAGGAGCTGGGATTTCAAAGCTATTACCGATATTCTCGAGTGACGACTGATTGATGGCTTTCATGGCCGCTTTCGGGAAATATTTTGCTGTATAATTATAATGCGCTGAGAGAGGTAAATGATTTTCCGGCAGATCCGTGGCGCCACAAGCATTATCACGTTTAAAGGCAAGAAATTTTTAATTGATCCGTTTCTTGCTCCGAGAGGAACAGTGCCTTCTGTTCCTTCTCCGTACAATGACTCACCCAATCCGTTGGTAGATTTGCCCGTTCCTGTCAGCGAGATAATTGCGGTGGATGCGGTCATTGTTACTCATATGCATCATTTTGACCATTTTGATGATTGCGCCGCCAAGGCTTTGCCTGAAGGCATGCCAATGTTTGTCCAATCCGAAAAAGAGAGCGGGGATATGCGCAACTTGGGCTTTGCGGACGTGACGGTGCTGACAGAGAGGGGTGTGAACTTTCAGGATGTGACACTCTATCGGACAGATGCCTTGCATGGAGATGGAGTGACTGCGGCCTACTATTACAGAAAATACGGTTTCCCTTCCGATGCTTGTGGAGTTGTGTTCAAAGCACTGGGGGAAAAGGTGTTCTATGTGGCGGGCGATACGCTTTGGTATGATGGTGTGCGTCGGGCCATCGAGAAGCATACCCCTGAGATCATTGCCCTAAACGCTGCCAATGCTCAGATGTATGACGGCACGCCAATTCTTATGGGAGTGGATGGTGTAAAAGAAGTCGCATTGGCAGCTCCCGATGCCGTTCTCATTGCTACTCACATGGATGCGGTCAATCATGCCCGTTTAAGCCGGCGAGGCTTGAGGAAATTCGCAAAAGTTGCCGGATTGGAACAGCGGCTTTACATACCAGAGGATGGAGAATCCGTTTCCTTTTGTTGACCGTGAGTCAGAGCCCGGCAGGATTTCTGTCGGGGCTCGTTTTTACTTGGGCAGGGACGTGTAAGTGAGGAAAGGGGACTGAGTTCACATCAGAGACAATGGCTTATTTAAAGGCTCAAGCGGAATTTGATTTGCGGGAGGAAAGGGAGCTCAGCCGCCTTCGGATTTGGGGGCTGTTTGGAAGCCATATTCCGTAATAACGTTAGGGTGAGACCGTTCCAATGTATAAACCGTTTATGTCGGCATATTCTGCGAACGTGGCGCATTCTGTCACGGAGAAGGCTTTTTTCGATTCAGAGACGCTTTCCGGCAATTCTAGGCGGGTGTGCCATGTTTGAGAGTCTTTTCCAAGACCGTGGCCTGTCGCTCGATCGGTTGAGAACTCTCGCAGAGGTCTCTCGCGCCGGCTCGATCGTCGGCGCCGCCCCGGGAGACGCCTCCCGTCAGAGCCTTTTTTCGCGCCAGATCAAGGAGCTGGAGGAGTTTTTCGGGGTATCTCTCGCGTATCGTGCGGGCAGAAAGCTCAAGCTCACCAAGGAGGGCAGGGAGCTTGTGGCCGTTTCCAATGAGTTCTTTGTCGCTCTGGGAGATTTTCGCCGCCGCACGAAGAATGCGGCTTGTCATTTCATCATCGGCAGCGGGGAGAGCCTCCTTGCCTGGCTGGTCGCTCCGGCGCTGTCTTCTCCTGAGTTGCGCGGACAGCAGGCATCCCTTTCGTATCGCAATATGCGCAGCCGCGAAGTGGCCGGTGCGTTGATCGACATGGAAATCGATCTCGGTATCTTGAGACGGGATGTCCTTCCGTCTTCCGTATTGGAAAGCCGGGAGGCGCCCGCTGTTTCGTATGCGCTTTACGTCCCCCGTGAAATGATGCCGGAAAAGGCCGACTTCGAGTGGCTGATCCGGAATCGCCCCGTGGTGTCGCTTGACGAGACCACCGCTTTTTACAAAAAACTTTCGGGAAATCTTGCGGGCGCGGGGCTTCAAATAACCTCATTCAGCGGAACGCCGTCATTCACTTGCGCCGCGTCAATGATGAAAAGCCGCGCCTTTGCGGCGATACTGCCCGATCTGGCCGAGATTGATCTTGATGAATCCTTTGTCAGAGTGGAACATCCATTGTTCCATGCCCTTCACCGCGATCTTGTGATCGCTTGGAATCCCCGCCTTCTGCGGGTGCGCCCCGGTGTGGAGAGATTCATCAATGCCTTCCACGAAGCCATCAGGAAGAGGGGCGCGTGACCTGATGCGCCGTTACAGACCCGCCTGTCGGGGACAGAGGCTTTATTGGGGCAGATTCTGCTGCTGTCGGCGCTGGATTCGGCGGTGACTCTCTGCCGCCTTGAAGTTGTAGACTGGTTTGAGGATGCAGCGGGTTTCCACACTATCGCCGATGTGGTTGAGAATGTCCTCCATGCTTTTGTAGGCCATGGGCGCCTCATCGAGCGTCTCGGGGCAGACGGAGCTGGTATAGATCCCTTGCATGGAGCCGCGAAAGTCCTCCATGGTGAGGTGTTCCAAGGCGGCGGTGCGGCTCATCACACGTCCTGCGCCGTGTGGGGCGGATTGATTCCAGTCTTCATTGCCGAGACCTGTGCCGAGAATGCAGCCGTCCCTCATGTTGAGGGGGATGAGCAGCCGCTCATTCTTCTTTGCGGAGATTGCCCCCTTGCGCACGATGTTCGATTCGTGGTCAATGTAGTTATGGATCGTGTGGAATTGATCCTGCACCTCCCATCCCATGCGTTCGACAATCGTGCGTGCGATGAGCTCCCGGTTCCGGTTGGCGAACATCTGGCAGATTTTCATGTCATGCAGATAGCGCATACGAGCCTCTCCTTCGAGGTAGCAGAGCGCGGCAGGAATTGACGCAGGGGGCTCGATGGCGTCAATGGCCGCTTGAATTTCTGTGCGGCGGCCCGCGGCGCGGTATTCAGCAATGAGCGCCTTCACGAATTCGAGATAACGGGTATTCCCATGAAGAGTGACGACGGCCTCCTTTTGATAGAGATCCGCCACTTGTTTTCCGAGATTTCTGCTGCCCGTATGGATGATGAGGTACATATTCCCTTCTTCATCACGATCGAGCTCGATAAAATGATTGCCCCCGCCCAGGCTGCCGAGGCTTCGGCGGAGGTAGTCGGGTTTACTGAGCAGGGCTTTGCAGTGCATGGCTTCGAGCTCGTCGAAGGCGTCAAGCTCGTTTCGGTTCACTGCAAATCCCGAGGGGACGTTTCGACGGATGGTATCATCGAGTTCGGCGAGGTCAGCCTGCAATTTGCCGAGGCATGTGCAGAGCATTCCGCAGCCGATGTCCACACCCACGATATTGGGAATCACCTTTTCTCCCAAATCCGCGGTAAAACCGATCACACAACCCTTGCCTGCATGAACGTCGGGCATGATGCGCACCTTGCAGTCGGAAAAGGCCGGCTGCTCCATGAGCGCGTCGATCTGT
This sequence comes from Akkermansiaceae bacterium, assembly GCA_021200315.1. Classification (GTDB taxonomy): domain Bacteria; phylum Verrucomicrobiota; class Verrucomicrobiia; order Verrucomicrobiales; family Akkermansiaceae; genus Akkermansia. Next base: position 28,445 of record JAJQGU010000073.1, read on the forward strand.
CTGCGGGACTTTTCATCGATCTGCTCGGCGAATATTTTGAGATCCTTCATGGAAATAATCTACGGCAGTTTCCCGCAAATATCCATGCCGATTTTTTCAGGAAGTCTTACTCCAAAGTCATGAACTGGCAAAAGAACGGGAGAGTGAAAACACGCTGCCGTAGAGGGATGCCGAATCGTGGAATATCCTCCGCTCTTGGAGAACATCAGACTGCCTGTTGAAGAAATGATTGACATGAAACTCACTCCTGCTACAATTCCCCTTTGCATCATGAAAACAATCACGATACTTCCATTTGCCGTTGCATTGGGCGGTGCTCTTGCCGCACAGGAGGCTGCTCCCGCTCCCGCGAGCGAGCCGCAGATGACGGTACAATCCCCCTCTTCCACGCCAGACAAGAATGCTGCGGAGGCTCTTGTGAAAGAAATTCTCGAGTGTTTCTCCGAATTGAGCGATGCTCTCAACAACGTGACGGACAAGACCAGCGCGGATGCCGCCGCGGCTCGTGTGGAAGAAATTGCCGCAGCGCTGAAGAGCGTTCAGGAAAAAGGCCGGGCTCTGGGAGATCCGACTCCTGAAGTGCAGGAAGAGATTAAGCAGAAGTACGCCTCCCAGTTTGAGGAGACTCTTGGGAAGTTCCTGCAGGCGAGCATCAAGGCGAGTATCAACGATTTTTATGGTTCAGAACGCCTTTTGGAGGTTTTTCAAGAGCTGAACGCCGGGTTTGAACCCTGATTTTTTCTTGGCTCCTTCGGTGAAGTGGGCTTTGTTTCTTATTTCTACAACTCATTGCGGGCGATGGCTCGCGAGGTGCGCTCAATTTCTTCGCTGAGTTCGGCCCAGCGGGTGAACGAAGCCTCAAGTCCTCTGTCGAGCTCCTGAAATTCCTTCGTGAGAGCATTTAAGCGCTTGGCGTCCGAGAGAACATCCGGCTGTCCGAGTTCGGAGATGACGGCCGCCTTGCGTGCCTCTCTGGCGGCGATGCTTTGTTCGAGGCTTTCAAGTTCAGTTTGGAGTGGTTTCAGGAACCGGGTCTTCCTGCGGCGCAATTCGGCCTCGGCACGGCGTTTTTCCCGGCGGCCGCCGCCTCCTGTCGGCCGAGCAGCGGAAGAGGCAGAGAATGGAGCCGCTTCTCTTTCCGCGGTTTCCAAATAGTTGCTGACGTTGCCGTAGAAAAGGCGGGGGGGCAGACCCGGGCGGAATTCAAGCACTTTGTTGACGATGGGATCGAGAAAGGAACGATTGTGAGAAACGATGCAATATGAGCCCGGGTATTCGAGCAGAGCCTTTTGAAGCACGCTTTGCGACTGGAAATCAAGATGATTCGTCGGCTCGTCCATGATGAGGAAGTTGGCCGGCTTCAGCAGCATGCACACGAGCGCCACGCGGGAACGCTCGCCCCCCGAGAGTACGCCGATGCGCTTGAATACGTCATCTCCGCGAAAGAGAAAACACCCGAGAATGTTGCGCACGATGGGAGCCGTTCTGGCCGAGGCGGCGGCGGTGACGCATTCAAGTACAGTCTGCCCGGGGTCGAGCACATCGGCGTGAGTCTGTGAGAAAAAGGCCGTTTCGGTGTGGCTCCCGAAAGTGTGCGCACCTGAATCCGGCGCCTCCGCGGCGGAGAGGATGCGCGTAAATGTTGATTTTCCCGCGCCGTTCACGCCTACGATGGCAATGCGGTCGCCCTTTTCTATGACGAAAGAGAAGTCGCGCAGAAGTTCAATGCTGCCATATGCCTTTGACACCGAATCGAGCCGCACAACCACATGCCCGCCCGGCGGCGGATCGGGGAAGCGGAAATTCATGACCGCGTCGTCATCTTCAAGCTCGATGAGTTCGATCTTCTCAAGCTGCTTGATGCGCGATTGCACAAGCGATGCTTTAGTGGCCTTGGCACGGAACCGATCGATGAATTCGCGGGTTTTGGCAAGCTCGCGCTGCTGAGCCTTGTATTGGCGCCGGAGGATTTCCCGGCGCTCCCTGCTTTCTTTCAGAAAGGATGAGAAATTGCCGGAGTACTCTTCGGCTCGTCCATGGTGGAAGGCAATCGTGCGGGTGACGAGAGAGTCGAGCAGGGCAATGTCATGCGAAATGATTGCCACGGCTCCGCGGAATCCCTTGAGGTACTGTTCCATCCATCGCTGTGAACGGATGTCGAGGTGATTGGTGGGTTCGTCGAGCAACAAGACATCCGGATTTCCCAGAAACAATTTGGCCAGCGCAATGCGCATCTGCCAGCCGCCGGAAAACTCGCCGCAGTCGCGTTCGAAGTCCTCCTCGTGAAATCCGAGCCCGCGCAGGATGGCTTCCGCGCGCGGCCGGAGTTTCGAGAGCTCGTTGTCGTGCAGTTGCAGTTCAAGTGTCCCGATCTGATCCAGCAATGAGGCGTATTCGGGAGAGTCGGCAGGCAGGACGCTCATCTGGTCGGACAGGGCTTCCACCCGTGCGGCCGCTTCGAGAAGACCGCCGGCCGCGCTCAGCGTTTCCTCGTACAGAGAGCGGCCCGAGACGTGGATCCCTTCTTGCGGCAGGTAGCCCACGCGTGCGCCGGCAGACAGAAGCACCCGCCCCGAATCCGGTTCCATCGTCCCAGCAATGCACTTCATCAGGGTGGATTTTCCCGCGCCGTTCTGCCCGGCAAAGGCAAGCCGTTCCCCCTCATTCACCGTGAAGGACAGATCGTCGAACAGCACGCGGGCTGCGTACTGAATGTGCAGGTTCTGTACTGCGAATACCACTTTCACTCATTTGGCGGGAGCCGGATGTCCGGACAACGTGCCGGCGCTTTCCGCGGAACGGTTCACCAATCCCCCCGCATTCTGTTTCTCATTTCCCCAGAACCTTGTTCCACTTGGCAATACGCCCCTTCTGCTCATCAAATAAATCGGAGCAATCGTCCTGAATTTCAATCGTCTGAATCGTGTCGCCCTGGCGGATGGCGTTCACCACAGCCTGGTCTTCCTTACCGTGCACCCTGCCGAAGACAGTATGCTTGCCGTCGAGCCACGGGGTCTCCGTGTGAGTAATGAAGAATTGCGAACCGTTCGTTCCCAAACCATCCCATGCCTTGCCGGCATTGGCCATTGAGAGCGTGCCGGGGGCGTCGTGTTTCAGGTCGGGGCGGCATTCGTCGTCAAAGCGGTAGCCGGGGCCTCCCCGTCCGGTGCCTTCGGGGCAGCCGCCTTGAATCATGAAATCGGCGATCACGCGATGGAAGGAGAGTCCATCGTAAAAGCCATGCCGCGCCAAGTTGAGAAACGACGCGGCGGTGACAGGCGTTCTCGAGGCGAACACCGTCAGTTTGATGTCGCCCTTGGAGGTTTTGATCGTGATATTTTTGTCGGTGGCCATGCGCACAGGGTAACAAAGACGGGTATCGAATGCAAGGCTTGATGAAGAACAGACGCATCACGGAGACATGCCCGACGGCGTTTTGCCCTGCCTCCCCCGCGTGAGGGGAAAGGCGTAGGCGGCGCTGCGCCCGTATAGCCGGGCTTGGCGGTCAGGAAGGAAGTGTGAGATGCGCTTTCCATGTGCGGACGGCATGGGCGATTTCTTCGGAAACTTGAGCCTGCGGCTTGACGAAGGAGGGGGTGAACCATGGAAAGGCTCCCACGAGGTCGTGAATAACCACCACTTCGCCGTCGCTGGTGCCATGGCCGGCTCCGATGCCGATGGTGGGTATGGGGCTGCGGGCTGTGATGCGTCTGGCAGTGGAGCCTTTGGTGCACTCCACCACGGCGGCAAAGGCGCCGGCGGCGGCTATGGCGGAGATGTCCTCCATCAAGGCGGCCGCTTCCTCTTCGCTTCTGCCTTTCATTTTATAGCCGCCCTCTTCGAGCACTTTTTGGGGGAGGAGGCCGATGTGGCCCATTACGGGAATACCTGCCGCCCTGATGGCCGCGATGTGCGGCGCTTTCTCAACGCCTCCTTCAAGTTTCACGGCTCCTGCCCCGGTGGCCGCCAAAGTGCGTGCCGATTTCACGGCCTGATCAGGCGTATCGTAGGTGTGGATAGGCATGTCGACTACCACGAGCGCGGTTTTGACGGCGCGCGCTACCATTTCGCCGTGGTGAATCATGTGGGGGAGTGTGACGTGCGTGGTATCCGGATAGCCCATTACGACCATTCCGAGGGAATCGCCCACGAGGATGATGTCCACGCCGGTTTCATCGAGCAGGCGCGCCGTCGGATAGTCGTAGGCGGTCAGCATGGCAATGGGGCGCACTCCGCGAAGCGCCTGAATGCGTGCAATGGTTTCAGTGGTGTTCATGATTGCGAAAAAAGAATGGGTGCAGGCTCGGCGCCGTCCAGGGCGGCAAGCAGGGCGGCCACCGTATCGTTCTGTCCGGGAAGAACGAGCTTCGGCCGGATGTCCGCCAAGGGCTTCAGCACGAAGCGCCGGATGTGTGCCCGGGGATGAGGGAGGACAAGGCCGGGAAGATCGAGAGCGAGGGAGCCCATGTAGAGAATATCCGCGTCAAGCGTGCGGGGAGCGCCATAAATGCCGGTGCGCATGCGTCCGGCCCGTTGTTCGAGGTCGTGACAAAAGGCAAGCAGAGTCAGGGGGCGCCAATCGCACTGTACTTCGGCCACGGCGTTGAGATAAGGGGGGGAGCCTGCCGGACAGCCTTGCGGAACCGTTTCGTAAACAGGGGAACAGAGCACCTGCCCGAAGGCGGATTCCAGCGCGGAGATCGCCTGCGCCAGATGTGCTGCACGGTCTCCCAGGTTGGATCCCAACGCGATCCCACAGGGAAGAGAAGCTGGGGAGAAACCAATCATGGCAATCAGGCTCCCGGGGCAGACCGGAAAAAAGGCGGAGTCAGGATTGCTCCCGCAGCCCCAACACGTCTTCCATGTCATAGAGGCCGGTTCCTTTGCCTTGCAGCCAGAGGGCGGCGCGGACGGCGCCGGAAGCGAAGGTCATGCGGCTCGACGCCCTGTGTGTGAGCTCCACGCGTTCACCGTCGGCCGCAAATACAACGGTGTGATCCCCCACCACGTCGCCGCCGCGCATGCTGTGCATGCCGATTTCCCGCTGCTTCCGTGCGCCCACAAGACCTTTCCGGCCGCAAGCCACATCCGCATCCGCACTGTAGCCGCGCGTTTTGCAGAGCTCTTCGGCCAGGCGTCGCGCCGTGCCCGAGGGGGCGTCAATCTTGTGGCGGTGGTGCATTTCGACAATCTCGATGTCGAAGGAGTCTCCGAGAATACGGGAAGCGTGCCGAGTCAGCCAGAAAAGGGTATTTACCCCTGCGGAATAATTGGCGGCAAACACAATGGGAAGCTCTTTCGCCGCCTCGTCGATGGCCCGGCGTTCCTCCGCCGTATGCCCGGTGGTGCCGATCACCAGGGGTACCCGGCGCCGAATGGATTCCGCAAGCAGTTCCTTCGTGAAGCCGTGGAAGGAAAAGTCAATGGCGATATCGGCCTTCTCCAGGGCCGGGCCGAGCTCCTGCCCCGCATCGTGCGTGGCGGCCAGACGGGTGTCTGGGTTCTCTTCCACCGCCTGCCGCACAGCTTTGCCCATGCGCCCCGAAATACCTGTGACGAGAATGTTCAACATGGCGATCAGAGCAAGTGAAAGCGGTTCAGAAGCCCGCGGAGCACATCCTGCTTCTCTTCATGGAGAGGAGCGAGCGGCAGGCGGATATCCCATGAGATTTCACCGCGCAGGGCGAGAGCCGCCTTGATGGGCACGGGGTTCGTGTCGAGCGTCATCAAGCCTTTCATCAGCGGGTAGAACTTTTTCTGCAAGGCGCGTGCAGCGTTCATGTCGCCGGAGAGCGCAGCGTCCACAAGCCGCTTCATGAAATCGGGGGCGAGGTTCGACGTCACCGAGACAAGCCCCTGCGCCCCGCACGAAATAAATGGCACCGCGAGCCCATCGTCGCCGCACAGGACGGAAAAATCATCCGGCAGCGCCTCACAGAGGCGGTTCACTCGGTCCACGCTGCCGCCGGCTTCTTTCACGGCAATGACATTCGGACAATCGGCGGCCAGCCGGACGATGACCTCCACGGGAATTTCGATGCCGCAGCGGCCCGGGATGCTGTAGAGCATGACGGGCAGAGAGGTCGCTTCGGCCACCATGCGGAAGTGGCGGTACAGACCTTCCCGGGAGGGCTTGTTGTAATAGGGGCATACCTGCAATGTGCCGTGAGCGCCCATTTTTTCGGCATCGCGCGTCAGGGCAACGGCCTCTTCGGTGGAGTTGGAGCCCGTGCCGGCAATCACCTGCACCCGATCCCGGGCGGTCTCAATGGCCAGGCGAATGACATCCGCATGTTCCTTGTGCGAGAGGGTGGGCGATTCGCCCGTCGTTCCCACGGGGACGATCCCATCGACTCCGGCGGCAATCTGGCGTTCGATCAAGGCCTGATAGGCTTCGGCGTCCACCCTGCCGTCGCGAAAAGGTGTGATCAGTGCTGTGTAAAGACCGCAGTATTTCATATCTCGGCATCGAGCATACCTCACCTGCCCGCGTTTGTCACGTCCATTTCCTCCCAATCTGCCGGAGAGCGGAGACATGGCAAGCCGGGCTTCCGAGTGCCCGTGCGTCCCGATGCGCTCCGCAGTTCCGAACCTCGCCGTTTTCCGTTCACAAGTAGTTTCCTATCGATCGAATCGTGCGATAAATTTCCCGGTGCTCGGCCAAGAGGGGGGCGAGCTGCTCCGTGTTGCGCGTCACTTTAAGACGCGGTTCGGTGAAGAGTTTGCGGTAAGCCGAGACGCGCGAGACGAGCAGTTGCTGCAGAGCCGGCCGCAGAATTTCGGTCACGGTCATTTGCAGCGGTGCGGAAAATTCTTCGATGCGGCGTTTCAGGCGCGCTTTCTCCCACCAGAGAATAGTGCAGCCGATCAACCAAACCAGCGCACAGACGGAAAGACTCGCCAGCCCCAGCGTATGGTGGCCGAGTCCTCCGAAGATGCCGGCTGTGATGATGAAGAACAGAGTCATGTAGATGATGCGCGTCATCCAAGTGATTTGCTCATGGCATATATTAATTAGAAACGGCTTGACGCCCAATTTATTCAGGGGTTTGTACATCATGTGCCCCAGTTCTCTGCGCAGTGTCTGCAATTCTTCTTCCAGCTGTTTCTCCGGGAATTCGCCTATATCGCATTCGAGCTTTTGTTTCATGCGGGGGCGAATCTGAACCCAGTTTTCGCGGCAGGAAAAGATGAAAGCGCGGTCCTGCGCCTCTTGCCGCCTTTCAATCGCCCTGCGGACGAGATTGTAATATAATCCGTCGACCTTTTCTCCCAGGCGTTCGAGTTGAAGCATCTTGCCGGGCGTCACCAGAAAACCGAACCGCCAGGAGAGCATGTTCGACAAGTCGGGAACAAGTGACTGCACGATATGCCCCAAGCCTTGAACCTGCCTGGGAATGCTTTCGGCCTGCTGGCGTTGAAAGACGTCGATCTCGCTGTCGATGCCGCTCAAAAAGCCGCTGTCTGTGCGAAGCATCTGATTGCGCCGCCGGAGTATGCTGGCCTGTTCGTCCAAGAGGTTCACTGCGGCCGTGTAGAGCCGGTGCAGATCACCCCTGAGCAGGGAGGGAGAATCGAGCGCATCCTGCACGCGCTCGGCGAAGACATCGAGACCCGTGCCTTGGATTGTCCCGCCGGGCGTTACTTGGTAGAGGGGCAGCTCTATGCCGAGGCGTTTCATACTCAGTTCCCGGATCTGCGCTTTGATCGTCCGGATGTCTTCGGGAGAGCGGCGGTCGCAGTGGGTCAGCGCAATGATGCGCAGAGTACGGAAGCCCTCCGGCAAGCCGGAGAGCAGCTCCCATGCGGAGGGGCACCAAGGGTTGTCGCCGCCCATGACCGCAATCACGAGATCGCTTTCCGCCAAAAGGGGAGCTATTGCCTGGCGCACGGCATTTTCGCGGCAATCGCCGGTGTCGACGAGCTCCAGCCGGTCGAGCTGGTAGTCCCCCAGAAACCGGGAATTCTCCGAATCGCCGTCGTCATTGCCGAGACGCCAGCGGATGAAGTGCGCTTTCATCTCATGGGCGGCGATGCAGGGAATGCCGAGCAGCCCGGCGATCAAAGACGATTTGCCGCAGCCTTTTTCTCCGATGATGACAATGCGGCGCGTGCGCGCGACAAGAGCCAGCCTTTTTTCCACTTCGGGCGCCATGGCGGAAGGCTCGTCGGAGTCGATTTTCCGGCAAAGCTCCAGGGAGCGTCCGGCCCAATACCGCACGATGCTTTCTGTTCTTCTGAAATTGCGTTTCAGCATTCGCCCGCCCGGCGCACATAGTACTGAAAAGGACGGTGTCTGTCCACTCCAAAAGCGTTCTCTTCACCTGAAGAAGCGGCTTGCATTCCGTTCAGTCTGTGCACGCCTGCGCGGCAGCCTCCATGAAAAGCCCCGCTCTTCCGGCGGATTGGCGGGAGGATGTTCTCCCCCCCCCCCTCCTCCGGCTCGGGCGAACAGTTGGAGTTTAGATTTGCATGAGGAGCGGGTTGGGCTTACATGTTTCGTTCATGCCTTCTCCTGTCGACGAACCGCCGTGGACTGCCTGCCGCGTGCATTTCCTGATCGTGTTTCTGCTGGTAAGCTTCAATCTGCGCATGTCGTTTGCGGCGGCAGATCCTCTGCTGCTGTACCTGGAAAGAGATTTGAAGCTGAGCCTGACGGACAGCGGGATTTTTGCCGTGCTGCCGGTGATGGTGCTGGGGGTGGCTTCGACGCTGGCAGCGAGACTGGTGTCGGTCATTCGTCCGCGCATGGTGGTTTTGATTTTTCTGGCCGTGGCCGTCTTGGGTGTTTTGTGGCGCAGCTACGGCGGCATGGTCGGTCTCTTTGGAGGAATGGTGTTCATCGGACTGGGATTGGGGGTGGTCGGCTCGGCCATCCTGGGGGTGCTGAAGGATGTGTTCCCGTTCCGTTCTGAAATGATCATGGGGGGCTACACGGCGTTTGTCTGTCTGGGCACTTCCGTGGGTTCCGGGTGTTCTCTGCCACTGGCGTCAGCGCTGGGCGGGTGGAAACCCGGCCTGGCCTTTTGGGCCGTCCCTCTGGCCGTGACTCTTCTTCTCTGGCTGGGAATGATGCATTACGGGAAAGACATGGGAAAAACCACTCATCGCAGGCTTCAGGCGAGCATACGGCCTCTGTTGGGGCAGAAAAAGGCATGGACGGTGTCCATCTTTTACCTTTTTCGAGTGGCGGGAGCCTATCTGCTGACCATCTGGCTGGCCTCCCTGATGCGCAGGCGCGGCATGAATGCCGACGAATCGGGATTTGTCCTTGCCTTGGCCACCTTGTGTCAAATCCCTTCGTCGCTGCTTTCCGGCAAGTGCGTGCAATGGCTGGGAGGGCAGGCCCGGCTGATGTTCGTCACCATCCCTTTGTCCATTGCCGCCTGCTGGGGGCTGCTCTTCGGCTCTCTGTCCTGGTGGCCCTGTTTTTCGGTGATATTCGGGTTGTGCATCGGCTTCATTTTCACCCTGGGCATGGGGCTGATCGTACAACGCGCGGCAGATGAGGCGACTGTTGTTGCGCTGTCGGGGATGTCGCAGGGCGTCGGCTTCATCGCGGGCGGTCTGCTGGCCTGGGTCGGCAATTTCTGTGTGGGCTCGCCGCATGCGGAGCTGTACATTGCCGTCCTTTATACAGTCTACGGACTGGGTGGATTGGTGTTCGGCCTTCTGGCCGCCCGTCCCGGCATGGTGTCCGGAGCGGGAGAAAAGACACACGGGCAGCCGCAGGAGTGAAGAACGGCGCGGGGATGCCTTCTTTCGGCCTTGACTTCCATCAAAAGCATTTTATATAGTAGACAGCGGTATGAAGCTGCGAATGTCTCCCATACGTTGTTCATTGATTCTCCTGAGCTTGTGTTCTCTGCTCCACGCGCAGGGGACGGCACCGGCCGAGCCGCCCGCGGAGCGGCGGACGCCCGAATTCGCCAAGGAAGAATCGCTCCGTCAGGATCCGGAACTGGTCGTCGGGACGCTCCCCAACGGCCTGTCCTACATGATCCGTCCCACGGCGGAGCCGAAAGGGCGCATGAGTGTGCGGCTTTATGTGGATGTGGGCTCTCTCAATGAAAATGAGAGCAACAGCGGCATTTCCCATTTCATTGAACATTTGGAATTCAATGGCAGCCGAACATTCAAGCGGGGCGAGCTCATCCCGGCGATGCAGCGCCTCGGTCTTGGATTCGGGGGAGATGCCAATGCCTACACGAGCCTTGAGCAAACCGTTTATATGCTCGATCTGCCCAACCTGAAGGACGAGACGGTGGATTTTGCCATGAAAATCATGCGCGACTTCGGCGACGGCGCGACGATGGATGCGGAAGCTATCGAAAAAGAGCGCGGAATCGTGGTGAGCGAGCTCAAGACGCGGGATTCCCTGGCCTATCGAGCCATGGTGAATATGCTGGATTTCCAATTGCCGGGCACCCGTGCGGCGCATTTCCTCCCGATTGGCAGGGAGGAAATCATCAACAGCATCACCAAACAGCAGGTGGATGATTATTATGGTACGCATTATGTGCCGGAAAACATGACTGTGATTCTCGCGGGGGACATTACGGTGGAGCAGGGCCGGGCATGGGTGGAAAAATACTTCGGTTCCATGGAACGCAAGGCCAAGCCGAAACCGCGCGACATCGGGGAGCTCAAACTGCCGCGTGAACTTCGCGCCAAGGTCTTCCCCAATCCGGAAGACGGTTTGGTGACGATTTTTGTCAATTCCATTTCTCCCGCCCGCAATGAGAAAGACACGGAAGCGCAGCGCCTCAAAGATCTGCCGCTCGAAATGGCCAATCTGATGCTCAATCTGCGGTTCGCCAAGATGGCACGGAAGGGCGATGCGCCCTTTTTGCAGGCCAAAATGGATCAGGACACTCTTTTCAAGACGGCGGACGTGGCCTCGCTTGTCATCCGCTGCAATTCGGAACAATGGAGAGAGGCTCTCGAAGTGGCGGAACGCGAGCGGGCCGGCGCCTGCGTCTATGGGTTCAGCGATGCCGAATTCAAGGAAGCCTGTGCGGTGGTTGAGAACGCGCTGCTCAATTCCATCTCTTCATGGAAGACAGCTCGCGCGGAAGCCGTTGCCGCGCAGCTTATCGAATCCATCAGCGACGAAACGGTGCACACCGCTCCCGAAGAAGATCTCCGCATTTTCCGCAAGGCCAGAGAAACCATGACGCCCAAGGAGTGCCAGGAGGCTCTCCGCGGGGTGTGGAGGCCGGAAGGCTTCATCCCCTCGCCGACGGTCATGGCCACGGGCAAGACGCCTCCCGACATGACGGACGAGGCGTTGTTCCAAGCTTACACGCATGCGGCGGCGAAAGAGCCGGCCCGGCCTGAGGCTGTGGAAGAGAAGCCTTTTGCCTATGAATGGGTCGGGGATCCCGGACGCGTCGTCTCCAGCACTGATCTCGATGATTTGGGCGTGAGACAGCTTGTCCTGAGCAACGGCGTGCGCGTGAATTTGAAGCCCACCCCCTATTCTCAGGGAGAGATTCTTGTGGCGGCGGCCATCGATGGCGGCCGCATGAGCCAGCCCGCCGGAAAACCCGGCTTGAACGCGCTCGCCGCGGCCGTGATCAACCAAGGGGGGCTCGAAGCGCATTCCGTCACTGATTTGCAGCGCATTTTCGCCGGGCGTACAGTCGCCTCAAACTTTTCGGTGGATGACGAACGCTTTTTCTTCCAAGGCGCGACTACGCCGCGGGATCTCGAGCTGCACCTGAAGGTGTTGGCGGCGCGCATTCTGCATCCCGGCTACCGCCCCGAGGCCGAAATACAGTTCCGCCGCATGCTGCCGGCCGCTTATGCCCGGTTGACGCACGAGGCTTCGGGCGTATTCCGGACAAAGGCTCCGAGCATTCTTTCAGCCGGGGATGAACGGTTCTCCCAGCCCGAGCAGCGGGAAATGGAGAAACGGACGTCGCAGGAAGTGCGCGAATGGCTTTCCCCCTGGCTGCGCGAAGGCGCCTTGGAGGTGACCATCATCGGCGATTTCGACCCGGAAGAGGCCGGCAAGCTCGTCGAATCGACGTTGGGCGCGATGCCGCCGCGCTCCGAAAATGCCGTTGAGGTGCCGGATGCCCGGCGGACCGTCCGGACGACCGGCTGGAAAGACGTCCGCACACTTACTTGCGAGTCGTCCGTCGACAAGACCGTCGTGGCACAAATCCTCCCCTGCGGCAATGGGCGCGACAGGCTCCGCAACCGCCGCCTGCAGATTCTTGGCAGGATCGTCAAGGAACGCGCTTTTGACGCGATTCGAGCCGAATTGGGCGAATCTTACGGTCCGACGGTCAGCGTGCAGCCCCGCGACGCCTACGAAGGCTTCGCCACCATGACGATCGCCAGCTCGGGCGTGCTGCGCAACCGGTACAAGGTCAATGCGGCCATCAATGTCATTGCCTCGCGCCTGGCTCAGGGAACCATCACGCAGGATGAACTGGATCGCGCGTTGAAGCCCCGCTTGGCCGATGTGGAGAAGGCCAAGCGCAGCAACGCTTTCTGGCTTGCCTTGGCTGTGAGCCAGGCGAGGCCCGAAGACCTGGAGCTCATCCGCGGCATGGAGCGGGATCTCCGGAGTATCACTCTCGATGAGATCAATGCGCTTGCACGCGAGGTGTTCGGCAGCGACAGCGCGGCGTCCTTCTACGTTCTGCCCGATTCCGTGCCCGGCCATGAGATCGGGGAAGGCACGTCGACCCCGGCGGACGATCCCGCCATTCATCCCGAAGCGCCGTCTGAAGTGCAGGCCGAGGCGGGATCGGCTTCGGGCGCCGCTTTTGCGCCGGGGAAGGCGGGAAGTTCCGGGTATGCGGTTCTGATCGGCGCTGAGACGGCCCGCAAGTCCGGCTGGCTCGAAGTTGCCGTCGAGCTGGCGACTCGGCACGGCGGAAAGGTGCTCGTTTCGCCGGGCGGCATTGAGGACGGCGCCGAGCTGCTCGAACGCGAGGCTCCCCGCTATCTTGCGGTGGTGGGCCGCGCCGGGGAATTCAATCGGGAGACCGTCAATTTCCTGCATCGGGTGACCCGCCGGTTTGACGCAGACCCTTACGGCGATTGCATCTGGGGCATCGTCACAGGCCCCGACGCCTCTGCGGCCATGAGGCTGGCGGAAGAACGGCCTCCCCTCGTCGTCAAGCGGGCGGGCGGCACGACCAATCTCTCCCCCGGCCGCTTTGAAACGTGCGTGTGCATTACAGACTGGGCTCCTTTTCTGGTACAGCAGACGCGCGACGGCGTCACTTGCAGCGTTATGTACGACAAGCAGACAACCGGGGAAGAATTCTCCCGGCGCATTCCCAAGGAAGGCGTCGTGTGGAAATTCGCCGACATGCTCGAGAATGACGCGCTCCAGCTTCTCGTCACTTCGTCGCACGCCACGGTCTACAATCTCGAAATGCCTTTTGAGAAGGGACTCATCATCTCGGGGAAGGGGCGCTACCATGTGCTGACCATGGCCGATAAGCCCGAATATGCGGGCGCTCTCGCCCGCGAAAAGAACGAAGGCGAGCAGCCCATTCTCGAGCTGATCGGGCGGAAGAACTACCCGCAGATAAAGCCGGACGGCGAAACGCGCATTTGGCTTGCGGCGGGCAACTGCCTGTTCGGCGATGCTCACAGCTCTCCCAATTCGATGGCGATCACGGCTTTAGGCAGTTACGGGTGCCGTCAGCTCGCCGGTTACACGGTTCCTTCCTGGTATGGAGCCGCGGGGTGGGGCGCGCTTCAGCTTTTCTTCGGCAATCACGACGCGTCAAGCTTTGCCGAGGCGTGTTATCTGAACAACCAGTTCATTCTCGAGCGCACACTGCGGGAGTATCCCCGTCTCATGAGCGTGAATTTCGACTTGCCCGAGCTGGGAGCCGATCTGGGGGCGCAGAGGCAGTTCATCTTCTCTCTGCTGCAGACGGGCTGCAAGCTCGACAGGGATGCGATGGGGCTCGTGCATGATCGGGACGTCTTTGCCTTCTATGGCGACCCGAAATGGACGGCCCGCCTCGACGAGTCGCGTGAGCAGTCTCCCTGGCATATCGTCCCCGGAGAGCGGGGGCTCGTCATTACGGCCAACGCCGACGCGGAAGGGCGCGTCGCCTTCTGGTTCCCCGAGCGGCTGGCGCAGCTGCCCGCAAAAGCCGTGCTCCGCACGCCCGCGGGGGAGCGGCCCCTTGAAGAGGCCGGCGTGTTGACGAACGATTTCCTTCTCATCCGCGAGCTCAAGCTCGGGAAGGGAGAAGCCGCCATCGTGGAATGGGCGGGGCAGGAGGGGTGACGCCTTCGGTTTCTCCTTTCGGGGACAGAAGAGGAGGGCGTATGGGGAGAGTGATGCGCTTCTACGGCCGGCTCCTCCTCGGGAAAAAACGCAGCATGCCCGCTTTGCTTCCGTTCGAGCCCGGCCTATGTGATTCTTTTGATGAAAGCTTGTTCGTTCGCCTGCATCTCTTTGCGGAAGGCACCATAATCGCCGACGTCCTGCGGAATTACCAGACCACAATTAACAACCGTTACATCCTCTCTCGGTGAAACGTCACTATCGTAGGTTGAACCTCTGTTCAGCCGGTACACAACGTCTTCCTTCGACTGTTTTTCGGGATAGAGGAGATATCCCTTCTTCGCGTCAAAGCGGAACATGTATGCTAGAAGCTGCTGATAGTCTGAATTCTTGAGCTTTTTTTTGTACTTGGCGTCCGCGATGATGCGCCTTTCCTTGTCCTTGCTGATAAAGTCCGGATAAATCTCCGGCTCTTTTTTGTTATTTTGTTGTTCGGTAAACAGATGTTGAGTGCCTCTATGACGGCGGTTATCCGGATGATGAAATAGCTCGCTGATGAGCTCTGCCACGTACTCTTCCCATAGCCATGCCCCGTCAAATAGAACTCCGTAGATGCGGTGTGAGCCCGAACCCGGCCGGTGCCATGCCTGCTTTAATATCCAAATGCACAGGCGCTGCAGATCGCGATATTCATGGTAATAGGCGTGCCTGACCGGCATGCGGACATTTTCAGCGACGACTCTCATCTTGTCACAGGGATCGTACTTGGGAGTGGCTTCTCTCACACGCTCCGCCTCATCTCGCACTCCGGCAAGAATGCGATTGCCGAACTTTCGTTTGATGAACTCAATGGTGTGACGCACCAGCTCCATCAGGTAATTGTCGTCAGAATATTCCCGCCGGCTGTATGCCACATTCCCGATGAACGGGATATTCCGTGCGATATGCCTTGCAATGTCTATCGTGCCTCTGACTTTGCTGTCATTGTAGTGGTGGCGGATATAGGTTTTAAAAATCCCTTTTCTCAGCGCTCTTCTCAGATAATCCGGGAACAGGAGCAGAGGCAAATTCAGAATCCTCTCTTCTTGAGAAGCATCGGTCGGCAGATCGATCCCTTTTGCGGGCCCCTTGGTAAGCAAATAGTGCAAGAAAGCATTACTGTCATTGCCTGCGAAGCAGGATGTGATAACAAGCCGTTCATTCTCCAAGCCAAGAAACCCCATGATATTTCCTGAAAGGTAATCAGAGCCATTGCTCCGAAGGATACGCTGCTCCCCACTTGAAGATGGCTCCTTTGCAGAATTGAGTGGAAAAATGAGCACCCCCTCGCTCTCAAGATCACTCAGTTTCTTGTCCGCGATCTTGCTGGTCAGGGCTGGGATTACATCGAAATTTTTTTGCGGCTCCGGGGTGTTATCCTTGATTGTGAGATGGTTATCCGTTTTCATCGCCGCCGTCATCAATCTGACTTTTTATTATTTGCCCGCCGCATATCATATGCATTTTTAAATTCATTCAGCACATCTTTTTTTTCTTCGCAATAGATGCCCTGAATATACATGCGCAGAAGCGGCTCAAGGTGGTCTTCCCACAGCCGTTTAAAGTCAAACTTGAGGCCTTCCAGTTTCAAAAAATATGCCGGGCCAATCTGATAGTATGCATTTAAGCCTTCTTCAGCCCTGATGCGATCATTCAATGCCTTCATGCGGCTACGAGCTTCCGTTGCCTTATCGTCAAGAGTAGCCAGCATTTCATGGTTCTCGTCCGCTGGGAGCTCGATAAAGCGGAAGCGCCGCCGCATGGCAAAGTCGAAGCTGTCCACGGATTTGTCAATATCATTCATAGTGCCGATGATGTAGACATTCTCCGGTATGTAGAACTTCTCGTTAGGATCTGAATGAAGATTGGAATACTGCGTTTGGATCTCACATTTAGACCCCCGATAATCGGGATCTATGGCAAAGAACAGCTCCCCGAAGATCTTTGATATTTCCCCGCGGTTGATCTCGTCAATGATAAAGACGTACTCCTTTTCCTGACTTGTTTCGGGAGTCCGATTGGGATTCTCCTCTCGAATAGCTTTGCAGATCGCCCAATAATAAGACAAGAGTTGATGGTTTCCTTTAAAGTTAGGAAGGACATTCTTAATGTCTTTGGGTTGTGGAAACTCTTTGCCGGATTCAAGTAGTTGCGCCATATTCTTCATGTCTTTTTCGGTGAAGACTATATCAGATATTTTGTTATCTGGAACGTGGGCGGCATATTTCTCTTTGAAGATTGAGATTGTGAATTTTCTATTACGCTCCGGAGTATTTGTATACCGAGATAACTCCTGCCCACTTTCTTTCCATTTTTCAAGAAAATGTTCCAGCGTTTCTCGTGCTCCATACTCCCTTACATTTTCTCCGGTTTCCCGGGAATCTTTATCCTCTTTCTGGGCACGCTTAACAAATTCCATAAATATACCGTCCTTCCTTTCAAAGCCTATAGAACCGTCTTCTTTACCCTTTGTTGGCCGCAGCCCTTCCACAAAATCCGTATAATCATAGCTTGGGTGAAACTGGACGAATCCCGTCTGTTCCTTCTCCTGCTTGGTCAGCTCCCTCCAAACCTTGGTGCGACCCTGGCTGACAATATATGCGGCAATTTGGTTGGCCAGATAGGTCTTGCCGGTGCCCGGCGCGCCGTGGAAGATGATGTTCTTCGAGGCGCGCAACATGTCAGAATAGCGAAGCACCGTGTTTCTTTCCGCAAGCGGTATCTTCTGCTGAGTGTTGTTCTTTTCTTGATCTTCCATCGCAGTTCTCTTGTAACAATGCCTATATGGGCTATTCTAACACGCTTCCGTCAAGGCGCAAGGTCAATCTCCACACTTGGCACGGAGGCTCCCCTGCATGGAGCAACCGCATCGCCCGTGTTCACGGCGCGTCCGCCGTGGTGCGGGCGTTCTTGTATCGGCGGATGTTCTCCAGCATGGTTTGGTACTGCGGAGCCTTTTCGCTGCCTTTTTCGTACCAGGCGTGGTATTTCCCGTCTTTCCAGCGGATCATGTACCAATGGGCGAAGGAACGCTTGTGCCCTTCGGGGTAGATCACAGAAAGGCGAGCCGCCATTTCGGGAAAATCTTTCCAGTTGTCCCCGATGTCCTCGGGTTCCTTGAACATCAAATACCCTCCGCGGGCCCAGGGGTCGAGCAGAATGCACTCCGGCCATTCGCGTTCCCGGGCGGTCACGTAGACGCAGTTGTGTTCCGCGGCGCGGTTCTGGTCGCGCACGCAGCATCCCACGCGGAAGTATTTGAGCGGGCGCCGCCGCAGCTCCCGATAGAGATCGTGCTGGTAGTGCCAGCAGAGGCCGCGGTCGCGGAAATTGCCGTTGATGAGCATGTTGTTCATCCAGTTGGGAAGCACGGTGCGATTGAGGCGGGCGATTTCCGCCGAGGCGATATAGGCCGTATCGGCCAGCCATTTCGCCTCTTCGCGGGCGGCGGGATCATTTTTGCGCTCCCCGGGCAGAAAATCCATGAACTTCCGCGCCAGCTCGGCGCGCTTCTCCACCGCCTTGGGCGTATGGACATAGCCCACCCCCGGCGCGAAACAGGAATTGAGGCAAAGCATGCAGAAAAGACAGGCCAGCAGGGCGGAAAGAAGGCGCGGCGCGGCGCCTTCCCGCCCGCCGCAAGGAAGAACCGCGGGCGAACCCGCGGCAATGGAGACTCCGGGGGACATCATGCGGCGCGAAAGTGAATTATACGCCCGCCGCGCGGTCAGCCTGCTGCAGCTCCCTGCGCAGGCCGTGCCGGCGCGAGCAGAAGAGCACCACCGGGGAAGCGATGTAGACGGAGGAATAGGTGCCCACGAGCACGCCCAGCAGCATGGTCACCGAAAAGTCGCGCATGGACGGGCCGCCGAAAAGATAGAGACAGACAAGAACCGCCAAGGTGGAAGTCGACGTCAGCAAGGTGCGCGACAACGTGGAGTTGATG
Source organism: Akkermansiaceae bacterium (assembly GCA_021200315.1). GTDB lineage: Bacteria > Verrucomicrobiota > Verrucomicrobiia > Verrucomicrobiales > Akkermansiaceae > Akkermansia. The sequence continues at coordinate 46,702 of JAJQGU010000073.1, forward strand.
GCCTCGTTCATGATCTCCTCCACCGATTCCGACGGCAGAGCCGAGCGGAGGCGCTCGCGGATGCGGTCGTAAATGATGATGGTGTCGTTGATCGAATAGCCGGCCACCGTCAGAAAGGCGCCTATATGAATGATGCTCAGCTCGCTGCCGGTCAGAATCACCAGCCCGATCACCGCCAGCATGTCGTGCAGTGTCGAAACGAGCGCCCCGAAGGAGAAGGACCATTCATAGCGCAAGGCCAAGTAGAGCATGATGCCGAGCATGCCGGCGATCAGAGCCCAGATGGCGGTGCGGAAGAACGTGCTGCCCAGCGAAGAGCTCACGCTTTCGATGGAGGGTGGCGCGAGTTCCCGCATGCCCGGCAGCTCGCGGTTGAGCGCGTCGATCACCTTTCTCGAATCGGTCTCGTCGGCGCAGCGGATCTTGAAATTGTCGGCCGTCTGGTCGTTTTTGAATTCCTGCGCCGTGGGCGTCTTTGAGAGAGACAGGGAGTTGACCACGCGTTCCACGTCTTTGAAGCGGACGAGCTGTTCGTCGCCCACGGGGATCACGTAGGTGACCGTCGAGCCGCCCATGAAATCGATGCCCAGACACTTGTCGCCGCGGAAACCGGCGTAGGCGACGCACAGGAAGATCAGGCTCACGGAGCCCCAGCCGGCCAGGCGGCGCTGCTTCATGAAGTCGATGGTCTTCATGTTCTTGAAAACGTTGAGGAACCTCGGGTGATCCATCAGGCCGATCTTGTCGCCCCAGAAGAAGAGCACGCGCGTGACGACCAATGCGCCGATCATCGAAGTGAGAATGCCTACGGAAGTGGTGACGGCGAACCCTTTGATCGAACCGCTGGCCAGCCAGAAGAGAATCACGGCGGTGATCAGAGAGGTGATGTTCGCGTCAAAAATGGCGGAAAACGCCTTCTCATAGGCATTGCGCAGCGCCATGGCAAATGTGCGTCCCATTTCTTTCTCTTCGCGCATGCGCTCGTAGATGAGCACGTTGGCATCCACCGCCACGCCCAGCGTCAGCACGATGCCGGCAATGCCGGGGAGCGTGAGCACGAAGCCGAACAGCGACATCAGGCCGAGGAGAATCAAGGCGTTGATCGTCAGGCCGACCATGGCCACAATGCCCGCTGAGCGGTAATAAACGAACACGAACAGGAAGATAGCCGCCAAACCCGCGATGCCCGAGAAGGCGCCCTGCTCCAGTGCGGCCTGGCCGAGCTGGGCGGAGACGTTCTTTTGCCCGAGCACCTTCAGATCGCTGCTCAGGGGGTTGGCCAGCGCCTTGGCGAGATCTTCGGCCTCGCCTTTGCCGTCGAGCCCGGAAATCTGGAAGTCCTTGCCCAGCACGTCCTGCACGGTCGGGGCGCTTTTCACTTTGTCGTTGAGCACCACGGCCAGGCGGTCGCGGCCAATCTGCATCCGGGAGGTGCGCTGGCGCATTTTGCCGGCGCCGTCATTGCTCAATGTCACGGCCACGATGCCCTTGCGCGAATAGTCCGGAGAGGCGGACTTCACATCCTTGCCCGTGATGTAGGTGCCCTGCTGCTGGGCGGCCAGCGCCGTTTGAATCCAGAGATGCTCCACGACGGGCTTGCCCGTTTTCTTGTCGAGCAGAGGCGCGCCGTCTTCGTCGAGCAGCGGGTATTCCATTTTTCGGTAGCCTGGAACCACCTTGCGGTCTTCCGCCTCAAGCTGGGCGGAATCGGGATGAACCGGCAGCAGCTCCAGCTTGGCCATCTTGGTGATGGTGCGGACAAGGCGGTCGATCTTCTCCGGATCCGTCTCCGGAATCTGAATCAGGATCTTGTTGTTGGTGTGAAGCACCTGCACTTCGCTCGTGCCCGTGGAGTCCAGGCGTTCGTTCAGAATCGTACACGCCTGATTCATGTCCTCTTCGGTCGGCTTTATTTCCACGCCGTTCTCAAACTTCGACTGCACTTCGAGAGTCAGCTCCACGCCGCCTTTGATGTCGATGCCGTAATTGATCCCCTGGTGGAAGAGCGAAGCGAGGGAAAACACCGATATGCCCAGGATGAAAAAGGTGCCGGCCGTCCTTTTCACGCGATCCTTCTCGGCGGCGAGATACCAGAAGAAGAGCCCCAGAAGAATGATGCCCGTCAGAAAAATGTACAGGGGATTGCTGAAGAAGCCGGAGATGAGGTCGGAAATCATGGATGAGGGAGGGAAATAGCTCGGCGGCTATTCTACCCGAGTTTCCGCCGGGGTCAAGCGCTCAGCGCGCCATGCCGGAAAATCGGGAGCGGGGAGGGTATGGAGGAGGGCCGCCGCCGTCTTGTCGGGCGGACGGGGGCATGCGCGTTTTCCCCGGCATGTCTTCTTTTAGGCTTGGAGGATCGGGAAAAGAGGGGCATACTGGGCGAACCGATTTATGAGGAAGCTCCTTCGCCGCCATTTGAGCCTGATGCTCGCGCTGAGGTATCTGAACCCGCTGCGCACGATGTTTTCCGTGATTACGTTCATTTGTCTGCTGGGGGTAGCGTTGGGGGTGATGGTGCTGGTGGTGGTGCTTTCGGTGATGAGCGGTCTGCAGCGCGAGATGGAATCGCGCGTGCTGGCGTTTGCCCCGCACTTTCTGGTTTCGTACTACGACGGAGAGCGTCGGGGCGTTCTGACCGAAGAGGAGACCGGCTGGCCGCAGATTGTCGAAAACATCAAAAGCCTGCCGGGCGTGGTGACGGCCTACCCCCAGTTGGAATGCGAGGCGGTGGCTCAATCGGAACGGGGCAGGGTGTCGTGTATGTTTCGGGCGATCGACAGCTCGAACGTCAATCAGATGGAAGCCCTTCAACCCCTGCTCCGGGAAGGGAGCTTCGATTTCGGCGCGGGGCTGGACGAGCAGGCCGTGCTCTCTGCTCAGACGGCGCGTTCCCTGGGCGTGGCCGTGGGCGACGTGCTGCATCTCACCCCGATCGGGAGCATGGACGAGGTTGCCCGCATCTACGCGTTGATCCAAAAACCTCTGGCCACTCATGAAGACCATGAGTTTATGGAGGAGGCGCGCACGCTTGTGGGCGTGGCGCAGGATTATGAGGTGAAAGTGGGGGGAGAGCGGATCGCCTCCCTGCGCAGCCATATGCGCCGTTTTGAACGGGGGCGCCTTCGCGACAGCGAATATGACGAATTGGTCTCTCTGTGGGAGCTTTTGGAAGAGGCGGCCCCGATGGGGGTGGGGGCGGAGACGGAGGTCTCGTTGACGCCCGAATTCCAGAAGGCATGGACGAAGAGCGCGGACGCGCTGGCTTCCCTTGACCGCGACAGGGAGGATGGGCGCGCCGTCAAAAGCATCAGCGAATTCATCATGCCGGTGGATCTCGAGGTCATCGGCATTTACCAGCCTCCGGAAAACATGCCGGGGCCTGCCGTCTACGTGCCCATGGAAATCGGGCAGCAAATGCTGGGGTTCAACGCAGATGGCTCCAACGCGGTGCAGGGCATCGCCGTGCGCGTTCAGGATCCCAACAATCCCGGAGATCTCGGACGGCGGATTGCCGACTGCCTGCCTCCCGGAATGGCGCCCTCTCCCGAAAGGCCGCAAGGCACTTTCTGGTCGATCACTCCGTGGCAGAAGAGCTTCGAAACGTGGTTCCGCCTGATCGCCAATGAACGAACCATGATGAGCTTCGTCCTTTCGACGATTGCCCTGATCGCCGCTTTCTGTATTATGGCGGTCATGTTCACCATGTCCATGCAGCGCAGAAGAGAGATTGCGGTCATGCAGGCTTTAGGCGCCACGCCTGCGGCCATTATGCGGATTTTCATCTGGCAGGGGGTGATCATCGGCTTGGCGGGGGCTGCGCTGGGGATTGCCCTGGCTCTGTTGGTGCTCCATTATCGATTGGAGATCCAAGGCTTTCTTGCCGGAATCGGATTGGATCCCTTCCCGATGGAGGCGCACGGACTGTCGCTTCCGTGCCGCATTGAGCCGCGCGTTTTGCTGAACCAAGCGGTGCAGGCATTTCTGATGGTGACCATTGCGGCGACGATTCCCGCCTTCCTGATCGCTCGGCAGGATCCGTCGAAAACACTTAGAGCCAATTGATCTTATGGAAATTTATTGGATATCCGGAGGGAAAAAGTGCGGTCCGGCGATTGTGCCGGATCTTCTCCCCTTGCTTGAGAGCGGCGAGATTACCCCTGAAACCAAGGGTTGGCACAAAGGGTGCCCTGACTGGACTCCCCTGCGCGACCTGCCGGCGCTGGCCTTCTATTTTAAAGAGGATGGGAGGGAGGAATTCCCGCCGGTGGGAACGGACGACGCCGTCCCTTCAAGCGTCCGCGGCGCCTCTTTGCCCGATGCGGGCTCTGGGGAGACTGTGCCGACGGCGCCGATACAGGTGATCGCCGCGCCGCCGCCCGTTTTGAGGTTTCTGGCGCGCGTTCTTGACAGCGTTTTGTATATGACGCTGGTTTTCGGACTGCTGCGTCTGCTGGGCGCACCATTTCATCCTCTTTACGGCACCCCGCTTTTATGGCTGCCCATGTATTTTCTGGAAGGCTTCCTCCTGAGCCGTTACGGCGCGACTCCGGGCAAGATGCTTCTCGGCATTTCCGTGACGCGGCTTGATGGGCGCCGCCTTTCGGGATCACAGGGGATCTATCGCGGCATTCAGGTGTTCCTGTTTGGCGTGGGGTTCATGTATTCCATTCTTCCTCTGTTTATGATGGCGATTTCATGGTACCAGGTGAGAATGCGCGGGGTGGCCACGTGGGACGCCCGGTTGGGTCTTGTGCCGCGCATGGCGTCCCATGTCGGCTCGGAACGCCTCTTGGCGGCTCTTCTGTTGGTTTTTGCCTGCATGGTCGCAGCCGGCATGTTGGTGCAGGCTTGGGTGCCGGACATGCTGGCCTGGATGAATGAGGCATTTGCCGGCGCGGGAACCGAAATCCCCTCCTGGCTGAAAAACATGCTGAAGAATTGATTGGTTGATAACCGGCGGAGTGTGAACAGGAAAAGAAGGGCAGCGAAGCCCCGGCGCCTGAAAAGGTGCGATGAATTCTCTTGACCTTTCGGGCGAATGGGGCTTTGATTCCTTTCCCGTTATTCTGCAGACATGCTTATATCGCAGCTCAAGTCAAAAATTCATCGGGCCATGGTGACGCGTGGCGATGTCGAATATGAGGGCAGTATTGAAATTCCGCGGGATCTGATGGACGCATCGGGGCTTTGGCCCGGAGAAAAAGTGCTCGTCGCTTCCGTCACCACGGGCAACCGCTTTGAGACCTACGTGCTCGAAGGCCCTCCGGGAACGGGGCAGATCATTGTGAACGGAGGCGCGGCTCACTTGATCAAGGCGGGGGAACGCGTTGTTATTATGAGTTTCGCCTTGGATGACAAGCCCATCGTTCCGAAGAAGATCATTTGCAACGAACTCAACGAAATCATTTCCGAGACTTTACATTGACGCGTCTTTGAGCTATCCTTTGCGCCGTCATGCTTGATATCTGCATTTATCTTGTCTTTGCCATCCTTTTGATTGTTTGTGCCCTGCTGCTTCTCGTCGTGCTGATGCAGCGGCCGAAGCAGGAGGGTCTGGGGGCTGCCTTCGGTTCCCAGATGACGGATATGGCCTTCGGAGCCCGTACGACGGACGTCTTGAAAAAGGGCACTGTGCTCTTCGGCACTCTGTTCATGGCGCTCAGTTTGGTGCTGACCATTCTGGTCACGAAGAAATTCTCCGGTGAGAAGTCGGATTTGGCGACTCGGGAGGTTCCCGCCGCCCAAGCGGCGGGAGAGGGTGGTGCGGCTGCGTCCGAGCCTGAGCCCGAGATCGATTTGAGTGCCAAGCTTGCGGCGCCTGAAGCGCAGGCGCCCGTTTCCGTGGATGCCGCCGTTCCGGCTGAGAGCGTGGAGAAGCCCGCCGAATCGGCAGAGAAAACCGCCCCCTCGCCTGAAGGCGCGCAGGCCGACATGCCTGCGGCGAATTGATGCGGCGGGCTGTCCTTGTGTGATTGGGAAAGGCGCACCGCGGAAGGTGCTCTCCTTTTTTCAATGCGCTGGGGAGGCGTTTCTCCTCGGTGCCGGCGCCGTTCGTGTGCGCGGGCGGTCTTTTGCGGCCCCCTGCGTCACTGCGCGTAGCTGTGAACGGACTCCATGCCCGGCATTAGATTGACCACAAGGAACGTGACGATCAGCGCGGCAAAAGCGGCGAGCAGCAGGAGGCGGCGCACATGGGGGGAGGCGCCCGTGTGAGCGAGATGGAAATAGCCGAGGTAGAGAGCCCAAGTGATGAGGGACCACACCTCTTTCACATCCCAGGCCCAATAGCCGCTCCATGCGGCGTCCGCCCAGATGGCTCCGGACCACAAGCCGAAGCTCAGCAAGGGGAAGGCGAGCTTCACCGTGTCGTGAGCCGCCTGAGTGAGCCGGGCCTCGCGATGCCGGCTCCAACAGGCGCTGAGCGCGAGGAAGGCCGCCACCGTCAGCAGACCGTAGGAGACGATGTAGGCGGTCACGTGGGGCACGAACCAGGGCGATTGCAGCGCGGGCATCTGCCGCCATGATGCCTGGAAAGGCATGCACATCGCGCCGATGAGCGCGAGTATGCAGGCCGCCGCGTAGTGCGGCAGAAGCCAGCCGTGCCCCTGCGCTTTCGCGGAATACAGGTATGCCGGCCCCATCAGCAGGGGCACCAGACACATGACGTGATGCATGTTCCCGAAAGGCGGAGCCTGTGCGGCCGTCCAGTTGCACACAAAGAGCAGCAGCGATCCCCCCCATGCGATCGTGTAGAGCGCCCCCGCGCCGCGCACGCGTTCCCGGAGGAAGAAGGTGGCGGCGGCGGCGTACAGCGTGAGCAGAAGGAACGGGAGATAATGAATCAGGAAAACGGACATGGCGCGTGAGTGGGATCATTCATGGGGAAAATTGTCTCGCTGCTCCCGCGCGCGGCCTCGGCGCGGCGTCCAGCACCAGAATGCGGTGGAGACGAGGAGTGCGCCCATGCCGCCGAGCATCCAAGGCCGCCCGGGAGCGTACCGGGCCGTGAGATACACGCCGGGTCTGCCGTGAACCTCGCGGTAGTCCGCGAGGTAAAAGAGCCAGCCGCCCTGGGCGAGCGGCTCGTTGACGCGCACATGGCGTTTTTCATCCCGCCCGTTGGTCGTGACTGTGCAGAGAGCGTCATAGGACTTCACGGGGGCGGCTCCCTTCAGCAGCACGCGGCCGTCTTCCAGCACATACATCGGGTGCGGCATGCCGGAGAGCGTCTTGAGCCGGCCGAGCGGCACGTCGATCCCTTCTTCCACGTGCAGTACGCCCTCCCGCGGGGTGAGCTCCCGTTTCAATTTCCACTGTCCCTCCTCGTAGGCGTAGAGGCCGCATGGCGCGTCGTCGTAATACTCCACCGAAAACCCGAGCAGACCGATCGAGAACCCGAACGGGTACGAACGGCCTTCCTGATGCAGCCCGTGCTGCATGGGCACGGGGGCTCCCTCTTCGGCGGTGGTGAGAAACAGGGTGCCCTTCACCTCGCCCGCATAATCCGAAAAACAGCCTATTCCCATGACCGCCAGCGAAAAATGCGCAGCGGCCAGCCAGAGGCGCGCATCCATCAGGCGATGGACTCCCGCGGCGGCCACCCCCGCGATGCCCAGCAGAGCCAGAGCCGTCACCCACCGCCCGAGGCTGCCCAACCACTTCCACTCCCCGCTGAGGGCAAATTCAATGCCCGCTTTGGCGTACATCCACGCCCCGCAGAGACAGCCGGCCGCGATGAAGGCCAGCAAAGCCGCGGGGAGTAGCCGCAGCCACCGTTTCCCCGCCATTCTCGCCCCGGCACAGAGGCACAGCAGGCCGATCAGCGCTCCCAGCGACAACAGAAAGCCGCTGTGATAGACCGCCGGAGCCCCGCCCAGGGGCCATGCCCCGGCGATCAGAATCACCACCGCCGCGGCCTTCGCCGCGATGCCCGCCTTCAGCAATTTCCCATGCTTCCCCTGCATCGAGCCGGAACTGCCCGTTCGGCCCGGCTCCTCCGGAGCGGAAGTTTTCATCCCGATGCCCGTTTTCGAGGTGTTTTTCATCAATCCAATTCGGTGTGAATGCGGTTGCGCTCCTGCTCGATTTGCTCCTCCGACGCGCCGAACTGTTCCAACAGATGCGTCGCCATGGAGAGCGCCACCTCTTTTTCTCCCGAGAAGACCAGCGTGCCGAGTTGCCGTCTCATTCTGCGCGCGTCGGCCAAGTACACCGTGTGCACGAGAATCCGCAGGGAGCTGTTGAGCGAGCGGGCGGCGTCGATCACATCCCGCGCCAGGGCGCCGGAGGTCGAAATGATGAGCCCTTCGGCTTTTTCCGCTCCCGCCGCCTTGAGCACCTCCGACTGCGCCGCGTCCCCGTACACGGCCCGGACTCCGTCTCGGTGCAGCCTGCGCACCGTATCTATGTTCATCTCGATCACGACCACCTCCACATGATTGTCCGTCAATATTCTGCTGATCACCTGCCCGGAAGGGCCGTACCCCACGATGATCACGCGCTGCCGGTCTTCCTCCTCGTCGGCGGGTTCGGGCGCGTCGTCACACGGCGCCGTTTCGCGGAACCCTCGCTTGCACAGAAAGCGGCAGATTTTCGGCAGACGTCCGTATATCAGCGAATTGAGAGCGATGGAGACCACCGAGGCCGCGATCACTGCATGGTGCGTTTCGGGGGCAAGGAGCCCGTATCGCGTACCCATGGCCACCAGAATGAAAGAAAATTCGCCGATCTGGGCGAGCGCGGCGGCCACCGAAAGCGAGAGCCTCAGAGGCTTGCGGAGAAGGCGCACCACAGCGAACGCGGCCAAGGGCTTGCCGGCCATCACGATGCCCAGCGTCACCAAGGCGAGAGGCCACCCATCGAGCAGCGAGACGGGATCGAACATCATGCCCACGGACACGAAGAACAGCACCGCGAACGCGTCCCGCATCGGCAGAGCGTCCGCCGCCGCCCGCGCGCTGAAGTCCGATTGCCCCACCGCCATGCCGCTCAGGAAGGCTCCCAGCACCATCGAGGCTCCGAAAAATTCCGCTGAAATCACCGCGATGCCGATCGCCAGCACGAGCACGGCCAGTGTGAAGAGATCGCGCGTACCCGTTCGGGCCACCCACGTCAGCAGCCGGGGGATGAGATGCCGCCCCGCCCACAGCATGACCGCCAGCAGCAGGACGAGCTTCGCCAGCATCGCCCCAGCCGAGCCCGCCAGGCTCCATGCGCTCCGCGCCTCGCGTCCGGGCTCAAGGAGCAGGGGCAGAAAGACCATCAGCAGAATCGTGAACAAGTCCTCCACAACCAGCCACCCCACGGCCACATGCCCCCCCGGAGTGTGAAGCTCCCGGTGGTCGGAGAGCACGCGCGTCAGAACTACGGTGCTGGCCACGGAAATGGACATGCCGTAGACGACGCCGGCCTCCCATCCCCAGCCGAATGCGTGCGCCGCTGCCGCGCCCAGAGCCGTGGAGGCGGCGATCTGCGCGATCGCCCCCGGCAGAGCCACCCGCTGCACCGCGATCAGATCCCTCAGATGAAAATGCAGCCCCACGCCGAACATCAGCAGAATCACGCCGATCTCGGCAAACTGGTTCACCGTGTCTTGGTCGATCTGGATGCCCGGCGTGTGAGAGCCGACGAGCATCCCGGCCACCAAGTACCCCACCAGGGGAGAACATCGCAATTTCCGGGCGATGTATCCCAGCAGCAGCGCGGCGGTCAGACCGCCGGCCAGCGCGTAAATCAAGTCGAGATTGTGAGACATGGGGCACTTCGAGTGTATCCTCCCTCCCCGTCGCTGTCAAGGCGCCGCGGCGTCACTTCCCAGACTTCCCGGCGGCGGCGTCCGTTCCGCTGATTTTTCTTTTTTCCCCGGGCGGGGGCATTTATACTGGCGCCATGCAGATCGCCATCGAATCGCCCATCGACATGCACTTGCACCTGCGCGACAATGCCATGCTGCGTCTTGCCGCGCCGCTGAGCGCGGAAACCTTCGCCGGCGCCGTGGTGATGCCGAACCTCCTGCCGCCCGTGACGGACGCGGCGGCCATGGAAGCCTACGCCCGCCGCATCGGGGCGGCTTGCGGGCCGGACTTCCGCCCGTGGATGACGCTCTTCTTGAAAGACCAGGGGGAACGGGAGCTGCTCGCCGCCCGTTCCTTCTCCAATTTCTTCGGGCTCAAGCTCTATCCCGCAGGCGTCACCACCAATAGCGGCGGGGGCGTCTTGCGGTTCGACCGCATCGGGCGCACGCTCGCGGTCATGCAGGAAATGGGCGTCCCCCTGCTCGTGCATGGCGAAAGCCGCGGCTTTGTCATGGATCGAGAGCGCGAGTTCCTCGCCGTCTACCGCAGCCTGGCGGAGCAATACCCGGGGCTCACCATCAGCATGGAGCACATTACGACGGCGGCGGCTCTCCGCCTGCTCGATGAATACGAGAATCTCGTCGCCACCGTCACCCTGCAGCACCTGCTGTTCACGCTGGATGATCTCGCGGGGGGCTTGCTGCGCCCGGAGCTCTTCTGCAAGCCCGTCGTCAAGCGTCCCGAAGATAGGGAAGCTCTGTGCGAAGCCGCGCTGAACGGCCATCCCCGCCTCATGTTCGGCAGCGACTCCGCGCCGCACCCCCGCTCGAATAAGGAGTGCCTCGGCTGCGCCGCCGGCGTGTTCACCGCTCCCTTCGCTCTGCAGAGGCTCGCAGGGCTCTTCGCCGAAGCCGGCAGACTCGAAAACCTGCAGGCGTTCGTCTCCGGCAACGCACGGTGCATCTACGGGTTCGCGCCCCCGGTGAAACGGGTCGTTCTTACCGATGTCCCTTTCCACATTCCCGCACTGTACCGGGGGTTCGGCGAAAGCGTCGTCCCGATGGGTGCGGGCGAATGGATTCCCTGGAGCGTCTCGGCTCCCCTCCCCGGGGCTTCCGCCTGCGGCTGAATGAAATCAGTTGGATTTGCCATTCAACGCTCGGGCGCGGAAGGTCGTCCCACTTCCGAAACACACCCCCGTACGACACCATGCCCGAATTCGCTACAGCCTTCTCCGGCCTGCAGGCCGATAGAAAATTGACCCATCAGGAGCTCGTCCGCGCCGTTCGTTTCATGATCGCCGCGGAATACGAAGCCATTCAGCTCTACACGCAGCTGGCAGACTCGACCGACAACGGCCTTGCCCGGGCCGTCCTGCGGGAAATCTCCGACGAAGAGCGCGAACACGCCGGGGAATTCTACCGCCTTCTTCAGGAGCTGTCCCCCGATGAAGAGTCTTTCTACGAAGAGGGGCGCCATGAAACGCAGGAGAAGATCGACCGGCTGAAGGCGCAGTGACGCCGCCCGTGAGGGGGCGGCTGCCGCGCCGGCTCCGGGTGGGCTCGCCAGGGCTTGCCCGCCGCCTGCGGAGATTGTGCGGTACTCTCTACGCACGGAAGAAGACGCCGTGCCGGTGGAGCGACGCCATCAGAGCCCAGACGAGAAGAATGGAGGCGGCAGCGAGCGCGGCGCCCTGCCATTCGGCCGGCGCGAGCAGGCGGCAGACCCCCGCGAAGAGGCGGTGGGTGAGCGCTCCGAAGTCGATCAGGTGCGTGACCAGGTAGCAGGCGAGCGCGTTCATGCCGATGACGCGCAGGGGGAATGTGGCCTTGGCTCCCAGCGGGGCGGCGTCCGCCAGCAGCCGGAAGAGTGCGAGCAGCGCGATGGAAATTCCTGCGGAGGCCAGCACGAAAGAGACTGTCCAGATGTTCTTGACGCAGGGGTAGCCCAGTTGCGGCAGAACGAGATAACCGAGGCAGAAGAGCGCGCCGCCGGCGAGCGGCAGCGCGAGTGCGCGCTGCGTCGGACCAGCCGCATGGCGCAGCCAGCAGCCGCTCAGCAGACCGAGCAGGTTGAGGGCAATGGACGAGACGACGCAGAGCACGCCTTCGGGATCGTAGCTGCCGCTGTGCAGCCGGCCGGGCAGAAGGGCTTGGTCGATGCGGGCGTTGAGGCACCCCTCCGGCGTGAAGTCGCCGTAGAGGCATTGCCCAATGCCGACGAACGCCAACGCCAGCGCCGCTCCGGCCAGTGCGCCGCGCCAGCCTGCGAGGAGGTACGCGAGACCCCCGCCGAAACAGGAAAGCCCGATGAGCCCGAGCACGGAAGCGCAGCGCATGCCGGCGTCGAGTGTCACTGCGCCGTTGACCGCCCAGCCGAGCGCGATCAGCGCCGCCGCGCGCCGGGCGAGCCTCCATGCCGCCTCCCGCCGCGTTTTGCGGCGCGCCAGGGAGAAGGACATCGACACGCCCGCGAGAAAGGTGAAGAGGGGGAAGATGAGGTCGTAGAGCCGCAGCCCCTCCCATGGGCTGTGGGAAAATTGCTCTGCCAGTGCGTGTGCCCAGCCGCTCCCGGGGTTGGCTTCCGCCAGCGCAAAGGCCAGTGCATCCAGCCCGGCGATGCAGAGCATGTCCAGCCCGCGCAGGGCGTCGAGAGATGCAAGCCGGCTTGTCGTCGCGTTCACCGCGGCAGTATAGACCGCGCCGCGCCGGAAGACAAGCCCCGGAACTCCCGTCCGGGCGGCAGGGAGCAGGCGTCTCTCCTTTCGAAAGGATGCGGAATTTATGATGGACGCGGGTGCAAAATCCGCTGAACTTGCTCCCCGTTTTTCTTGCGGAGCGGCTGCGCGTTCCCAATCAACTGTCAAAATGAAAAATTCCTTGAAAAGAAAGCGCACTGCGGCGTTTGCCGTGCTCCATGCGTTTCCGCCGCCCGGTATCGTCTGGGCTGTTGCTGGATCTCTGGAGAAGGCGTGGAGCATGACTGCACGAAAGCGGTGCGTTGGTACCGCAAAGCTGCGGAACAGGGACATGCTGGTGCGCAGTGCAATCTGGGATGTTGTTATTTTAACGGATATGGTGTAAAACAGAATAGGGAAGAAGCGGTGTGCTGGCGGCGGAAGGCTACGGAACAGGGACATGCTCATGCAAAGGAATTCTTGAAGCTGAGGGAGCGGCCGGGCATGGCGCCGACCTGAAATTTCCCGTGAGCAGAGAGGGGCTTTTTGGCGGAGCTCGCCGTGCTGCATTGAATGAATATGGCAGGCGCCTCGTTTCGATTCGGGCTTGGCTCACCCTCCGGCGCGGAAAGCGAAACCGCCGGCGGCTCATGCCGCCGGCGGTTTCCAAATGGTCGGGCTAGCGGGATTCGAACCCACGACCCCTTGCACCCCATGCAAGTGCGCTACCAGACTGCGCTACAGCCCGTCTTTCATCTCCGGAGGGGAAGCCTGCGGAGCACGGGGGATCCTACCTTCTTTTTTACTCTTGTCAATACATTTTTTTCGTGGCAAGATAATTTTTGCCATGAAACGAGTGAAAGTCGCCGTCGCAGGAGCGAGCGGATATACCGGGCAGGAATTGCTCAGAATACTTTTGCGCCATCGCGGGGCGGAGCTCGTGTGCGCCACCTCCCGCCAGTATGCGGGCCGTCGATTGGGAGAAGTCTTCCCCCGATTCCGGCAGGTGCCGGGCGCGGAGCTCCCCTTCACGGATTCGGATGTGCGGGCCATCGCGGCCACGGGAGCCGAAGCCGCCTTTCTGGCTCTGCCTCACGGGGTGTCCTCGTCATATGCGCGCGGGCTGGTGGACGCGGGCGTGAAAGTGATTGACCTGAGCGCGGACTTCCGGCTGAACGATCCCGCCGTTTACGAGGAATACTACGGCAAGGCCCATCCCGATCCCGACCTGCTGAAGGAGGCCGTCTACGGCATGCCCGAGTGGCGGAGCGGGGAAATCCGCACGGCGCGGATCATCGCTTCGCCCGGCTGCTACCCCACGAGCATCCTCCTGCCCCTGATTCCGCTGCTCAGAGCGGGGCTTCTGAGGACGAAAGGCATCGTGGTCAATTCGGCCAGCGGCGTGACGGGAGCGGGCCGCAAGGCGGACATTTCGCTGCTTTTCTGCGAGTGCAACGAAAGCATGCGCGCCTACGGGATACCCAAACATCGGCACCTCAGCGAGATCGAGCAGGAGCTCGGCGCGGCGGCCGGGGAGGCGGTCAGGATCTCCTTCACGCCGCATCTCGTCCCGCTCAATTCCGGAATATGCACCACCATCAGCGCGGAGCTCCGGGAGGGGGCCGATCCCGCCCTCGTCGGCCGCGCCTTGGAGGAAGCCTATGCGCGGGCTCCGTTTGTGCGTTTGTTGGGGCGGAACGCGTGTCCGGACACCAAGAATGTCTCGAGAACCAACTTTGTGGACATAGGGTGGGCCTGGGACGAGCGCACCGGCCGCGTGCTGCTGCTGAGCGCCGAGGACAACGTGGTCAAGGGCGCAGGCGGCCAGGGCGTGCATGCGTTCAACGTGCTTTTTGGCTTTGACGAGACGGAGGGGCTCTGGATTCTGTGAGGAGCGGGCGGTTGAAAGAGAGTTCGCCTTTCCCGATGGCCACGAGCGGCACACTCAAGCCCGTTCTTCTGATCGTCGACGACGAGTCGTCGACGCTGCGGGCGCTGAGCATGGCTCTGGACGCGCATTACGACGTCTATACGGCTTCGAGCTGTCAGCAGGCGAAAGCCGTGCTGGAGAGCGAACCGGTGGAGCTCGTGCTCACCGATCTGCGCCTGGGCGGGGATTCCGGCATGGATATACTCGAAATGACGCGGGAGTTCCCCAAGCCTCCGCAATGCATCATCATGACGGCCTACGGTTCCGTGGACGCGGCCGTGGAGGCCATGAAGCGCGGCGCCTACACGTTCGTCACCAAGCCGCTCAATCTCGACGAGGTGGAAATGCTCCTCCTCCGCGCCTACCGCGCCTCCGCGCTCGAAGAGGAGAACAAGGATCTTCACCACCGCCTCGCGCCCTCGGGCGGGCTTGACAAACTGCTGGGGAATACGCCCTGCATGGAGGCCATCTTCAACAAGATCAGGCGCGCGGCGCCCAGCAGATCCACCGTCCTCATCGAGGGAGAAAGCGGCACCGGCAAAGAACTTGTCGCCCAGGCCATTCATGTCCTTTCCGGCCGGCCGAAGGAAAAATTTGTGGCGGTCAATTGTTCGGCTCTTTCTCCGCAGCTGCTGGAGAGCGAACTCTTCGGCCATGAGAGAGGCGCTTTCACCGGCGCCGCCCAGAGACGCATCGGGCGCTTTGAGCAGGCGAGCGGCGGGACGCTTTTTCTCGACGAAATCGGCGAGATCGAGCCGTCGGTGCAGGTGAAGCTGCTCCGCGTCCTGGCGGAAAAGAAGATCGAGCGGGTCGGCTCCAACGATTCCGTGCCCGTGGACGTGCGCGTGGTCGCAGCCACCAACAAGCGGCTGGAGGAGCTGGTCGCTGCCGGCACCTTCCGCGAAGATCTCTTCTTTCGTCTGAACGTCATCACGATTCAGATGCCGCCCCTGAGGGAGCGCCGGGACGACATCGTCCTGCTCGCCCAGGCTTTCCTGAAGGAATTCTGCGCGGAGAACGGCAAAAAGGGCAAGACGTTTTCCCGGGAGACGCTGGACGTCCTGCGAGCCTGCGACTGGCCCGGGAATGTCCGGCAGCTCCGCACGGCCGTCGAGCACGGAGTGATCATGTCCGACGGGGATACGATCACGCCCGAAGACCTTCCCGCGCTGCCTTCCGTCCGGGAGGAGTGGGAGAATAGCGGCGCCCGGGGGGAATTTGGGCTTGAAACCCGCCCTGATTTCAATCTACAATCACTCGAGAAAAAAACCATCTACGCGGCTCTGCGCTTTGTCGGGGGCAGCCGTACACGCGCCGCAGAACTGCTGGGAATCAGCCGCCGCACTCTCCAAAGAAAGCTGAACGAATACATCGAATCAGACAAACAATCCTCACCCTGAGCAGAATTATGTCAACACAATCCGGAAATCAGAACGTCATCCGCATATTGATCGCCATTCTCGCGCTCTTTCTCACGGCCTTCCAGCTGATCTTCACCTTCCGCGGCCTCGATCAGCCCGCCGCGATGGATCAGGCGCAGATCGCCCGCGAGCTTGCCCGCGGCAATGGGCTGACGACAAAAATGCTGCGTCCCGTCGACGTGGTGGAGTCGTCGCAGGCGAACGAGGAATACAACCCGCTGCACGCCCGGGACACCACCTATGCGCCTCTTGCGATTCTGGCGGATGCGGTGGCCTTGAAGGTGACCGGGATGGACGATCCCAAGAACATCAATATGACGGAGGCGAGCGGCAATATCTATGCCCCCGATCGAGTGATCGCCGCCGTCTCGTCCCTGTTCTTTCTGTTGGCTCTCGTGCTGATGTTCTTTTTCCTGCGGGATTTGTTCGACGAGCTGATCGCGTCCATTTGCGTCATATTCGTCACATTGAGCAATCTGTTCCTTCAGTTCGCGGTGAGCGGGCTGCCGCAGATGCTGATGCTCTGTCTGTTCATCGGCTCCTGCCACGCTCTTCTGATGGCGGTGCGCGCGTCCGTCGCACAGCGCGGCGCCGAGCAGCTGCAATGGCTCTGCGCGAGCTCGGTGCTCATGGCTCTCGTCTGCCTTTCCGGCTGGCTCGGAGTCTGGCCCCTGATCGGGCTGGCCATTTTCATAGGCATCTATTTCCGCCCCCGGGGGGTATACAGCCTGATTCCGATTGCGGCGGTCGTTCTTCTTTCCGGCTGGTTTCTGATCAGAAACAAAATATGGACGGGATCGCTGTTCGGGAACGCCGCGTACAGCATCTACAACACCTTCGGCGTGGGAGAGGAGAACATCATGCGGGCGTCGGAGCAGAGCGCCGTGCCTTTCCAGGCTTCGGATTTTATACTGAAGCTTCTCGGCTTCTCGCTGTCTCAGATGGACAATCTCTACGCCAACCTGGGCTCCATCGTCGTCACGCCGTTCTTTTTCCTCGCGCTGCTTCATTCTTTCAAGAAGCCCGAAGTGCAGGCCATCAAGTGGGCCACCTTCAGCATGTGGACGGCGGCCACGATAGGAATGACGCTCTACGGCACTCATCAGGCGTTTTCCGCCGGGCAGCTGAATGTTCTGTTCGCGCCTCTCATGAGCGCGTTCGGCCTTTCTCTCGTGCTGATCATGCTGGCGCGGCTCCGAATGGGCGAAGGCGAGAAATTCGCCCGCAATTTCGTCATTTTCTGCCTCATCCTCATTTCTTCCGGCTCCTTCCTGTTCCGTCTGCCGGGCGAGCTGCGCATCGGCCTGTGGACTTCGGAAAAGGGCATCCCCCAATGGCCGCCCTATTATCCGCCCGCTCTTTCAGGGAAACTCAACAGCATGACCGACAGCAAGAAAATCATCATGTCCGATATGCCTTGGGCCGTCGCCTGGTATGCGGACCGGCACGCCCTGTGGCTCCCCAAGCGCATCGAGGAGCTGGAAAGCAAAATCATGCCCGTTCTTGAGAGAAAACATACCGATATTCAGGGGATAGTGATTTCTCCCGTCTCTCACTCCACGACAGGCATGAGCGGCATTTACACCAATTACGGGGATTTCGCTCCCCTGGTCATGGAAGGCATGCTGCTGGCTCTTTCGCCCAAGCACAACTTCCGCTACGTGGAGCTCTTCCACGAGAAGGAGGGCGCCGACACACCTCTCGGAACATGGGTGTCCAACACGGGGAAGTTCAACGATATCACCAGCCTTCTGGGAGCCCAGCTTCTTTACTATGGAAAAAAAGAAACCGCATACTGACACCGAAATGGATGTTCACGCCCACGACAAATCCGCGCTCAGTTTCGGGCAGATCATCTCCCGCATCGAGACCATCAACGAGAAAATGGATGATCCGGCCATTGAGCTTGAAGAAATGATTTCCCTGTACGAAGAGGGTCTCAAGCTGATCCGCCGCGGGCGCGAAATACTCTCGCAAGCCGATCTGCGAATCCAAAAGCTCGAATTGAGTCAGAAGGAGGAAGAGTCCCGGCAGGAGCCCGCGCAGGCAGATGACGATGAGTTCACCCTCCTTTGAGCTTCCGCCCCTTCTTGCGGGAATCTCCGCCCCGGAAGACGTGCGGAAGCTCGCCCCGGAGCAGCTGCCCCGTCTGGCTGAGGAGATCCGCACGGTGCTGATCCGCACGCTGTCGCAGACGGGGGGTCACCTCGCCCCCAATTTGGGGATTGTGGAGCTCAGCATCGCCCTGCATATAGTTTTTGAGACGCCGCGCGACAAGATCCTCTTCGACGTCTCCCACCAGTCGTATGTCCATAAACTCTTGACGGGGAGGGCGCCGATGCTGCATACAATCCGCCAGTTCGGCGGGCTTTCCGGATTTGCGAAGAGGAGCGAATCCCCCCATGACGCCTACGGGGCGGGGCATGCCGGCACGGCTCTTTCCGCCGGGCTGGGCATGGCGGCCGCGCGCGACCTTCAGGGCGACGATTACCACGTGGTCTCCGTGGCGGGGGACGGCGCCTTCACCTGCGGCACCACGCTCGAGGCTCTCAACAACATCTCCACCACCACGCGCCGCTTTATTGTCATTCTCAACGACAACGAATGGTCCATCGATCGCAATGTCGGCGCTTTGGCACACTATTTTGCCGGCCTTCAGGCCACGGAGACATTCACCTGGCTGCGCGACAAATCCCGGCAGTTTCTGGAGCGTCTGGCCGGCGCCGAGGTCAAGAAACAGGCGGAAAAACTGATTGTCGCGGCACGGGGCCTCATTTCTCCATCCAGCTTCTTTGAACATCTGGGGCTTACATACTACGGGCCCATCGACGGGCACGATCTCGGGAAGCTCTGCAAGATTCTTCGTATCATCAAGTCGAGGAACGAACTCGCCATTCTGCATATCATCACGGAGAAAGGGCGTGGCTACAAGCCGGCTCTCGACAATCCGAGCAAGTTCCACGGGGTGGGGAAATACGAGATCGCCAACGGGAATGTCTGCGCTTCGCCTGTTCCCACGTATTCCGAGCAATTTGCCCGCTGTCTGATCCGCATGGCGGAAGACGATCCCAAAATCACGGCGATCACGGCGGCCATGCCCACCGGCACCATGCTCAATCTTTTCCGCGAACAGTTCCCCAAGCGCTTTTACGATGTCGGCATCGCCGAGGAGCATGCGGCGCTGTTCGCCTGCGGTCTCGCCGCCCAGGGGTTCAAGCCCTATGTGGCCATTTATTCCACCTTCATGCAGCGCTGCGTCGATATGATCGAACATGACGCCGCCCTGCAGGCGCTGCCCGTCAAGTTCTGCATGGACCGCGCGGGACTTTCGCCCAATGACGGCCCCACTCATCACGGCCTTTTCGACATCGCGATGCTCCGCTGCATTCCCGGTCTCGTATTGATGCAGCCGAAGGACGAAGCTGAATTCGCCCGCATGCTCAAGACGATGAACGAATACAACGACGGCCCCTCGGCCATCCGCTACCCCCGAGGCGCCGGAGAGGGCGTCCCCGTGCCCGGCCGCCCGGAATCCATTCCCGTCGGGCGCGCCGAGATCCTTCACGATGGTGCGGGGGTGGCCATTTTCGCGCTGGGAAACCAGTGCAGGACAGCGGAGAAGGTGCGCGGACTGCTCCGCGGGCGGGGAGTGGATGCCGCCGTCGTGAACGCCCGCTTTGTCTCCCCGCTTGACGGGGAGTGCCTGCGGGCCTTCGCCGCTAAATGCGCTTTGTTCTGCACTCTCGAAGATCATGTCGTCTCGGGAGGGTTCGGCTCCGCCGTGCTCGAATATCTCAATGCCTGCAATCTCCGCGTTCCTCTGGAAATCGTCGGCTGGCCGGATGCGTTCGTCGAGCATGGCTCCGATCGCCTCCTTCGTGAAAAATACGGACTTACTCCGGAAGCCATTGCCGAGAGGCTTCTCGGGCGGCTTGAGGGCGGCTCCCCGGCCGCGCCGCCTCCCTCCGCCTGACGTTGAACGGATCGCTCCGCAGCAAAGACCGATGATCACCGACGACGGCACGATTCTCAGAACGCACGCGCTGGGGGAGAGCGGCCTCATCGTCGTCTGGAGCACCTATGAGCACGGCGTCATGCGCACGGCGGCGCGGGGCGCGCTGCGCCCCGGCGGCGCGTTTTCCGGCCGGCTCGATCTCTTCCACGCGTGCGAACTCGAATGGACTCCGCCCCGGCGCGGAAATCTCTGCGCTCTGACGGGAGTCCGGCTGAAATCCCCCCGCCTGAATCTGCGGAAGGATCTTTCCGCTTTGCGCCTCGCCGGGTATATGGTGCAGCTGCTCGTCGGCACCGTCGAGCAGCGGACTCCCATTCCGGAATTCCATGTACTGCTCGAGCGCGCGCTGGATTACCTGGACGCCCATGGGGCGAGTCTGCGCCTGATGACGCATTTTGAAAAGCGTCTGGCGGAAAAGCACGGCGTCCTCGCGCCCGGGCGGAATCCCGCCGATTGTCTGGAGGGCTGTTTCGGCCGCCTTCCCTCCGGGCGGGACGCCCTGATGCGCCTTCTTTCCTGAAGGGATGCCGCGCGCTGATCGGCCGGCTCTTGCCATTTCATGCCGCATGTGATAAATTGAGGGCTCACCCGCATTAACCACAATGGCTGATCAAGTACGTTTCTTCGATACGACCCTGCGAGACGGGGAACAATGTCCCGGAGCCTCCATGAACCTCCGCCAGAAGCTCGAAGTGGCGCGTCAGCTTGAAAAGCTGCGCATCGACGTCATCGAGGCCGGCTTCCCCTGCATTTCCGACGGAGACTTTGAGGCGGTGCACACCATCGCCGCCGAAATAAAGGGGTGCGTCATTGCCGCTCTTGCCCGCTGCGTTCCGTCGGATATCGAGTCGGCGGCGCGTGCCGTGGCTCCGGCCGGCGGACGGGGGCGCATCCATACCTTTCTGGCCACCAGCCCTCTGCATCGCGAATTCAAGCTCAGGAAGAGCAAGGAAGAGATCCTGCGGATGGCGGTGGAGGGGGTTCGGCTGGCCAAGTCGTTTGTCGATGATGTGGAATTTTCGGCGGAAGACGCGACGCGCACCGAGCAGGAGTTTCTCGCCCAAGTCGTTGAAGCCGTGATCGAGGCCGGCGCGACCACGGTCAATATTCCCGATACGGTCGGCTATACGACGCCCGGCGAGTATTTCGGGATGATACGCCGTCTGAAGGAGCGCGTCCCCAACATTGAGCGCGCGGTCATCTCCGTGCACTGCCACAATGATCTCGGCCTCGCCGTCGCCAATTCCCTGGCGGCCGTCAATGCCGGGGCCCGCCAGGTGGAGGGGACGATCAACGGCATCGGGGAACGGGCCGGGAACGCCGCCCTCGAAGAAGTGATCATGGCCATCAGCACCCGCCCGGGATCTTTTGGCGCCGTCACCCACAATATCGACATCCGCGAAATCGTCAAGACCTCCCGGGTCGTCGCCCGGATGAGCGGCCTGTCCGTGCAGCGGTCGAAGGCCATCGTGGGCGAAAACGCTTTCGCCCACGGATCCGGCATTCACCAGCACGGCATTCTCGCCAAGCGCGAAACCTATGAAATCATAGACCCCGCGTCCATCGGCTGGGGAGAAACGGAGCTTCCTCTCACCAAGCACTCGGGCCGCGCCGCCGTAAAGCAGCGCCTCGAGAAGCTCGGGCATGTGCTCACCGAGACGGAACTTCAGCATGTTTTCGAACGTTTCAAACGGATCGGCGATTCGAAAAAATTCGTTTACGACGACGATCTCTCGTCCCTCGTGAACGATTCTCTGGATATGCACGACGGCCTCTGGAGCATGGATTTCATCCAGTTTGTCGCCGGCACGAGCGCTCGTCCCACGGCCACGGTGCGCCTCGTCAAGGCCGGCAGGAGCATGGAGGAGTCCTCGACGGGGAACGGCCCGGTGGATGCCGCGTTCAAGGCCATTGACCGCATTACCCGGACGAAGGGCACGCTGGCGGAATATCAGGTGCGGGCCACCTCCCAAGGGCGCGATGCCCTCGGAGAAGTGACGCTCAAAATCGATTTCGGCACGGGCCGCCCCATCCCCGGCAAGGGCGCCGCCACGGACGTGGTCGAGGCGTCCGCCCGCGCCTACCTGAATGCCGTGAACCGCTCCCTGTCCGCCTCCGTGCAGGCGGAACGCCCCTGCCGGCCGGACGCTTAGTTCTTTTCTCTTCTCCAGCCATGAATCCGCCGCTTCCGCGCATCATCGCCGGCCTGGGCAATCCGGGCAGGTCCTATGCGCTCACGCGCCACAATGTCGGATTCATGGCGCTCGATCGTCTGGCGCGCTACTGGGGGTGCGGATTCAGGGAAGACAAGGCGCGCGGGGGCGAGCTCGCCGCCGGACCGGGGGTGCTGCTCGTCAAACCGCAGACTTATATGAATGAATCCGGCCGGTGCGTGGGGCCGCTGGCCCGCTATTTCAAAATCCCGCCGGATCAGGTGTTTGTGATCTACGACGACATGGCCTTTCCGCTCGGCAAGCTGAGGCTCCGTCCGGGAGGCTCCTCCGGCGGGCATAACGGCATGAAGTCGATCATTTCCCATTTGGGAACCGATCGGTTCCCCCGGCTGCGCATCGGCATCGGCGCC
Source organism: Akkermansiaceae bacterium (assembly GCA_021200315.1). GTDB lineage: Bacteria > Verrucomicrobiota > Verrucomicrobiia > Verrucomicrobiales > Akkermansiaceae > Akkermansia. The sequence continues at coordinate 69,126 of JAJQGU010000073.1, forward strand.
GCCGAAGGGCGGGGAATGGTCTCGCACGTGCTCGGCGACTTCCGCCCGGAGGAACGCGGCCTTCTCGAACTCGCGCTCGATCGTGCGCTCGAAGCTTCTCTCTTCGCCGTGAAACACGGGATCGAAGCCGCCGCGAACAAGTATAATCCGGATTGAACGCGGCACCGGCGGGCCGGTGCCGCGCATGTCACCGGCGTTTCGGTTTGGTCTCTTTCCGTTTCACCTCCTTGGCGCCGGGGCCCGTTTTGGAACGTCCGGCGGTGGAGCCGTCCGGGTTGTAATGGGTGATGGCGGCGCCGTTCGGCCCGGGTTCGTGTTTGAAAAACATATTCCGCGCGCCACTGCACGGATTGACCGGAAAGGGCGGTTCGTGCTATACTCCCTCCCGGATATGGGATGCAACCCCCGCGAAGAAACGCACACGGCCGCACACGAACGCAAGCCTTCATGGATCAAAGTGCGTCTGCCCAACGGACGCGCCTTTCAGGAGGTCCGCCGCATGGTCGAGGGCAAAAGCCTTTTCACCGTGTGCGAAGAGGCGCTTTGCCCCAACCGTTACGAATGCTGGAGTTACGGTACGGCCACTTTCATGGTGTGCGGCGATATCTGCACGAGAGCCTGCGGGTTCTGCGCCGTCAAGACGGCCCGGCCCCGTCCGCTTGATCCCGGCGAGCCGGAGCGCGTGGCCGATGCCGTGGCCCGCATGAAACTGCGCCATGCCGTGATCACCATGACCACGCGCGACGATCTCCCCGACGGCGCTTCCGGCCATATCGCCGCCACCGTCCGGGCCATTCGCAGAGCCAGTCCGCGGACGATCATAGAAGTGCTCGTCTCCGACATGAAGGGCGAAGAGGCTTCCATCCGCACGATCATGGCGGCGCACCCCCATATTTTCAACCATAATCTCGAGACCGTCGAACGCCTTTCTCCCCTCGTGCGTTTTCGCGCCAAATACCGGCTCTCTCTCAAAGTGCTGCAAATGGCTCTCGAAATCGCGCACGGGAAGGTCGCCACCAAGAGCGGCATCATGCTCGGCCTCGGCGAAACGAGGGAAGAGGTGCTCCGGACTATGGACGACCTTCTCCTCCATGGCGTTACGGTGCTCACTATGGGGCAGTATCTGCGTCCCAGCGCAAAGCATCTTCCCGTGATTGACTACATACGCCCCGGACAATTCGACGAATACCGCGCCATTGCCCTTGCCAAAGGCTTCCGGCACGTGGCCGCCGGGCCTCTCATTCGCAGTTCGCATCACGACGCCAATTTCGCCCCCGAAGCCGACGTGCTGGACGCGATCAACGAAGAGCTCCGCGCCTCGGGCGAGCTGCCGGCAATGGATGACGGGGCCTGACCCGGCCTCGTTTCGTCTCCGCCCGGCGCTCCCTGCTGGCCGCATGCGCCGCGAAGTCATGTCCGCGGAAGATTCCGTCTTGACATTGATTTCTGTTTCCGTAGAATCTCTCCCGCCCTGCGTCGGTAACGCAGCACCAGTTTATGAAAGCAGACATCCATCCCAAGTACAATCCCGTTGTGTTCGTGGACATCACCACGGGCCGCCGCTTCGTCACCCGTTCCACGGTCAGCTCTTCCAAGACGGAAATGATCGACGGCGTGGAGCACTATGTGGTTTCCTGCGGCATCACCTCCGATTCGCACCCGTTCTTTACGGGAAAGAGTCAGTTTGTCGATACGGAAGGGCGCATTGATAAATTCCAGAAGCGCTTCGGCGCTGTGCGCCGCACCAAGAAGCCGACGCTCAGCAAGTAATCCCGTCCGCAGACCGAAGCCCGCCCGAAGGAAGGCGGGCTTTCCGCGTCCGCGTGACTGCCGGGGTGAACCCCGTGGGAAGGGGATCCCGGGTTTTGGTCTGCAATGTGTTCAGAATCACATTGTTTTGTTTATCCGCCGGAGGGAGCGCGCCGTCCCGTCTTTCCGCTCTCCCTCAAATAGCCTTGATTTAAGAGAGGCGATTCGGTATCTTAGCGCTCGTGAATGTTATCGTTGTCACAGGAGGGATCGCGTCTGGAAAATCCAAGGCGGTCCGCATGCTGCTGCAGATGGGGGGGGAGAGCGCGCGCTTTTTTGATTGCGACAGGGAAGTCGGCCATTTGATGGAAAGCGGCCGTTTGGCGAGGGATCTGCTCGCCGCTTTCGGCTCCGGCTGTCTGAGCGATGATAATTCCATCGATCGGAATTATCTGCGCGAACTTGTGTTTAACCGTCCGGAGGCCCGCAGGAAGCTCGAGGAGCTCATTCATCCCCGCATCATGCAGATGTGCCGCATGCGTCTGGCGGAGGCGGCGGCTTCCGGGAAAATCTCCCATTATATCGTCGATATTCCGCTTTTCTTTGAATCGGGCGAACGAATTCAGGCGGACAAAGTTTGTGTGGTGGCGGCATCCCGCGAGACCCAGATTGCCCGCATCGCGGAGAGAAATTCCCTTTCTGCGGAGATGGCGGAGCGGATCATTGATTCCCAGATGCCCACGCAGGAAAAAATCGACCGGGCCGACGTCGTCTTCTGGAATGACGGCCCATTGAGGCTTCTGAGAGAGCAGGTGAAGCTTTTCTTCTCCGCGTGCCTGGAGGGAGCGGACGATGAGGAGGAGGCGCAGGCCGAGCCTGTCAATCTCGATGAACTGCGCGCGCTCCCCCTCGGCGATCTGCGCAATCGGGCGGAAGATCTGGCGCTGAGGAACGTCTCGAGCCTCGCGCGCGCTCAGCTCGTCTTTGAAATCGGGCAGAAATACCTTTCCCGGGATGTTCCCGTATACCTGACGGGCGTGGTGGAGCAGGCCAAGGAGCATTACGCCATGCTGCGCGATCCCCGGAGGAGTTTCCGCACTTCCCCGGATGACGTCTATCTCTCCGGGGATTTGATCAAAAAATATAAATTGCGGCCGGGCAATATGATCAAGGTTCTTCTGCGCCGCAGCCGCAGCCACGATAAATTTCTGGCCGCGGGCGAGGTGCTGGAAATCGAGGGGATACCGGCGGAACAATACCGGGCCGGGGCGGAGTTCGAGAAGCTCACGCCCCTTTTCCCCAAGGAGCGTCTGCTCTTGGAAAACAAGAAGATAGGCTCAGCGGCGATGAGGGTGCTCGATCTCGTCACGCCTTTGGGCAAAGGGCAGCGCGGCCTGATCGTCGCGCCTCCCCGGGGCGGCAAGACCGTGCTTCTCAAGACCATCGCGCGCAGCCTGCGCGAAAATTATCCCGAAGTGCATCTGCTCGTTCTCCTTCTCGATGAACGCCCCGAAGAAGTGACCGACTTCGAGGAAAGCGTGGATGTTCCTGTATATGCGTCCACCTTTGACGAGCCGTCGAGGCGGCACGCTCAAGTTTCGGATCTCGCGCTCGAACGCGCCAAGCGTCTGGTGGAACAGGGAAAGGACGTGATCATCCTGCTCGATTCCCTCACCCGGCTGGCCCGCGGGTACAACGCCAATCAGACGGGCGGGCGCGTCATGTCCGGAGGTCTGGGCTCGAATGCTTTGGAGAAGCCGAGGAAATTCTTCGGGGCGGCGCGCAATGTGGAGGAAGGCGGCAGTCTCACCATCATTGCCACGTGCCTGGTCGATACGGAATCGCGGATGGACGAGATCATTTTCGAGGAATTCAAGGGGACGGGCAATATGGAGATCCGCCTTGACAGGGAACTCGCTGAGCGGCGCATTTATCCCGCGATCAGCATTTCCCTGAGCGGCACGAGAAACGACGATCGGCTTTATCACGAGGACGAGATGCCGCGCGTCCTTTCGCTGCGCCGCCAGCTTGCCCAGCTTCCCGGATGGGAGGGGCTGGAGCTGCTGCTCAAGAATATTTCCAAGACCCAGAACAACGCCGAACTGCTCCTGCGCGGGCTTCGCTGAACCGCAGGCGGGGCGGGGGGGAAGCGGACATCCCCCGGCGGGGAGAAAAAAGAGCCCGCCCGCCGGGCGGCGGGCCGCGGAGGAACTACTCGCCCAGGACGTCGATTTCCGCGGCTGTCACGCAGCTGCCTTCAATGGCTCTTGCGGCGGTGAAGCGAAAGAAGCGGATGCCGGCGTGAGGCGCGGGGAATGTGACATCCAGCTTGATCGGGTTGGCGCGGAGATTGGAGAATTCGCCTTCGGCCGCTTTTGTCCATGACCTGCCGTCGCGGCTGACTTCGAAGATGTAGCGGTCCGTCATCCCCTCCGGGGATGCGTCTTGGCGGGGCAGATAAGAAAAGCCCGTGACCTTGTGGGGCCTGCCCATATCGACCGTGAAGGATTGGGGTGCGGCTCCCTTCGATTGCCAGAATGTCGTTTCCGAATCGTCCAACGCGGCCGCGGGGCTGCCGGAGGTGGCCGATTTCACTTTCCAGCCTGTTTTGCAGAGGCCGAAGGACGCCTCGGAGACGGGGCCGAGTTTTCCCCCGCTGAAAACGCAGCGGGCCTTGACGACGCCGCTCCTGTTGAATTTTTTCCCCGGCGTGTACGTCGGGGAGCCGGCGTTGGGTTCGCTGCCGTCGGTGGTGTAGACGATCCTGCTCCTGCCGGCGGCCGAAATGCGCAGGTCGGCGCCTTTGCGGGCGATCACCGGCCCGGCCAGCGGGGCGGGGCGGCGGAAAAGCGAGAGTTCGGAAATGCAGGGCGTCGCCTGGCTGCCCGTGATGTTCAGGCGGATTTTGCCGGTGGTCACCGGTTTTTTCAGGCGGCGGAGCACTTGGTTGCCGATGGTCCGGCCGCCGTTGTCGATCATGATCCATTTTCCGTCTACGAACGCCTCGATCGTGAAGGAGTCGACGCGCTGGCCGAGGCGGATCTGTTCCCGCAGGCGGACGACGTCGAACGTGGCGGGAGCCGGCAGAGTGATCTCGGCCGAGGGAGTGAGGTTGTCGTCCTCCACGGCCCAGTAGCTTTCGATGTCGCCGTCGGTCAGGTTCGAGGCCGAGAAGCGCTTGTCGCCGCCCCGCACCTGAGTCGGCTTCACCGCGGCACCCAAGGCGAAATCCTTTGCGTAGAGCTGATCCCGCGCTTCCTTGAATTCGAGCAGCCGGCTGACGTCGGCCGGGTCGAGCCTGCCGGAGCGGTCGGCCGCCACGTTGAGAATCAGGTTGGCGCCCCGGCCCACGGAATCGAACCATACGTCCATCAGCGTTTCGAGGGATTTGACTTTTGACGCCTGATCCGGATGCCAGAACCATCCCGCGCCGTTGATCGGGGTGTCGGCTTCCGCGGGCGTCCAGCGTTCTCCGCCGCGCACGCCCGTCCCGCCGCCTCCGCCGCCGGATCCCACTGTGCTCCAATGAGGATAGTTCACGTGCCCTTTCTCGGAACCGCCCCAGCGGGCGTCGCCCCGCGAGCCCGCGCCCCAGATGATGCAGTCGGGCTGGAGCTCCCGGATCATGGAGACGATTTTTTCAAAGTTGTAGTACTGGTCGGCGCTGCCGATGCTGCGCTTTTCCTTTGCCCCGCCGTAGTACCCGTCGCCGCCGTTGGCGCCGTCGAACCAGATCTCGAATATGGGGCCGTAGAGAGTCAGCAGTTCGCGGATCTGCCCGTAGTAGACGTCCAGATAGCCGGGACGCCCGTATTCGGCGTTGTTGCGATCCCAGGGGCTGAGATAGGTGCCGAATCGGATGCCCTGTTCTCTGCACGCGTCGGCGAATTCTTTCACCACGTCGCCCCTGCCGTTTTTCCACGGGCTTTTGGTGATGTTGTGTCCGGTCGTTTTCGTGGGCCAGGCGCAGAAGCCGTCGTGATGCTTGGCGGTGTAGATCATGCCCTTCATGCCGGCTTTCCGGAACGTCGCGGCGATGTCCGAGGCGTTGAATTGGTCGGGCCTGAACAGTTTGGGACTTTCGTTCCCGTATCCCCACTCGCGGCCGGTGTACGTGTTCAGGCCGAAGTGGATGAATGCGTAATACTCCATCCTCTGCCACGCCACCTGCTGATCCGTGGGCACGGCGCCGAAAGGTTCCGGCGCCTCGGCGGCTTCGCTCGGAGAGGCGAGAAGAAGGAAAACGGCCAGAACCGACACGCGGCAGATTTTCATACCTGCCGCAGTTTATCCGATTCTCCAGAGGATGGCAAGAAGAATCGGCGCTCCGCGCGGGATGCGCCCTCCCGTGCGCCCGCGCCGCCGCGGGCGGCCGAACGGTTTGAGCTAACTTCTCGCGGCGGGGCGCAGCGGGCGTATGCTGGAAACATGACCAGCGAATTCGAAATACAGACCGTTCAGGAGAGACAGTTCCGCTGCATTTCCCGCCACAAGGGCTCCGGGGAGGCTTGGAACACCGACATCCCTCTGAAGCTCGGGGGATTGGGCTTTTTCGCCTCGCCCGCCGATACGCTTGCCGCGGCGGCGTCTTCATGCATGATGAGCATGATGACGTTTCTGGCGGCTCGGAAAAATGCCGACCTCACCGGCATGAAGATCGACGCCGCAGCCGGGGGCGAGGACGGCATGATCAGGCACCTCGCTTTCCGCATCACCGTGCCGCTTGAAGGTACCCATCCCCTCCGCCGCGTGCTCGAAGAGGCGGCCGGCGGCTGCCCCGTCCGCAAGTCCCTTCATCCGGATGTCGAAGTGCGGACGGAGTGGGTGTGGAAATAGGCGGGAAATCCGGCGGCCGCGCCCCGGCGGATCTCCTTTCAGGCGTTTTCGGGAGCCGCCGGGCTCCGCCGGGCCGGGGCGGAGGAGGAGGGAACGATCCTCTTCTCTTCGCCGTTGACGATGACTGTGACGGCTTCGGGAGCGGCGTCCGGCGACAGGATCCTGTAGCCGGTGACTCTGCCGTCCTTCCATGTGATGTCGACCGTGAGGCTGCCGCGGGCCTTGAGTCCCTTGACCGATCCATGATTCCATGCGGAGGGCAGGGCAGGCAGCAGCTCGATCTTGCCGGCGTGGGACTGCAGAAGCATTTCGGTCATGCCTGCGGTGATGCCGTAGGTGCCGTCGAACTGAAGCGGCGGATGGGTGGTGATCATGTTGTCGAGCATGTTGAAGCGGATGAGATTCCGCACCATTTCATAGGCGTTTTCCCCGCTGCGGAGGCGGGCCCAGAGAGCCGTGCGCCAAGGCCAGGTCCACGAACGGCGGCAGTCGCCGGTCGTGCCGCGCAGTTCGAGGGATTTTGCCGCGGCTTTCGCGATTTCGGGCGTTTTCTCGTACGAGATAATCGCGCCGGGATACACGCCGAAAAGATGCGAAGTGTGGCGATGCCCCGAGACGAGGCGGGGGCGGTCGATCATCCATTCCTGAAGATAGCCCTGCGGTGAAATCCTGTGCAGATGGAGGCGGTCGCGCTTCCGTGCGAGCTGGGACGCCCAGCCGCTGTCCGCCTTGAGCGTGTTGGCGGCGTTGATGGTGATGTCGAAAAGTTCCCAGATGAGCTGCTGGTCGTGGGCGACGCCGTCCTCATGAGGCCCCTGCTCGGGAGACCAGCCGTTGGGGGCGACGAGAGTGCCGGCCTTGATGCCCTTGAGCTGGCCGAGGTCGGCGCGGCGGTCGGAGGAGGAGAAACCGGCGCCGTCCGTGCCGAGCTCCTTCAGGTAATCTTCCCAGAATTGGCAGACTTCCTTCATCATGGGGTATGCCTGGTTTTTGAGGAACGCCTTGTCTCGGGTGAAGAGGTAGTGTTCCCACATGTGGAGGGCGTACCAGGCGGAAGAGCCGATGTTCCACTCCCAGGCGCTGCCTCCCCAGATGTTCTGAGAAGTGCGGGCCGTCCAGCCGCGCACGGGGCCGCCGGCGGAGGTGCGGAAGGCCGCGCTGCTTCTGGTGGCGCCGCGCAGTATGGGCGCCATGGCCGTAATGTAGTTCAGCAGAGGTTCGTGGCACTCGGACAGATTGGCCGCCTCGGCGCCCCAGTAGCACATCTGGAGGTTGATGTTGTTGTGGTAATCCGAGGCCCAGGCCGGGGTGACGCTGTTGTTCCAGATGCCCTGGAGGTTGGCGGGCAGATTGCCGGGGCGCGAACCCGCGATGAGCATATATCGGCCGTATTGGTAGACGGTGGATTCGAGTTCGGGGTCGGCGGGGTCGTCGGCGTAGGCTCTGATGCGCTGATCGGTGGGCAGAGCCGCCTTCGCGCCGGAGGATTTGCCGAGGTCGAGCTTTACGCGGTCAAAAAGACTCCTGTAGAATGCGGTGTGATCTTTTTGCAGATCTTTGGGGGATTTTTTGACGGCCTTGGACAGAATGGCCTTATTGCGCACGTGCGGGGAGGTCCCTTTCCAGTTTTTCGAAGCGTCCATCACGTAGTTGGTGGCCATGGAAATAATGATCGTCAGGCTCTGCGCGCCTTCGATCTCGAGGAAGGGCGCGTTGGAAAGGTCGGCCGAAACTTCCCCCCTGGCGCTCGCGGGGGTCAGAGTCCGTTTCCCGCCTTTGGCGGTGATCCTGCCTTTTTGGGGAATAGCCGCGGCCACGGCTTCGAATTCGAGTCCGTTGCTGAGAGTTCCGGACATGGTCAGCGTGCTGCCGGCGGCGGAGACGGCGGATTTTACGGACGGTTTGAAGGCGAGCCTCGCATTGAGTTTGCCGGGAGCCGTCTCGCAGTGCATGACGATCACTTGAGCGGGTTCGCTGGCGAAGATGGTGCGCTTGAAAGGAATGCCGGCCCTTTCGTAGTTCACGCGGGCGATGCCGTTTCTGAGGTCGAGCGAGCGGGTGTAGTTCCGCGTCTCTCCCCCGCCGCCGAAGTCAATGAGCAGATCTCCGAAGGGCAGGTAACAGCCGAATTGGTCTTTCCCCGCTTCCGGACCGTATTTGTAGGCGAATCCCGAGGACGAACCTCCGCTCCAGAGGCTTATTTCGTTCAGGGCGAGGCGCTCCGTCGTGTCGCCGCCGAACACCATGGCGCCGATGCGGCCGTTGCCGATGGGCAGAGCCTGCCGTTCCCACGGATTGTCGGGGTTGTTTTGTTCGTCGCCGAGGTTGTTCGCTTTGTCCGTTCCCCAGGGGAGCTTCATATCGCGTACGCGCGCGGGCCGGTCGTACCAGAGAAAATTGCGCGAGGGGTTGTTCTCCGCGGAGTCCGCGGCCGGGACGAGGCCGGCCAGGAGAAGAAAAAGGGAAGCTTTCATGAAATGATTTGAGATGCGGTGAGCGGTGCTCATTAAAGTACGGAGGAGCGGGACGGCTTATTTCATCGGGGTATTGAGAAAGCGGCGGAGCATTTTGCGGTCCGGCGAGGCCATGGGAAGTTTTTCGAGCGTTTCCGTGCCGATCCATTCCTCGCCGGGACGAGCCTGGGCGGGATCGCCGGACGCGTAGAGAAGGCGCGTGATTTTGTAGCGGGTGACGCTGTATTTCTGCCTGCACAGCAGGGGAAGGCCGCGCGTGCTCTCGGCGTTTCGGCGGGGAAGGCGGTACATGCCCTGGTGCCTTTTGCCCTCGGCCTGTTTTTCGACGAGTACGCCTCGGGGGGTGACGCAGAGAAGGTCGTGATGCGTCTCTTCCACGTGCGGAGGGCGTGCGGTCTTGACGGGAAGCGCCTCCGGATTTTCGGCGAGGCAGTGTTCCCGGCAGGGGCAGAGCAGGCAGTCCGGCCGATGAGGCAGGCAGAAGGTCTGCCCCAGCTCCATGAGGGCGGAGTTGAAGACGCGGGGGCGCCGGCGGTCGAGCAATTCCTCCGCCCGCCGCCGGAGCCGCCGGCGTCCCTCGGCGGAATCCGCGGGCGTGAAGTCGTTGTCCAGGCGGGTCAGTACGCGGGCCGCGTTGGCGTCGACGAGGGGTGCGGGCAGATCGAACGCGAAGGAAAGCAGCGCGCCCGCCGTGTATTCGCCGATGCCCGGCAGGCGGCGCAGCAGTCCGGCGTCGCGGGGGAACGCGCCGCCGTATTGTTTGCAGACTGCCCGCGCAGCCGCCCGCAGCGAGCGCACGCGGGTGTAGTAGCCGAGTCCCTCCCACGAGCGGAGAGCCTCTTCCTCGGTGGCGTCGGCCAACGCGGCCGGGGTGGGGAAACGAGCCATCCATGCCGCATAGCGGTTGAGAACAGCCGGGATAGTCGTCTGCTGCAGCATGACCTCCGAGACGAGGATGGCCCAGGGATCCCGGGTCTCGCGCCAGGGGTAGCTCCTGCCGGAGGTCTCGAACCAGCGCGTCAGGGCGCGGGTGATGGCGGAGCTGCGTTCGCTCTCTGTCATGATTCGCTTGCGGCGGCGAGCGCCTTTGCCATGGCGTCGGCGTCGGGCTCCCGGTTCGGAAACCAGAGCCGGAAGGCGCCGATGCCCTGATGCAGCAGCATGCCTTCTCCGCCGGCCACCCTGAGGCCGCGCTTGCGGGCGAGCCTTTGCAGGGGCGTGTCGTGCGTCACGAGGTCGTAGACCGCGAGGCCGGGATGAAGAGCTTCCTGAGGCAGGGGCAGGGGGTCGTCCTCCCGCAGGCCGAGCGAGGTGGCCTGGATGAGCAGCTCGGCCTTTTTCGCGGCCCTGATCACCCCGGCGGCGTCTTCGGAGGACAGGCGGGATACCGCGCCCGGCCGATGCCGTGCCAGCTGCGCGCAAAGCCCGTCGAGCTTCTCCAGCGTGCGGTTGACGAGAACGAGGCCGGCGCAGCGCTCGAGCGCGCACTGACAGGCCAGAGACGTGCCCGCGCCCCCGCCTGCGCCCAGAAGCACGATGCGGCGGCTGTGCAGGGTGAGGTTCATTTCCTGCCGCAGCGCCGTCGAAAAGCCGGGGCCGTCTGTGTTGGCGCCTTCGATTTCGTCCCCCCGGAAAATGAACGTGTTGACCGAGCCGCTGAGCTCGGCGAGGGGATCGAGGCGCATGGCCATAGCCCAGGCCCGCTTCTTGAAGGGCACAGTGACGTTGGCGCCGAAAAAGCCCAGACCGCGGAGGCGGTGCACGACGGTCTCGAATTCGTCTTCCCCGGCCAGGACGCGGATGTAGGAGACGGGGATGCCGGCCGCGTCGAGGGCGGCCTGCTGCAATTGGGGGGATTTTGAATGGGCGATGGGATTGCCGATCACGGCCAGACGAGCCCGCGGCTCTCTTCGCCGGAATTCCTCCGACAGGAGGTCGGAGCATGTGTAATAGCCATTCATATGAGAATGGAAACGCGTTTGCCGTGCGTCATCCGCGGTCGTCGAGCGAGCGGATGATTTCCATGTCGTAATGAGTGTTCAGATAGATGTCGATGGGATCCGGGCAGGGGCACTCCTTTTCCAGCCTGCGCTCTTCGCGCAGAGTGCGGCGGGCGGTTTCGGCCTCTTCCCGGCCGAGTTTGCCGTCGCCGTTCCGATCGAACCGTTCGAGCAGTTCCCTGCGGAGTTCGGTGAACAACTTTTCCGCCTCGCTCATGAGCGCCCTGTTCTCTTCGGGGCCGATTCTGCCGTCGCCGTCCGCGTCGAATCGTTCCAAAAGGAGCTTTCCCGTCAGCAGCGCGAGAGGCCCTCCCCGTTCCGGGGGAGGAGGGGACGAGGGCCGCCCGGACTCCCCGCCGCGCGGCTTCGGGCGGTGCGCCTCCTTCCCCTGCCGTCCGCGCAGGGCTTTCATCATGGCTGCGTGTTCGTCTTCGCCGAGCCTGCCGTCGCCGTTCGTGTCGAAGCGGCGCAGCAGAGACATTTCGGCGTCTTTGCGCGCTTCCTCGGCATCGCGGATGAGACGCATCGCTTCGCTTTCGTCGATCAGGCCGTTGCCGTCCAAATCGTATTTGTCGAGCAGCAGCTGGCGGATCAGCATGGTGCGCGCCGTATGCGCCCGGGAGGAAGGGGGCGGTTCGTCTCTCCGATGTTCGCCCCGCTGGTCGCGCGTCTCCCGTACGCCCGCGGCCGGCCCGCCCGTTCCGAAGGGAACCGCCGCGGCGATATCCTGCACGGGCAGCGCGAGCAGCCCGAGGGCGGCCATGGACAAGACAGGCTTCATATTCTTCCCTGAAACACCGCGGGAAGGGCAAAGTTGCGCCGCTCTCCCGCCGGTTCTCATTTCTTCTCCGCGTTCAGCACGTGGGCGATCGCCTCCTTCTGGAGAGTGATCTCCAAGCCGCTGGCGATCTCGAGTCCGACTGTCGCGTCGCTCACTTTGCGGACGACGCCGTGGATGCCGGCGTTCGTGATCACCTTGCTGCCGACCTTGAGCGAGTTGATGCGGGCCTGCTGCTCCTTCTGCGCCTTGCGCTGGGGACGGATGAAGAGCATGTAGAGGATGATGAAGAGCAGCGCGAAAGTGATGAGACCGCTGTATTGTTCGTAGCCCGAGGGCTGCGGGGCGTCTCCCCTGGCCGGCCGGGCGGCGGCGCCCTGCGCGGACTCGGGCACGGGAGCCGGCGCGGTGCCGGTTTCCGCCAAATCCGCGGGCGCGGAGGCTCTCTCTGATGAATTCGCCGAGTCCAGGCTGGGGACGCCTGCCGTGGCGGCGCTTTGCTGCTGTTCGGGCTGCTGTTGTTCCGCGGGGGCGGCTTCCTGGGCGGCTGCGGGGAACGCGATTCCGAGCGCGATCGCGGCCGCGGCGAGATGACGGATTTTTTTCATGATATGTTGTTTGCTTGATATTGCGAGATGAAGGCGCCCTTGAAGGCGCCGAATTCGCCGGACTCGATCGCGCTTCTCGCCTGCGCCATCAGCCGGAGGTAGAAGGAAAGATTTTGGAATGAGAGGAGCCGCAGAGCCAGAACCTCTCCCGCGCGGAAGAAATGCCGCACGGCCGCGCGCGGGAAGCGGGAGACGTGGGGCGGGGACGCGGGGTCGAGAGGCCGTGTGTCGAGTTCCCATTTCTTGTTCCTGATGTGGACGGGGCCGTCGGGGGTGAGCGCGATGCCGTGCCGGGCGAGGCGCGTGGGCATGACGCAGTCGAACATGTCGATGCCCCGTTCGATCATTTCGAGCATCTGGACGGGGGTGCCCAGTCCCATTGCGTAGCGGGGTTTGTCTTCCGGCAGCCACGGGACGGAGTTATCGATGGCCCGCAGCATTTCGCTTTCCGGTTCCCCCACGGAGACGCCGCCCACCGCATAGCCGTCGAAATCCATGGCGCGCAGTTCGAGAGCGCATTTTTTGCGCAGGTCGGCGTAGGCAGAGCCCTGCACGATGCCGAAGCGGCTCTGCGCACACGCGCCCGAGGCCGGCTTGTGCGCGTCCGCCCAGCCGCGGCAGCGCTCCGCCCAGCGCAGGGTGAGCCCGAGGGATTTCTCCGCGTAGTCCCGTCCGCAGGGATAGGGAGGGCACTCGTCGAAGAGCATGGCGATGTCGCTGCCCAGCAGAGCTTGAATTTCCATCGATTTCTCGGGCGTGAGCAGCATGTGCGCGCCGTCGATGTGGTTCTGGAAGCGCACGCCCTCTTCGGTGATTTTGCGCAGCCGTGCGAGAGACCACACCTGAAAGCCTCCGGAATCGGTGAGTATGGGGCCGTCCCATCCCGTCAGGGCGTGGAGGCCGCCCAGCGAGGCGATTTGTTCCGCGCCGGGGCGCAGGGAAAGATGATACGTGTTGCCGAGGATAATCTCCGCGCCGAGTTCGCGCAGTTCTTCCGGGTGGAGCGTTTTCACCGTGCCCTGCGTGCCCACGGGCATGAAAGCCGGTGTTTGGACGTCGCCGTGGGGCAGATGGAGCACGCCCCGCCGCGCTCCGCTCGGATCGGTCTGAAGAAGGGAGAAACTCATGCCGCGTCAGCTTTCCGGAAGCGTGCGCGGAAGATTTCCCTCCCTTTCGCTTCCCATTGCCGTTGAAAGTCCGTTTTGGGGTAGAAAAAGGCGTCTTCGCTCCATTCGAGGCGGAGGAAGAGCCCGCTCCCCGCCATGCGCTCGTTCACCCATTCGAAATATTCCCGGTGATCCGTCTTGAAGAGAAACTCGCCGCCCGGCGCCAGAGCGCGGTGCAGCACGGGCGGAAAGTCGGCCTGCACCAGGCGTTTCTTGTGCTTCTTCTTTTTCGGCCAGGGATCGGGGAAAAGGTAGTGCAGACGGGTGATGAGGCCCGGTTTCAGGAACCATTCGAGAAAGTACCGGCTTTCGATCCGAAGCACCCGCACATTGCGGAGCCCCGCGCGCTCCGCCGCGCGGCACGCAATCTTCGCCCGCCCCTCCAGACGCTCCACCCCCAGGAACAGCCGCTCCGGATGGCGCCGCGCCATTGCGCTCAAAAACCCGCCCTCTCCGCAGCCCAAATCGACTTCGCACACTTCGCCGTCCCCGAAAATTTCGGCGGCTGAATGCGTGCGGAAGTAGTCGTCTGGCACAAATGAGGCGTTCATCGGCGCGCCATTCTAGGAAATGTGCGGGATAAAGTCAAAAATTATCCGCGGCTGTATTGGATTCAGTGCTGAGAGCTGAGTTTGGAGTTGGAGGTGATGCGGGCCGGGGAGAAGTGGAGTGGGAGGGGAAGGGAAATTCGGGAGGTGAGGGGGAGGAGCCGGAGGGAGCGGCGATGCATGGCGGATTTTGAATCCGCTGTCAACCCGAAAATTCAAATTCTTTTGAAGGCAAACTATCTGCGCCCCAATTTCATTTCGTGAATTTCAGCCTGAATTTATATAATGGCGTTATGTATTTTTAGGAAGAAATGTTGTATTCGGAATGAATTACATGCGAATTTCAGGAGGCGTTTCTGTATGGCGGATTCAAAATCCGCTATGCTTTCTTTCGTCCTTTGGGCGCGGGGAGCGGTTTTCTCCCCGCTCTCCCTCCTCCGCCGCGGGATGCGGCGCGGGTGCGCGGACACTCACATAACCCCATCCCAATAAAAATTAACTCATTTATGAAGAAGTCCATTATTGCTCTCGCTCTCCTCTCGTCCGCCGCCCTGGCCGCCGAGATCCCCACGACTACTGATGTCACCTACTATACGGGGGACACAAACGGCACCGTCAACTGGACACCATCCCTCTCCGGAGATGATCCAGACTCTCTCGACTCGTGGGCGTTTACGTTCACGGTGAGCGTGACGACCACAGATTCGAGTACCAAGCCGCTCATCAG